>JAJRWK010000188.1 GCA_024276795.1 archaeon | reverse complement strand
GTTGAGAAGCGGTCTGAAATCTTTGGGGTTTCCCCGTTTCGCGCCTATTTTGCTCATTTTTTTACCCAACGGAAGATTCCTCTAACCTTAGTGGTTTTCGCTATCATTTTTCTCGTAATTGCGGTAGCAAAAGGCCTTCATTTCCTTGAAGAATCTTCCTCAAAAGCCTCATTTAAAGAACTATTCCATGCATACACCTATGGGAACTTAGTCTTTTTAGCTGTCCTCAGTGTTGGAACCTTACTTGTCTTCTCTATCCCTAAGCATAAAGAACCCCGATTTGTGTTTTCTTCCATTGTCTTGATCTATCTGATCTCAGCCATTGCATATTCCAAAGGACTACAGGCCCTTTTTGTCATAATCCGTCAAATTGCGCCACCCGATAATGTTCCATCCATAGAAAAACAAAAACTCGTGGCTATTTTCGTCCTTTCAATTTTGGTTCTTTCAGGATCAAGTGCTGACTCACAGAACGTTGACTGGCAGCCTTTTGGAGACCATAATCTTGCTTTGAAATTCATCTCTGAACAGCCAGATGTAACTGGTGTTTTGGGCATAACGCACTGGTTCTATACTGGTGGCTATACCTATCTCCACAAAAACATCCCTTTGCTATTCAAATACTATGTAAGCGATCCTGGGGAGTTTGCTGCAATAAGAGCTCTCCTCTTTCGATCTGATATTTACAACTATGTCATGGTCCCATGGTGGCAATATCCCCGAAATGAAGAGCTGAATTCCACACTCCATCTCGCCGGCTATGTAAAAATCCATACTGTCAGAGGAGTGGACATTTGGAGACATCCCCCGTTTCTAAACGCTTCCTCATAGCATAGAACCCAAGCTCATAAAATAGTGGCTCTCTCAGTGTCCGCTGCATCCATCATTGATCAGTTAGGCGATATCTTCATCAAGAGCCATGAAACGTTTAATCTTTGATCTAAATTAGGTTTGGCTTAGCAACAAGCTTTCAGAAACGGGAAAACAGTCTCTTGGGATTTTACCCGTCTTATCCCTTATACTTTTCCAATTCTTGAATTAAGCGATTAATGATGCTTTTCTCGTCTTCTGAAATAATGCCATCTTTCTCCGCTTCTTCGGTTGCCTGTTTAATCAAAACTTCTCTCTGCTCAGCCAAGAATTTTTCCAGTTCCTCTGCAGTGGGTCGCTTCGTTTCGACGAACTCTTTTACTCTTTTTTCCAATTCACGAGCATCAATTTGAATGCGATTGATCAAGTCTGCTTCCTCTTTCGTGATCACACCATCTCTCTCCGCCTGCTTTACGATGCCCTCAAGCACCAAGTGAATTGGATAGCTGATCTTTTCACGTGTCATGTACCTCACTTTCTCCGACGATCTTTGAACTCGATTTTCCGTCTCATGGATTACCATAGAATCCACTGAGCAGATGCATGTGTTACTACGCCGTTTAATCAAAAAAACCTTATGGAAGGCTTTGAGTTTCAAAATAGACACAAAGAAAAAATCAATCAATAATACAATTAGGGCAACCAGCGACTCAAAGTAACACAGTTCGCGTTATCCCTTCTTTGTGAATCAGAAACTTAATGTAAGAACGAATAAAATAAAGTATTAGAGTATCCTAGGTCGTTAAACTGTATCCCCGTTGGTGAATAGAATGCAATCCGTTCAGCCCCAAGTTGCAAAAGAAATCAGTGCAGGAGGCGTGCCATTCTTCCTGAACCAGAATGGAGATGTGTATTACCTGCTCCTACGGTACAGCAAAGCAAGACACTGGGGCTTCCCAAAAGGACATGTGGAAGAAGGAGAAACCCTCGTTCAAACCGCGAGAAGAGAAATCTACGAAGAAACAGGACAATCCCAATTCACAATTCTCTGCAAACTCCCTAAGGTTAGTGTCTACTGGTTTCGACGGAAAAATGGAGTTGTTGAAAAGACTGTTCACTACTTCCTAGTGCGGTTTAAGTCTAAGAAGCTATACCTTTCTCAAGAACACGACAGTGCTAAATGGCTAACATACAAAGAAGCGCATCGGCTCTTGCGTCACCAAAATGATTATGATTTGTTGAATCTGGCTCGAGAAAAAATCGAAGGCATGACATTCTAGTTTCGTGGCCCTCCTGCTTTTCTATTTATCTCTCCGACAGAATCACTAACTAGCAATCCTATTCCTTAGATTGTTTTAATGCAAGCGATCACAGCCAATTTAACCACTTGAAAAAACCAATTGACTCGTTTTTTAGTAGTATCAATAGTACCTTATGTGAAAAACAAGAATTAATAGGGAAAAGAACACATGAAAAATAGTCATAGGAGAGATTCTGAAAATGCCTGTCGAAGATGACCCAAACTACGCAGACTACTTACAAGAAGCTGATGATAACTATAAAGCAAATAGATTTCGGGACTCAGCCGCGATGTATGAACATCTCATGGAACTCTCCATTAGACATAAAGATCCTCACAAGGCTCTCTACTTCGGATTCCGTGCAATAGATGCATGGGAACGAGAGAAGAATCGACTCCGCGTAGCTCGAATCTATCACGACTTAGGTCGATTATCTTTTTCACAAGCGCTTCACAACTCCCAAGCAGTAGCAACAAAAACAAAGAACAAGAAAGAGAGAATAGAAGCATTGAGACTGATGGCAAGTATTCTTCAAGTGTGGGACCCCGAGAAAAGAGTCTTTGCCATAAAGGATCTAGTCAAGTTAAATCTTGAGCTTTCAGAGGAAAAAGACAGACCGCTCACCGAACGACGAGCCATTCTAACGGAAACTGCTGAAATAGTAAAAGACTTGGGGGACGAAGATCTCTTGAATAGAGTTAAACGTAGATTAGCTCAGATCCACATTGAGGTGGGCCAAGATGCTTTGGAAAAAAACGGGTTAGATACCGAACATGTTGCTGCGCGAGAATACGAAAAAGCCGCCAAATTATACCAAGAAATAGGAGATGAAAAAACTGCCAAGGCTCTCCTGCAAAAATCAAAAGATCTTCTCGGAAAGAAATAATTGCTCCCCTACACAAAAGAGCTCTTAGTTTCGCTTTGTAAACACTCCAAGAAAAGAGAAGGCTTTTACAAGAAAGAGGATGATCCTTCCTCAAAAAGTATACATAACTAAATCGTCAGAAAAGCTCTCAGATTCAAACATGAATAATTCTGACGCCGTATCAAGATAGGCATTTGGTGGTAGTCCTGCTTTTATGCAAAGATGAGCTAGATATTCCTCAACCGACCATCCAAATTCAACCGGAACTTTTGGCAAGAGTAAGCCGCTTCTCCCTCGATACTTGATAACTAGTCCATGTTTTCCAATCCTAATAACCTTCTTGAGCTTTTTTGGGTCATGCGTAGTTATCGGCATCAACGGACTAAGCACGTCAACGCTAAACATCAGTTTTGGTAATTCTTCAAGATTTACGGGATGAAAGCGAGGGTCATCAGTTGCTGCTTCTATTGCTGATCTAGCAACGGTTTCTGCAAGGGGGTAAATTGGCAATGGGATACCAATGCACCCTCTCAAGTCTTTTCTCCCTCTCGAGACATCATATAATGTTGTAAATGCTCCTTGCACTTGTCGCAAGAATTCAGGCAACTCATGAACTGGAGGCTTCCAAATGAAGCCATCCCTTAGGTAACGCTCAACAGCAGTGTGGGCAATACATAAAACCCAATCTGCCATTTCCTTCCTATCGCTCACACTAAGTGTTTAGTAACGCTTGTTTATGAATTCCTCTCTTCCATGTTCCATTTCTTGCAAATGTGCCTCCAGTTCTTCTATCATGCACTTTGCAACATCTTGCAAATAAAGACCAATCACAAAAAAGGGAAGGAGAAGAGTGGTAAATCTACTCGCCAAAGTTGTCCTTGATTTATCACTCCCATGGGTTTTTGAAGTATACGGGGGTTGCAGCTGCTCCTCTCTTAATCTCTAGTGATAATTCGAGTGCTTCTGCAATTTCTTTGAAGCGATTTCGAAGAGTAACGGGCGTGGTCTTGGCAGCCTTTGCCACCATTTGCTGGGTTCTTCTTTCACCAGTCCTCAAGCAAGCTAAGTAAATTGCTGCTCCTGCAATAGACATGGGTGATTTTCCAACATCAAGCCTATTGGCTCTAACCTGCTCGATGATTTTAATAGCTTCTCTCTTTGTTTGAGGGGTTAGCTTGAGCTCGTCTCCAAGTCTATTGATTAAGTAGGAAGGATCTTGGCGACCAACTTGGATTCGAAGCTTTTCAACAATTACTCGATAGCATCTCGCGATGCTTTTGCGATTCTCACTGGAAACGGATTCCAAATCTTTGATCACGATTGGTATGTTCAGCTCTCTGCACGCGAGATATACTGACGCTGCTACCATACATTTTATGCTTCTACCCCGAACTAGTTGAGCCTTCAAAGCTTTCCTGTAATATAATGACGCGGTTTCGGCTACGGTTTCAGGAAAGCCAAGCTCGGAAACGATTCTGCTTATTTCTCTTAGAGCTTGTCGTAAATTGCGGATTTCGCTACGTGATTCTCTAAGGTTTAACCGTCGCAGTCGTCTCATCCGAGCTAGTCTCATCGGGCTAATGGGGCGGCCAAAAGCGTCTCGATCACTAGTTCCAATTGAGGTTGAGAGTCCCTTGTCAACTTTTAACAAGCTCAGTGGGGCACCCACTCTTTGCTTTGTTCTTGCTTCCTCACTAGAATAGACTCGATATTCGGGAGAAGAATCTATAACGATCTCATCTTGAACGAGACCACAACTAAGGCAAACATAATGTCCATCTTGAATGGACAACCCAATATTCTTGCTTTGACATTCGGGGCAAACGATTCCATCTGAAGATTCTTTCACCATAACGACACCAATTTACTACTCCAGTAGTCAAGTCTAATGTGACTTTAGACACTTATTAATATACGTATTTATTGGATATATCGGATCAAATTTTATCCGCCTTGGCTTGTTAATCCTTGTCTATACACTTTTACTTCACCCCCCTTCAAACTGTATATAAATCTAGCGCTTCGGTCTTCACCGTGGTAGTATCTGATCTTGAAAAAGATGCATGTTCCTATGAAGGAACCCGAGAAAAACACATGGGACAAAGTGGAATACGGGCACAAATTCCAGGTTTTGAAACTGCTAGCGCGTTCACATCTAATTTGCAAATAGGTTTGTTACATTTTGCACAAATCTCGATCGCTCTAGCTTTCGGGTGATAAGCGCATTTTCCATCCATGGGAGCAAAGTTGTTGTCATACCTTATTATGTTCAGCGTTATTCTAAGAACCTTGATCTAGACCTATAGGATCGCACTTCATTCTTCTTCTGATTCTTTAATTATGAATTCCCAACCACAATGAAACGATCTTTTTGCAGAATCTGGGGGTGCTGCGATACAAGTTGTTTTAATTCGTGAGTCAATGGTGGTTGCAAACCCCGAATACTCAACCATCCCTACTGGTTTACAAGGAAATAATGGCAATCCTTTTCTCTCACGGGCGCTCTGCACCCGACAAGATACCATTTTGTAAATGAGCTTATTCTTGGAGACCCTTTCAATCTTATCCTCATTAAGAGTTGCATATAGCCTGTATTGTAGCGCTTTCTCCAATCCATCGAGCCCGAGATTGGGCGCTATTCCAAACTCTTTCATTATTCTTCTTGCCTCAATTCGAGTGAATCTTTCCCAACTTTTCTTATCATACTCAATTGCTTTCTCTAATCCCTCTGTTTCTTCAATTGCAAGAAACCAACAGCCATCATGAGCAAGCCAGTTTTTGGCGTACACCTGAACTAGCTTCTTCAACTCTTCTTTTGAAAATCGGTCAAGATTTCGCATGGCGTTTCATCTTCATCTCATTTCTTAAGCAATTCCTATTCTGTTCAAACTTGATTACTTTTTTGTGAAAATCAAATTCACAGTAACCCTTTTTACATTCTATAACAGAATCGCTGGGGTCTCGGAAAGTTGAAACCTTTTATAATGACCTTGTAGCAAACTTTCATAACACACCAGAAAAGGTGCGCTGAATGAAAAAATTGTTTACAATCTCTTTTATCGCGGTGCTCATCTTGGGGTCTCTGCCTCAGAGCACTGCACAGTTGAAATTGTCTGCTGACCCGTTGTATACTTATGTGCTTCCTCCAGACCTCGTTCTCGGCGGAACAAAAGGGTCAGATCAAGGACAATTTAATGAACCCGATAGTGTCTATGTGGACGCTGATGGAACAATCTACGCTGGAGACACTACAAACCTTAGAGTCCAAGTTTTCGCCAAAAATGGTACGTTTCTGTACGCGATGACCGGATTTACGGGTACGGATGTAGATATAAACAACGAGGTTCAGGGCATTGTCGAGCTTTCAAATGGAACTATTGTTGTTGTGGAAAAGACTGGGAACTTACTCTATTTCAACAAAGGTGATACTAGTCCTTATGCTAAGACTGCACTGCCTGCGCCACAAACAGATGAAAAGAAACGAGACACACAGGGCCTTGCCATCGATCCTCGTAACGACACCCTTTTTGTTTCTGACCAGCCAAACAATAAAATCCTAGTCCTTGATGCCAATGGAAAATACTTGCGAGAATTCTCCACTGGCGATTTTACAACTCCCGAAAACATGGTTGTCGATACAGATAAGGAGATCATTTATGTGTCGCTTGAAGCCAAGGGCTCGATTGGATACTTTGGCCTCAATGGGACGTTCTTAGGAAGTTTTGGGTCTGACTATTCTCAGTTTAACTTCGAAGGGTTAGCACTGGATCCCACGCATAATATTATTGCGGTTGATGAAGGCCCTGATGAGGGAACTTCCAAGCTATCGAGGATAATCATTTTTGACAAAGACGACTTTTCTCCCATTGCTGCGTTTGGTGGCCCTCCCGGATCCGGCGAGGGCCAGTTTCTCTCTCCTGATGGTGTGGCATACGACCAATTAACTGATCGAGTTGTCGTTGCAGACCAAGGAAACTACAGAATACAGCTTTTTGACTACAATCATTCACTTTATATTGATTCGACTGGCGACATTACCGTTTCAAAAGATAACCTTGCAGACAGCAAGTTTGGTTTCTACATGGCTGGAGCTTTGTTTGGTGGCACCTATCGCTTACTCCAAGACGAAACTGAAATTGCTAAAGGGGAGTTTTCTTATGGTCAACTAATCCAACCTGACTTCACTACTCTTGATGTTGGCACCTACAACTTCACTGTTGCCGCAAATGATACAAATGGTAATTCTGCTACTGCTAGTGCCATTCTAACAGTTACAGAGGCTCCGACTTCTCCAACCTTACCGACGGGTGGAGAAGATGGTGGGGGCGGCTTTCTCTCTATTGGAATAATTGCACCATTCACATCGCTTCTACTTCTTAGCTCCATCATTATTCTCTTCAAGAGGAGAACTACCAAGTAGATTTTATCGTATAAAAAGTAATGTCATTCCTTCCTTCTTCCTCTTTTTTATTCACTCGGCAATTGTCGGTTTAGGAAAAGATAAATTGGGCACCAAAAAGTAATGATTGCTGAACACCGCCGTGACCGCAAGTCAAGCCGGCTGGCGTGACAGCCAGTAGTGAGCTGTGCTCGCGAAAGCTGTCAAGCTCTGGTTCGCCAGGGCCATAGCGGCCGGGTGATACCCGCTCCCATCCCGAACGCGGAAATCACGGCGG
>JAJRWK010000187.1 GCA_024276795.1 archaeon | reverse complement strand
TCAGTCGCAGCACATTACTTACGAGCAGTAGCTATTCTCAGCGAACCATTCATCCCACAGACCGCGGAAAAAATATTTCATAATCTTGGATTAAATGCTGGTGATGTTCACAAGGCACTACTTGACAAAGCGTTTGATTTTAAAATTCTAGCTGGAAAAACTGTAACTAAAACACCAGAGGTATTGTTCAAGAAAGTTGAGAAAAAACAGATACAAGAACTCATTAAGCGATTTGGTGGGGCTGAAACAAAAACGAGCAAGAAACCCAAGAAACAAAAGAATGAGAAAAAGCCAAAGGCAGAAATAATTTCGTATGAAGAATTCAGTAGACTAGACATCCGTGTAGGTAAAATCATAACAGCTGAAAGAGTGGAGGGATCGGACAAACTCTTGAAACTTAAAATAGATCTCGGTGATGAAACCAGAACGATTGTTTCAGGAATTGGTGACCAGTACAAGCCAGAAGATCTGAAGGGCAAACAAGTACCAGTGCTAGCTAATCTCAAACCACGAAAATTCAAAGGAATTCCTTCAGAAGGCATGATTCTAATGACGGGGAGCGACAAGCTTGGCTGGTATTTCTTAGTTCCAGAGCAACAGGTTCCTGAAGGATCAAAGGTACTCTGAAAAACGAGCCCACAATTTAAAAACCAAGCATGCCTTATTCCTGAAACAGATGGGGGAGTTCACATGATGCCAGAAGTAGTGATCAAATCTTTTATCGGCAAACAAATTTACTAAAAAGAATGTTGAAGCAATAGTAACACAAGATACATGTTTCACAATTCGCAAAGGTGAAGTAAATTGACAAGTGTTGAAATTAGAAAACTGAGTCCTGAGGAACTGGAAAAACTAGATATCGATAAATGGTCTAGATGGGAGAAAGAACCCAGTCAATTTGACTGGTATTATGACTCTACAGAAACATTCTACGTCTTCGAAGGAGACGTGGAAGTTGTTCTTGAAGACGGAGAAAAGATAACTTTTGGAAAGGGAGACCTTGTTACTTTCCCCAAGGGCACAAAATGCACATGGCATGTGAAGAAAACAATTCGAAAGGCCTATACCTTTGACTAGTTCACAAAATCGAAAAAGAGACAAATAGCCTAAAATGAGAAGAAACTAAGCCAGGTGATTCATAGCCGATGTTATATGTGTTTAAGTTTATATGGGCTTTCATGCGTGGTCGGGATTGCTCCCAGCCCTTTAAGCACAACGGACTGCGCACAACGCTTACTGTCCCGTAGCTCAAAGAAAAACACAGGGATTACTTGCATTCCACTACTTGCTTGGCTGAAGGGGTGCTTTGCCAACCAGCAATACTGCACCACTGCGAGGGACGGATTCATCTTGGCTCTCTCAGTTCGCAATGCGTTTCCACGGAAAAGCACAACACGATTCTTCTCTTCGTAGTGTTCAGTTTTTATTATCTAGGTCGATGATTAAGAGGGGGCTATTAAAAGAAAGAAAAAAGATAATCCCCTTCAAAATCGAAAAAAGTGTATGAAATTTAATCATCAAGTGGTGAAAGGAAGACAAGACTTAGGCCATCGGGAAAAAGTAATAACATTCTCTTCTCATAAGGAAGTTCCATATCTTGTTAAAAGAAGCAAACGAAGGAAGAAGACAATCTCCATCAAAATAGATGCAGATGGAAGCGTGGTTGTTCTTTGCCCTTGGAAAACACCGACAAGGGAAATTGAGCAACTACTGGAAGAAAAGAAAAACTGGATATTTAGGAGCTTAGCCAAACATCAGAAAGCAAAGCGATTCTCATCCTCGGTTCAGAATGGGAAGTTAGTATTATTGGGAGAAGAATATCTTTTGAAATACTCGTGGACAAGCAGGAAGGTGAATCGTGTAAAAATTAGGGGGAATGCGATCATTATTGAAAGTAACGTCGTGTCAGATGCAGATAAAAAAGAGGAAAAAATCAGAAGAATACTTATCGAGTGGCTAAGAAAAAGATTAGAGGAAGTAATCATTGAAAGAGTTCAGAAATTTCAACAAATAATGCATGTCCAGCCCAAAGAAATTAAGATAAGGAAGTATAAAGCAAGATGGGGAAGTCACAACGGAAGAGGAATACTCACATTTAACTTATTCTTAGTTATGGCTCCGTTAAGAATCATTGATTACGTGGTTGTGCATGAATTGGCTCATCTCCTAGAAAACAATCATTCTAAGAAATTTTGGCAACAGGTAGAAAGGGTTTTGCCTGACTACAAGCAGAGAAGAAAATGGCTTAAAGAAAATGGCGTTTCCTTACGGATATGAATTGGTGGAATTGACGGATTTTTTAATGACGTGTCTGCCTTGTGGATTGAAAGCAATGAGTTGGTCTAATAATCCGATGCTAAAAGGGCTTGATGCTTTTCAGCGAGTTAGTTGGGCAAAACGACTCGCTAAGAAAAAAGAGCTAACCAAGACTGAAATCGAAGCACTGCAAGAAATACTTATCCATGACCCATATCCAGAATCCCGAGTCACAAGCGCAGAGATCATTAGGTTACATCAGCTAGGTTCTGCAAAAAAAACACTTGAGATTGCATTATTGGAAGATGAGGCCTTCGAAGTTCGCTTAATCGCTGCGGAAGCGCTTGGCCAACTCAAAGACATCGACTCAATCAAGGTGCTCAAAGAAGCGTTATTGGAGGAGAATCATGTCCTTGTACGAAAAGCAATAGTTCAAACACTTCAGAAATTTGAAGCATTTGAGCAAGACATAAAGTTCCTAGAAAAAGCATTAGATAAGGAAGACGACCCGTTAATCGGAGAACTATATGCTCAAGTCTTAGAAGGCCTAGAAAAAAAAGGGAAATTCCCCCCCTCTAAGGTAATTCGAAGATTTGGTCATCGATTGGGATACTTAGAGGAAACGCCGAGTGAATTGATTGAAACATTCATGAAATTTGCAAAGGTTGCAGAAGCAGACTATAAGGAGAACGAGGGGAGAGGAGAGCTAACTTCAAAAGAGAGAGCCCAAGGGAAAGACAGCGGACAACAGAAGCCCTAGGAAAAAGAACATGCCAGCTTGCTTAATATAGTAGAATGCAAAAGACACGTACCATAAAGGCCAAACAGGATAGTCCTCGGGCGGCTCTTCTGGTTTCGGTTTGCTGTAGATTTGAAGTACAAACCAGAGCCTTCTAACTGACAAAAGCACTAATAGCATCCAATAATCTAGTTCTGGCAGAAAAGCAAGACCGGCAGTCCAAAGCACAAACAGGACAAGCAGTAGTTGTACCAGTCTTCTTGAAGCTTTTTCTCCAAGGATGACGGGAAGGGTATGGATACGTTTTTCTTTATCAAACTCAAGTTTGTCAATGTGCTTTCCAAGTAGCATTGCTCCTGCAAGAAGTCCGTAAGGAATCGAGGCAAGCCACATCACTGTGTTTATCTCACCGACAGCTACGAAATATACTCCCCCGATCATTAAGGGACCCCAAACAAGAGTGACTCCAATTTCACCAAGGCCCTTGTGCTTGAGTTTTAGGGGAGGGGCAACGTAGAACAAGCTGATGAAGAACCCCATTCCAGCACAAATCAAGACCAGCGAACCGTGTTTCAGATAGAGGATAATCCCGATTACGAGATCAATCAGATTCACTATAACTATGAGGACTTCAAACTTTCGCTTGGTAATTATGCCGGAGAGAATGGGATGCGGCGCATAAAGAGCACGGACATATTCTGGAATGTCTACTCCCTGTGCTGTGTCGAAATAGTCATTGATCATATTGTTGGCAGCATGAGCGAGAACGATTCCAAACAACGCGAGCAGATATGAGAACCAATCAATCTGCTTGTACCCATGGGTTGCTAAAGCAAGAAATCCTCCGATCAGTCCAGCATTAATGGTCAAAGGAAAAACACAAGCCCTTACAACAATCAAGAACTTCCCGAAAAAGTCAAGTTCTTTCAAATTCGACGAATTGCATGTTTGAGTAATCTCACGCCATTTTGAGATTCTCGACTTAGATTGCTTCTGCATGGTCTCACTTGCAGTCATAATATCAAATGAACGATCAAGAGGGTGTTAAAAAAGATGATCACCAGACCACAGAAAAAAATAACCATTAGCTATTCTGTTGTTTTGTAAACACAAACGCCAAAAGTGAAAGGAAAACAATGGATATAGGATGAAATCGCCGTATTTGTTTGAAATTGATATTGAAAGTCCTGCAAAGCGCGTTGTGCAAGTCAAGCTACAAAAAAAAGTGGAACCGGGAATCCACTCTTTTTCAATGCCGGTGTGGACGCCGGGATCATATCTGGTTAGAGACTTTCCCAAGCATGTATTCAATCTAACAACGGAGTTAGATGGGAAAAAGATTCAAGTGAGAAAAGAAAAGAAACACACGTGGCTAGTTGAAACCGAAGAAACGGGGTTATTGACCCTTAAATACTCAGTTTATGCTCATGACTTGTCAGTAAGGACTAGCTATCTTGCTCATGACTTTGCTCTTCTCAATCTAACTTCAATTCTAATGTTCCACAATAATAATCTGGAGGATCAGGTTAGGATCAAGCTTCTAACACCAAACCAATGGAAAGTAAGTACGGGCATGAACCAAGAAGGTGTGGAATTGGTTGCCCCAGATATGGAAGAAGCATTTGATTCTCCAATCCTTGCTGGAGAACTTATCCAAGCCAAATTCGAAGTTGAAGGAAAGCCCCACAATATCTCGATTGCGGGAGGGAGGGGGAACTTTAGCCTTGAGAAAATAGTAGATGGGTTGAGGTCGATCGTGATAGAGAATCAAGGGCTTTATGGAAGCCTACCCTACGAAAGATACGAATTCCTCATAGTGCTTTCAGAAAAAAGTGGGGGAGGGTTAGAACATCGAAATAGTAATGTTTCAATGTACCCCCGACTAAAGTTCCTTCCAGAAAAGGATAGTTATCGATTTTTCAGCCTAGAAGCTCATGAACACTTCCACACATGGTTAGTGAAAAGAATCAAGCCACAAGCATTCATGCCTTACAATTATTTGGAAGAAACTTATACACGGTTGTTGTGGGTCATGGAAGGGGTCACCTCATACTATGACAATCTAATTCCAGTTAGGGCAAATGTTACTCCAGTTTCATTCTATTTGAAAACAATTACAGAAGAGATCAACCAATACGAGCAAATTCCTGGAAAAAAACTATGTTCATTAGAAGAGGCATCATTTAATGCATGGATTGGGCTTTACAAACCAGATGAAAATACTCCTAATATTTACATGAGTTACTATCTGAAAGGAGGAATTGTTACTCTTCTACTCGACATGTATCTCAGAAGGCTTGGAAGCTCAATGGATCAAGTAATGAAATACCTTTGGGAAAACTATGGCAAACGAAAGCGGGGGATCAAAGAAGATGAAATGCAAAACATAATTCTGCAGGCTACCGGGATTGATGTTGCCGAATTCTTTGAAAGGAACATTAGAGGAACAGATGATCTCCCTTACGAGTTGCTCAATTATGTTGGATTGACCCTCGAAGAAAAGAAGGAGAAAGAAAAGATCCCCAGACTTGGAGTTCGAGCCGAAGGTAACAAAGTCATATCTGTACTATTTGATTCTCCAGCACATGAAGCAGGCCTAGCACCAGGAGACGTAATCATTGCGCTTAATGGAATAGGACTTGAAAATAACAAAATCCTAGATACGCTGAAAAGATTCCGTATTGGAGAAGAAATAGAGATCACAATTCTCAGAGAAGGAATTCTACATAGAGTTAGAGCTACGTTAGAGGAACCTCTTGCCAAGTTGGAAGTAAAGCCGGTTACTGATCCTACAGAGGAACAGAAAAATGCGTGGTATTCATGGATTAAACAACCATGGAAAGAAGAGAAACCCAGCAAATAGCGATAATAACTTCAAGCATGTCTAAGATCTGCAACACTAACACTCATGTTAAGAGACTTCGCCCAAGCCAGAATTTTTTCTTTCGCCAATTCGACACTGTCTGCCTTAGCTCCCGCAGCCGCCATATGACCACCTCCATTTAGAGAAGTAGCAAGCAGATCGATCCTATATTTTTCCCATTCTTTGTTGCTCTTCTGAACATCCTTGCGGATTCTGAAAGATAAGCGGCATTTCCTGCTCTGTTCTTCAATTATAGAGACACCACCAATATTTGCTTTTTGAAGAGCCGATAGCAACAAAGACCTAGAATCAAATTGTAAGTCTTTAGCTATGACAACAACGAAATCGGCGGGCTTTACATTCTTTTGACCAGCTTCCCACGCGATCTTTCTATTCTTACGCAAAATTTTGATCCTTGACTGGATACTAGGTGAGTTCAGATGACTAACACCTTTTCGCCTAAAACCTTCGATTAGATCCAGAATTTCAAAAGCAGTAACACATGAAGAATTCGCGTCTTCAAATAGCCATACTAATTCATCATGAGAGCATGATTCTACACCACAAGGCGGATCCAAGGGGGGCAACCCGGGATGGTTTCCTGTGTCAGTAATTCTTGTGAGATCCACCAACTCTTCAAGTTGTGGAGCGTATTGAAATAGGCTTCTTGTGGCATCAAAAAGAACAGCAGATGCGCTTGCACCTTTGCTATTAAAGTAAACTTCATGAGCATTGAAAAGTTGCGAAATAGAGGTTCGGTGATGATCAACGTAAAGTTGCTTTGTGTAACTGGGGTTGAGAGGCTTCAAATCACCAACTGCTAGCCATTCAAGAGAGTTTGCAATTGAGCGTAGTTGGGGATGATTAATGAACCAATAGTCAAGTGGGAGAATTGCAGCACGGGGGAAAATATCCAGAAGCAGAGCACCAGTTACAGTACCATCAGGACAAGGACCATGAACCGCAATATAAGGGGCAGATTTCGTTCTTAGAAGATCACGAATTGAACGAAGAAAATCAATTTTGGACTCGGGAATGGTTTTTTCTTGCAATGTGTTATCAATAATTAGCAAAGCATCCTTCGTTAGCATCAATAGCACCAAGGGAGTGCAGTCTTAGAGTTTGAGATATTTTGCTTGAGCTGGGCGAAGGCCTTCAATTTTGAATTTCCACTTCTTGGCTCCATAAGCGATTATTAGATCAAAGGCTTTTCCGTTCTGTTTGTAATCAACAGTGCGAGAGGCTTCAAAAACAGTCCTCTTGGGTGTTGGTTGATTTGGCGGAGAATGCTTACGAAACACGGCGCTGTCTTTGTAAAAAACAACGGTTTCTCTAATAATAACCTTGGACAATAACCCGGTAATCATGAAGAGAATACCGATTGACAGAATAACGATGCTCCAAATAGGCGAGAATGAATAAATGTAACCTCCACTTCCTAAGAAGACAAGACTGAGAAATATCCACTTGAAGTTGGGTCTTTTCTTCGAAAAGAAGAGCTGAAGAAAATCGGGGTTAACATAAATCGTTCCGTCATTTCCATTGATTTGACAATCGATATGCCGGGTTCCTGGAAGGCCATGGTGCATGGGTTCGGTTTGTGTTGAAGAGCTACTCATATTTCTCTACCTACCATTGGAAAAATATCCTAACATGAGCACAAAGAGGAAACTGATTTTAATACTTATTCTTGGAGAAAAGTTCAGATATTAAAGCGAGAACAAAATGGAGGAAACTTATTCAAAAATACAAATATGAGAGGAAGATTAGAACGAAGTTGAGATAGTTCTTACTCTGCCTTGCGCTTTTTCAACGTCATAATCACAGACAAGACAAAAACACCAAACAAGAAAGGCATTAATGGCAACGGAGTATCTTCCCTCGTTGAAGTAGGAATGCTTACGGGAGTTACAGTTACTGTGACGAATACAGAGTTATTGTTTCCAGCCTTGTCGAAAACAGTGATTGTGATGTTGTAGGTTCCCCCACTAAGGTATGAGTGGCGGATTTCGGTCTGGTTGGTTGCTACGGTAACGATTCCATCACCCCAGTCCACAATTACTTTTTCCACTCCGGAGTCCCAGAATGTTGAATTGTCGGAATAGCGTATTTGAATAACGTTTCCACTTTCATAGGTGGAGTCATTATTTAGGTCGACAAAACTGACTAGGGGTAATGTTCGATCAACGATCAGGGTCATGTTATCAACAATGGAAGAAACGTTCAGGCTGTTGGTCACATTTAGCTCTAGAAGATAAAGCCCCTCACCGGGAAGAGTAATGGTGTAATTATCTTCTTCGAAAATAGTGGCTTCAAACGTACCGTTTACCAGCAATGTTATGTTGGTGACATCACCTTTGAACGATCCGGCAGACCAGAGTAAAGTGAAGTTGTCAGCATTGGTGTATATCTTGTTTCTTAGGGTGAAACTACCGTAAGGTGTTGATGGAACGACTGAGAATCTATGAAGAGCATTCCTCGACTCGTTTTGTGTGTCTTTCAGATAGTTCACGTAAGCTTGATACTCGATCGTTTTGTTTACCTCAAAGGGCCCAAGGGTTACGTTGTAAACAACAACTGTGGTATTCCATCCCGTAATATTTGAAACATATTGATCCAAGGGGGTCGTCAGAGCAATTTCAGTCCAATTGCCAGGTTCTTCGGTTGTCAGATTTTCATAAATCCGATACCGGAACATGAAGGAATCATATGAAGAAGCATTGTATGCTGTAATATTTACTGCAATCGTATCAAGTTCAGTGAAGTTCTCGTCAAACACGGTGCTATTGAAAGAAAAACCATTAGTAAGAATATTCACACGAGCTTCAAGGGTAGTCTGATCGATTTCCCAACCAATATCATTACGAGCGGCAAAGTAGAGCATTCTTGTGTTAAGAGTGACGTTAAACTCGTAAATAGAAACATCTGGTTCCACAAGTTTTGGTATGTACTCCTTCAAAGTCATTTCTCGCTCAAAAAGAATGTAACCGTTGCTGGGGTCAGTACTCTCGGGTAAAGACACAGAATCGTTATAAAGAAGGGTTTTGTTCGTTGAAAAGGCGATGTAAAGTTTTTCGGCTCCCGTGGAGTTGATTATCTCATACTGAATGGTTACTTGATTTCCTTGAGGAAGATAATACTCAGTGGGATGCAAGAGATCTTGCTCACCACCGATAACAGCCTTAAGAGACGGAGGCATTTGCTGTCCTTCGACAAAGATATAGTGAGCTTTCTCTCCGTGGGCAAATGGTTCCAGATCCTCAGCGGTTCCGTTGGTTATTGAACCGCTCCAGGCCCATGCCCAAAACTTCGTGAAGGAGGTTATGTTAAACGTCAAGGCGTAGTAAGAGTATTCTCTGAAGCTTCGCTTAAGTGTCATGTTTAAGCCGTTCTCAGGATTAGGAGAAAGATTGCTCCCCTCACCGACTATGATGACACCATCCACTTGGAAACGATCAGCACGATACTCAACGGTGATAGCCTCGCCAAGAGAATAGATCGTTTTTTCGGGGCTGATTGAGACAAACTCTGGGGCAGGAGGTGTTCCAGATTGGGAGATCACCGCAGAAGGCTCATTTGACTGTGTTGTTAGAGGACTAAAAGCTAGCAGTGCATAGCTTAACAAGACTAAGAAGATTAGAATTCCTGCTTTTCTGGGCATGGGTATTCACCAGTATATTCTATTGAATTGCTTCTGAATGAGATGGCTTCTTGTAGCTTTAAAAAACAATCGATAAGACTGGAACCTCATTGAGGGGTGATGTTACAATAAGACAAGCAGAAATACCTTGAATATACACCAACACATATCAAGAAACTGTCAGAACCGAAAACAAATATCAAGGAGAAAGGGCATGGCTAAGAAAGCAGACGAGATCAGAAATCTGTACAATCAGACAGTAAGCCACTATGACGAGAGATATCGAAGCATACAGTTCTCTAAGTTCTCAGAAATATCCGCTCGATGGAATGAAAAAGATACGGTCTTAGATGTTGGGTGTGGGACAGGACTTCTAATTGAGTATTTGGAGATAGTACCAACCATCTATGTAGGAGTTGACTTGTCGTTCAATATGCTACAAGTAGTAAAAGAGAAAAAGCCATGGCCATGCTGTGTGGCGGGCGACGTTCGAAAACTCCCCATTAGAAAAAATGCTTTTTCCAGGATCATGAGCTTTTCAGTACTACAGAATATTCCTGACCCTAGAGAAACAATAGCAGAAATCCTAAGAGTAAGTGAAAAACCTTCGTCCCTAGTGATAACTGCGCTCAGAAAGACGATTTCAATCATGTCTCTTGTAAACTGGGTCAGAGAAGAAGCCGAAAGACACGGAATAAGGATGGAAATAGAGGAGTTCAACTTAGCTCTTGAAGACGTTGGAATCAAATGCGACATAAAGAAGGAGTGATTAATTGGATGTTAGCTAGCTTTGGCAATCTCAGTCTCAACGTTAAGGTCAATGGTGCCCTCCTTAATAGAGGCCGAAACAATGCAAAAATCAAAGAAAAGATCTTTGCATCGTTCAAACTTTTTCATTATTGTGTCATCTATTTGGCTGTAGAGTGCTTTTAGTTTAGCATCAAGTTTCACAATCCTCCAGCGACCATTCTCATTGCGAGCAATGGTTCCAGTGATCTGACTAACAATTCCGTCAGCTGGGATGCGGGACTTCATTAAGCAGAAATTTAGTGAAGCAGAAAGACAATTGAGAATGGCTGCAGCGAGGTAACGGGAAGCATTGGGAAATTCACCTTTTCCGCCAGGAACGCTTTCTGGTTCGTCAAAAAATATGGGTTCCCACGACTCTACGTCGAATTCTGCTTTGAACTGCATTTCATCGACTCGTGTCATCTTAATTTCAAACTTGGGTTCAACCATAGGTGTTCACCGGGTTAATGCCGAGAATTGATATAATAAATAATGCCCCATTTGGATAAAAACGGGATTAATCCAAGTCTAAGGTATCATGAGAACGACTAAGAGAAGGAGAAGTGATATGAAAAACAAGTGCTATGAATTTTCACGATCCGAAGTATTCCTGGAAGTCACAAAGGAGAAGTGCAATAAGTCATTGATGAGTCGAAGATCTTCAACGGGATCAGTATCAACTCCTTCAAGCCTCTTCAGAGAATTATGTATAGCTTTTATGGCTAATTTCAGACCCT
>JAJRWK010000186.1 GCA_024276795.1 archaeon | reverse complement strand
TGATCCCGAGAATCCCCTTCCACATGAGATAATCATTGAAAACAAGGCTGTAGGGATTAACTTTGCTGAGATCCTCCAAAGGAGAGGTTTATACCCAGATTCGCCAAAACGTCCTTTTGTCCTAGGACTAGAAGGAGCTGGCATCGTAAAAGATACTGGCTCTGAGGTGAAATCATTCAAGCCTGGCGACAGAGTTGTTTATCTCTCTGGTTCGGGGTCTGATGCTGAATATGTGAAGGTTAGTGAGAGAGGCGTTTTTCATGCTGTTTCAAACTTTACTTTTGAGCAGAACGCAGCCTTGCCCGTATCTTTTCTTACTGCATACTTAGTCTTAACTGATTCTGCAAGAGTGCGTAGTGGGGAGTCCTTGTTCGTGTCAGCAGCTGCCGGAAGCCTTGGTCTTGCAGTCATTTCGCTGGGAAAAGAGTTGGGATTGAGAATCGCTGGAGCCTCGAGCAGAAAAGAAAAGCTCGATTTTCTAAAAGAAAAAATGAATGTGGACTTAGCAATTAATTATTTTGAAGACAACATCACTTCTAAGCTTCGAAGATGGACTACAAAGAAAGGAATTGACGTTGCGATAGACAGTGTTGGCGGAAAAACGTTCCGGCAATCATATCAAGCGTTGGCCGTTTCGGGAAAGATTATAACTGTGGGAATGGCTTCAGTGACCAAAATACGCTATTGGAATCCTCTAACATGGATCGAAGTCATGCTTTCATTTCCTTTAATTAATGGCATAAAACTTCTAGATAAAAGTAGAGGCATTATCGGCTTTAACCTAAACCAAGTCATGAAACAAAGAAATGAAAAAGCCCATGATGCATGGAAAGATCTTTTGGATTTATTCGAAAAACAGAAAATCGCCCCAATTGTTGACTCTGTTTTCGACCTCGAAGATGTGCAGAAGGCCCATGAACGAATAGAAAGCAGAGATTCAATCGGGAAAATTATTCTCAAGGTCTCCAAATAGTATTCATAAGACCTTCTCAAGGCCAAATTAGCAATTCACTTATGTTTCCAAATATCAAGCGTATAAATTGAGGGAAAGTAACAAAACTTAAGCGTGTCTCACCTCAATGTTGTTTAGAAACTCATAAATCATAATTGCTGCCAACTTGCTCGTTCTATTGTCGACGTCAAACCGAGGGTTTACCTCAGTTATTTCTAGAACCTTGCTTCGCGCGTCCTTCCCAGCTACGGCTGCGAGTTCAATGATCTCTTCAGAAAATAACCCCGTGGGGCTTGGAGCGCTAACACCAGGGGCGTCTGAGGCTCGAACAGCATCCATGTCAAATCCCCAAAAAATCGCTTCTGCGTGTAGATTTTCTAAAATACTATTTACAAATTGAGACATTTTGTTCTTTCTTAGTTCGTCTAATTCAATGATATGAACTCCCAGTGTTTCAAGGTATTTCTTATAAGCCCTAGAATTGGCGAACCCCTCCGAAGCTAATTCATAGAAAAGATCAGGGCTGATTTTTTCTTCATCTAAAAGCATTCTATAAGGCGTCCCGCTATTCCTGCGAGCCATCTTGCGGACATCATAATGTTTATCGATGTTAAAAACACCGAAATTTTTTCCAAATACCCTGTTCATGGCAACGCAATTGGGATATGATATGTCGTTACCTCCACCTAAAACAATCACTGTTTTTCTATCCGCTAATAGTTTAGACACGAGGTTTTCCAGTTCTTCATGGGTTTGTTCGAGAGTCTCTTGCGCTATAATGTCTCCGAGGTCAAGGATTCCTAGTTTTTCAATTTGTTCACTGAGCGTTAAGCGATAAAATGCCCTCCTTATCTCACTTGGGGCAAAACGAGATCCGATCCTACCTTTGTTTCGACGAACACCTTCGTCTGTAGGAACACCAATAATTATTATCTCTGACTCACCATATCTTTCAATATTTGTTTTGACGTGCGCTCCGAGGCGAGGATCATTCTTGTCATGAGACTTATACAACAATGCAATATTAACTGGACTCAACTTAGAGAATTCAATCATGTTCGCTCTCCGATCCGAATCCTAATGATTCGGCTTTAAAATTCAGCGATTGCGGTTTTCATGCCAATTAACAATCTATCATCATCCCTATTGTCATTTCATTACATCTCATTTAATTCAAGGGGCATTTGAACCTCGATGAAAGTTTTTCATACATGGATAGGGAACTTTATGAAGTCACTTCTGAAACATCAGAATTTCTTGCTTTCGCGAGAAGGATTCATATACATATCTTATTCAGATAGGTTGTGTTTTCTAATCGAGTGAGTAAAACAAGTCTGCCGCCATTGGTTGACCTTGGAAGACTAGCTGCAGAAAACCCGGACACCATTAGTCTTGGACAAGGCATTCCTTTTTATCGTCCACCTAGATACGTCTTGGAAGAGTTCATCGGCGTCATCCCTCATCCGGCAATACACAGATATGCTCCAGATCCAGGCCTTCCATCATTTAGAAAAGACCTGAGCATGAAACTAAAAAGAGATAACAGAATCATTGCTGAACCTGATGAAATCATTATTACGCCAGGGGCAAATCTTGCTTATTTCATTGCTGCAAGCACTATTGCAGATCCCGGAGATAGAATTGGCTTAATCTCTCCATATTATTTCAATCACGAAATGGCTTGTACACTTCTCAATATTAAACCGATAGAGATACCACTAACAGAGGACTTTGAGCTTCGATCAGAATTTGTAGAAGAAGTCCTCGCAGACCCTAGAACTAAGGCGATTACACTTGTAAATCCATCAAACCCGACAGGAAAAGTCCTCGGGATCAAGGAATTAAAAATGCTCAGAAATCTATTAGAAGACTACGAAAAATGGTTGATCAGTGATGAGACCTACGAATACTTTGTTTACGAAGGAGAGAATCATATTTCAAGTGCATCAATAAGCGGATTATCTGAAAGAACGGTAACGATTGGTAGTTTGTCAAAAACTTTTGGAGTACCAGGATGGAGGATAGGATATCTTCATGCACCAATTGAGTTCATCAAAGAAGCGATAAAAGTCCAAGATACTACCGCCATAACAGCCCCAACTCCCAGCCAAGTCCTAGGTGAATTGCTGCTACAAGAAAGAAAGGAACTTATTCCCGAATTTTTTGAATACATGAAGCAGAACTATGAGATCGCCAAAAAGCGACTGGAGGAAGTTTCTTGGCTAAAGCCGACTCCAAGCAGAGGCGCATTCTACTTGTTCCCCCGAATCATTGATGATGTGTCTTATTCGAACGGTTTTGATTTTGCTAAACAGCTCATTCTGGAAGCAGGTGTCTATGCCGTGCCAGGAGAGGCATTTGGAAAAACTGGGGAAAGACATCTGAGAATATCGTTTGGAAACACGACCCCGAACAAATTAAATGAGGCATTCGACAGACTGGTCGCATATTCTCCTCCAGAACAATAGAATAACTGACAGCAAATCTCTTCACGACTATGATTCTTACTTAGAGAAAGAAATATCTGGGATTTAATAGATCGCGACAGGAACCGATTCTTTCGAGACTTGGCCATCGGTACGGTTACCAAACGCAAATCCTAAAAACTACAAAGAAAAAACGAGCATAACTCTTCTTTCAGTGGGCCGGTAGATCAGCCCGGTAGATCGCCTCCTTGGCATGGAGGAGGCCCCGAGTTCAAATCTCGGCCGGTCCACCATTTTTTAACTCTTTTAGGAGTTACTAGGCAATCACCCAATCGCCTATCTTAATAAGTAATGTGAGAACATTCTGTTAGAGTAAACTGATTCGCAAGGTGAATATGTCGTGGTTTTCAGCACCCTAGGTAAGTCCCTGTCTGGCGTTATGCGAAAGCTCATGGGGAAAGGAGTCGTAGACGAGGCTCTTATTAAGGAATTAAAGAACGAGATTTTCAAAGCCCTTCTCGAGGCGGATGTCGATTTCGACGTAGCTTACGCCGTTGCCGAAAGAGTCGAGCAGCGCAGTCTTACAGAGCCTCTACCGAAAGGAATCACTCGTAGGCAACAGATCATCAACATCGTTTATGAAGAACTAACCCGAGTAATGGGGGAAAAAGCGTATTCCCTCAACATCCAGAAAGGAAGGCCCAATATTATACT
>JAJRWK010000018.1 GCA_024276795.1 archaeon | reverse complement strand
GAATCTGACATAAACGGGGCTCTCGATTGTTATGTTCAGAGCTTTCAGCTAGCTAGAGACATTCAGGATGATGAACTTCTAGCAGAGACTCTGAACAACATTGGTCTTGCTCAATTCATGAAAGGCAACTTCAATGACGCCCTTGAGTATTATCAACAATCCACCGAGATTAGCCAAAAAATGAATAACGTCTCCTTGCTTATCACAACTCTTTCCAACATCGGAGAAGTTTATCGTTATCAAGGAAACTTGAAAAAGGCAAAGAAGCTTTATCAAGAAGCTCTCAAATATGCGAAGAGCATTGAACACCCTCATTTCACATCTAGAGCACTCTACAACTTAGGTCTTATAAAATATGAAAATGAGAAAAGCACAGATGCTATCGCCCACATCGAAGAAGCTCTAGAATTAGCTATGGAAGTGGGCAATAGCTATTACATTTCGGAGATCTTATTTGATCTTATCAACATTCATCTCCAAGAGGGAGAATATAGGAAAGCAAAGCAATACTTGGAACAATTGCAAGCAATAGCGACTAGTGGTAAACATTTACACACTAATCAGCAACGATATTTGCTTGCAAAGGCCTTGTGGTACAAACACCAGTCTAGAATAACAGAAAAAGTGAAAGCGATTGAAATTATTGAGAACCTTTTGAGCACTGAGATTTATGATTATCAAGTTCATATTAGAGCCCTAATTCATTTGTTGGATCTGCTTCTGATGGAGTTTCGAGCTACAGAAGAACCTATCGTTCTCGATCGTATCATTGAGCTAGCTAATGTGCTCTACAAAGTGGCTCAGCGGCACCATTCTAAGTCTCTTTTAGTACAGGCACTGATTTTTCAGGCAAAGCTTGGAGTAATCTTAGGAAATATTCATTCCGCACAGATATTGCTTGATCAAGCATGGCTAATTGCCTACGAGAATAACCTGGAGCAATTCAGGGTTGAAACCGAAGTTGAACAAACGCTTCTAGAAGAAGAAATCAACAGACTCGATCGGCTCGCAATTGAACATTCAAGCATGAGAGAAAGAATACGAAAAGCAGACCTCAACGAGTATTTGGCCCATATTCTTGATATTTTGAAACACTAACATTTCTGTAGGCCTCTTTACTAGAGCTTACCACACATTCACATTTATTATGATCAATACAGAGCGCTGAGATTGTCCGATCAATAAACGGAAAAAGAACCGATGAATAATTTACACCCATAAGCTGCCGCATTTTGTCGCCTTGTTTGTTACTGTTCAGATAAACCGATTAGCGAAATATTGAAAGAACTTCCAAACAATAGATTCATTGAAAATCATTAAAGAATCTTTGAGACCATTTTCGGAAACCGTCTAATAATCACGAATTTTCCTGATGATTTGATTTTGAATACTTTTGTATGAGAGGTTATCCTCTTTCTTTCGGGATTCCCTCTTTAATTATGATCATGGAGGATCAAGGAGTTCTTTCCCCTCTGAAATCACGGTTAAAGGGAAATATTCCATATTCCAACTTTTCAATTATTCTTTTCCTATCAAGTGACGGAAACGGAAAGTATTGCGCAATAACAATTATTGAGAGAAACAAACACGAGAAAATGGTCTGGAGAAGCAATACCTCCCAAATTATTTTCTACAAAGTTTCTGCGTGTTAATGTGGAGCAAAAGACGATGTATACTTTAGCTGATGCCTCCGATTCTGCCTCTCATTTCTAAATGACTAAGAGAAGTATATGATAGTCGTTTGATTTCAGCTTCGTGAGCAGCCTTTATTTTATTAAAGTACCTAGCAGCTTCAATTTCGTCCAAAATTTCATTGTTAAGAGTCGAATGCAGTTCGTCTTTATTGAGAGAAATGTTGATTACTTCCTCCTCGATTGAGGTGATGTATCTTGTTGGCAAGAGTAGATCCCAATCTTTAGAAAATCCTAATTTTTCAGAGAGCTCTTCGAGGAATGAACCTCCAATAATAAATGCTACTTTTCCATCGGGGAAGAAAATCTGTTCAACAATACGGCCTACTTTTAGGCCGTCTCGACCTATGATTGTTTTGCGTTTGAGTGATGAGTAAATTAGGGCGTCAGGTGGTATTACTCCGTTTTGGAGTTTGTGTGGCAGTTCGTCTCTTGGGATTGAAAGCTTGATTTTTTTCTCATCTATGTGAGTGATTTCGTCGAGGTGTACAACTGGGTCTATGTCATGGATTAGTCCAAGGGATTCGCGGAATTCTTCCCAAAAACTTCCACCAATAATGAACGCTTCTGGTTCAATATCTTCTTTCTTAACATAAACAACGTCGATGATCTTGCCGACCTTTTCGCCCTTCGAGCATTCAATGACTTTTTTTCGTAGTTTTCCAAGGTTAATGGGACTTTTGAATACCATACAAGACCTCTTGATCTCTTTACCCTATTAAACTCTTACTGGATCTCATTGTAGTCGTGGAGAACATCCGATAGGGACGTTATTATAAGAAGAAACTAACAACTACATAAGAAAACGAGTAGTGAATTCAAATGCCCACGAAGAATATTCGAGACGAGGTTTTTTGGCTGTTTGAGCGAAGTTTAAAACCAAAATTAGAGATAGTCAAGAAGCCAGTTCCAAGAACGATTGGGGTAGCTACAGTTCCTGGAAAACCAGGAGAAAAAGCTTTGGAGCAAGCAATTGACCTTGCGAAGACATGGCAATCAGAACTAAGAATATTTGCTTGGGACAGATATGTAAACGAATTGCTTGGGATTCTGAATCGGACGATCGCAGAGGAAGAGCTTCTTATTTCGAGAGTCCAAGAAAAGCTCGCAAAGATTGATGTTACTTATTCGCTTAAACGAATCATTTCTCCATCACCTGAAGGTATTAAGAAATTGATCGAAGATGCGCTTCAAAAAGAAGGCTCCTCACTAGATCAATTTATTGAAAAAATCAAAGAAGCTGAGCTAAACCTCTTAATCGCTCCAATTCCAATGTTCGAACAGGAACATGACATTACTCAAAGTTTAGGAAGTGAAATTGATGTTATTTTGAGACGATCTCCAAAATCGCTACCACTATTATTCATTCCTAGGAAAATCAAAGGGGACTTGAACAAGGTGCTTGTCTTCACTCGTCCAGATGCTTTGGGTGTTGTTGGTTCTCGGATTTTACAGTTTTTTGGAGAAAACACAGAGATCATTCTCGTCGGACTTATCGACCAGACAATCATTAACGCTTTTGAACTGGTAAGAACGGTTCAAAGTGGAAAAGACTCTGAAACTGAACTCTCAGCTACTGAAGGCATAGCGGATACTCTTGTTTCCAACTTGAGAGGAAGTTTGGAACAATTGGCGACATCAATCCATAAGAGTGTCAAATCGGTAAGCGTTCATGTTTTGGTAAAGCCTGATGCAATCACTGTAAAAGAACTTGCTGAGACACACGAGACTGGAAATGTGCTTCTTTCTTGGCAAACAATGGGTGAAGATGTTATGGATCGCTTCGTGGAGATCTATCTTCGAACCTTGTCAAACGCGAGGGTCTTCATCGTGAGGGATTGATTTGTATGGTAAGCAATGAGTCCGGTGCAATCGTATTCTCCATTTTTCTCGGAATTTTTCTCCTAACTTACTGGATGATCATTTCTCCGAGATTTAATAAAAACTACTCTGCGTTTCTAGGTGGAACATTAGTACTCGTTGCGGGCTGGTTACTTCACCAGTTTTCAGAGCTTGAACTAGTTGCTCATCTTGAAGCTGACTTTCTTGTATTGGCCATCATTGTTGGCAACTTGCTTGTGGTTGACGTTGGTTCAAAAAGCGGGCTTTTTCATTTTATTTCTATAAAAATTCTCAAGCTAACTAAGGGAAGTCCTATTCGCTTGATGATTTATATGGGGATACTAAGCATTGTCTTGTCGATTGTTGTCAATAATATTTCGGCAATTTTAATCGCTGGATCTCTAACCATAATCGCTTGCCAGAGACTCGATTACGATCCTTATCCATACTTAATGTCAGAAATGATCTTGGTCAACGTTGGCGGTCTTTACACCCTTGTTTCTAGTGTTCCAAACATTATCATTGGGACGGAACTAGGCATTTCGTATATTGACTTTCTAAGAGTGAGTATCATCGCGGCCACATTACTCGTAGTCGCATCTTACGCTACCTTTTTCATTACACTGAAGCTTCCAAAATCTAGTTTGTCAGCAGAAGAAAGAGAAAAGGCAGTTTCTGAATTCGATGAATGGGCAGCAGTTCACGACAAGCGCTTCTTTTACGCGACGGCGGTTATTCTCGGATTAATGGTGTTTTTCTTTGCTATTTCTAGTTTTATCGGTCTCGGTTTGGCTACCATTAGCATCGCAGGAGCAACCGCAATGATTTTTGTTAGTGGAGTGGATTTTGATGAAGCAATCTCTTCAGTAGACTGGCCTCTTCTTGCTTTTTTCATGGGACTATTCGTAGTGATCGCGAGTTTAGACATAGTTGGAATCATCAACATGATAGCTCAAGGAATCACAGCCACCTTTGGAACAAACGAAATAATAGCTGCACTCGTGATTCTCTGGTTTAGTGCTTTGTTGTCTGGCATTGTGGACAACATAGTCATCGCCGCTGCTTTGTCACCTGTCATAGTGACGGTTGCCTCAAGCACGGGGATGGATCCCATTGTTTTGGCATGGGCGTTAATAATCGGTGCAAACCTTGGAGGAGATTTCACCCCTATCGGAAGCCCAAGCAACGTCATCGGGATGGGGATTCTTGCTAAACGCACGGGTGTGAAACTAGGATGGGGCGATTGGAAATATCCAGCCTACGTAACGATCATTCACCTAATAGTGGCGTCAGTACTAGTGGTGATCCTTTCAGTCTTCTCCTAGCCCCTCGATTTACCATGTCTCAATTCACGGATCTAGACGACATCTACGAAGGGGAATGCTCCTTTAATCACTGGGACTATGTCATATTGAGTCAGTGCCGAGACGCTACCCTCAGACTGCAAGCTAGGATAAGTAGCATCTAAGGTTTTTACTAGATTGGTCAAAGCTCCTTGCAAGAATTTCGTACTTCTCTCAGTCATTAGAGCAATCCCTAGATGTTTTCCATGGGCAAAAAGTATGGTTGCTTTTTCAGTTTGGATAGTTCTTATTCTTCCCCTAAAGTGTAATGCATCCTTCATTATTTCCTGAATGGATCTCCCTAAACTCAGATTTTCTTGTCTTGTGAAATCGTTCTCTTTGTTTGGTAGTTTGAGTCTGAGGAGCGCGATTATTCTGCCTTCATAGGTGAAAGCTACAAGAGAATAAAGACTCACAGGTAAACGATACAAGTGCCGCGGATTGAAAACATAAACCAAGACAAACAAGAGAATGCCTAATATTTTCGCAACCTGAGCAACAACGTATAATTCTCCACTATCAACGTGGAGGGGATTATTAGGCGACGCGATCCACTCCAACAGAAAGCCGAGCGTGATTGAGAATAATGAATAGCTCTGAACCTGCGAGAGCTCATCTTTTGTCAGTTCGTAGGCTTTATAGAAAATAAACGACCCCCGTGCAAAAACGAAAAGTCCCAAACCAGTGTAAGACGTGTCCCAGAGGAATTCAATGCTTGGTGAAAAAGATACAATCGGAAACATTGCATTCAGAGCAAGAACGATTCCCGATAGGATTCCGGCCGTTCCGATGGTCTGCCACCGTGGCTCATCCCTGTGGAGCCATTCAAAAAAGATTAGGGTGAGAAAATACTGGGCGACATAGAAAGAGAGTTCCAGCGATAGAATTGAAGATCCCAGATTCTTGCTTTTAATGTTCAAGTAGTCTAAGCTTTCCCTTAATAAAGCAAGAGATGCTGCAATAATTCCTAGGAGTAATGCGTATGTGAAGAATTTTGCCTCTCGGGAAAAATTGTGGGTTCTACTGTGGTATAGACCTCCAAGTGCCACTAGTAGTAGTGCGATAATCAGTTCGATTGTGAATTGCACAGACAGCATTAGATTTCTCCTCGTAGCAGATTGTACTCCCAGCTCGAGTTAAGGTTGGAAGACCGTTTCCACAGACCCGTTGTACCTCTGTTTACTTGATTAAAAAAGGACTCGATACAGTCTTTAGAAAAATTTTCCTAAATTATTTTTGAAGATGTAAAAAGCAAGAGATAAATGATTTGTGAATTCAATGTTTCTTTATATCATGTACGGGATGATTAGGTCTGTCTGAAAGACAATAAAGAGAATAATACAACATGAGCCTTGTTTAGCAAAAATTCTTTGTTCTTTGCATCTTGTTTCAGAGAATGTCTTAGTAGACTTTGTTGCGCAACAATCGTTTAAGAGTCAAATAGATTTTTCTGCAGAAGGCCTTATGATATATTTGGTCTCCATGCAAAAGCGTCATACGGGAATTCGAAGAAAACCCGAAATGTCTATTGAAAAACCTCTCCGAGAATACGCCTCCATTCAACTTGCATTAATCAATATTGCAGTGTATGTGTTCACTTCAATAGCTGGGGGATCAATATTAGCTACCTCTCCCAAAATGCTGATAATCCTTGGAGTATCGAGGAACAGCTTGATTCCTTGGTATTGGTGGCAATTAGTAACTGCAATGTTTACTCACGCTTCGATTGCTCATTTAATCGGTAACTTGCTTTTCTTGCTGATTTTTGGATTAAGAGGAGAGGAACTAGGTTTTAAGAAAGAAGTATTCACGGTTTATCTTGTCTCTGGATTAGTAGGCGATATTGTTTCTGCTCTCATATCTCCACCCAATGTCGTAAGTATTGGTGCTAGTGGCGCTGTCTTTGGTGTGTTAGCTTTTGTAGTTGTCAAACTTAGAGAACAGAAAATGATCAGTTCAAGAACAGCTTTTTTTGTTGTGCTAGTATTCCTTGTCTTGAGTGGTTCAAACGCCGGCACGAACGTGTCTGTTAACGTGATTGCGCACGTGATAGGCGCACTTACAGGGTATTTTTATGCAAAATTCTACTTACCAAGAAAAAATCAACTCATCACTCACAACTAAGACGGGAATCTAGGATGTTTCTGGAAAAAAACGTGTTACATAAATATCGGGCAGCGTTAGCTTCACTTGGATCCTATGATGAGCCTAGAGCGATCTGAATTGTGATGAGCGACTTCTTCTGAGGATCTTCTACTAGTAAGACCCAGCCCCTAAAATTTTTATCAGTAAGAGCCAAGACTCGAGAATCACGGCATTTGGATTTCATTTTTGAGGTATAAATAGAAGAAGCTTGCTTGTACTGCTGTCTTCCGATATCTCTTCTTCTCTGGTTCCTTCTACGAAATACATGATTTCTGAATTTGATGGTATTTTTTGCCAGAGCTCTTCAAGATCTTCAACAAAGAATAATTCTAGCCTCCCATTTGCAAAATAAATCTTCGTTGCCTCTATTTCTGAAACATAGTATCTCAGGAGTTCTTGGGCTGCTGCCCGTTTGGCGTCCAAGAAATGATTGCATCCCGCTTTTATGAAATACGGCTTGAGAGATTGATTGTTGATCCCGGAAAGGATTGTAGCGGTCTTATTCACAGAGCGAATGTAAAGGATGGTATAAATTGCTTCTTGATCTTCAAGACCATTGATAATAATGAGATCGACATCTTTGAAAATTTCACCATTGAATTTTTCTGCGTTTAAGGGATGTGTTCTGATGAGCTCGTATCCGTCGATAGTGGCTAGTTCTTGTCGTTCGCGGTTCCACTCAATCACTCTTATTCTCTTTGTAAGAGGAGAGATTACTGAAAGAGCATGTCTCATTTCAGGAGTGTATCCAATTACTATAAGGTTCTCATGAGTTATGTCGTGCACGAAATGATCTAGATCAAAGCTTTCTACGGTTTGCAAATCAGTATTTTGACCAATCACAATGAGATCCTTTCCCATGACTTCCCAAGGATCCGGTTTGTATCTTAAGGGAGTGAATTCCTGTGTGATGGGATCTACATACCCAAGGATTTGTATCCCTGGGTGAGAAATAAATTCTTGAAGTGCACCCAAAGACGTTTCTTCTGAAGAATACACCCAAGTTACGATCAAGTCGTGGTCGATAACAATTGATTGCAACATAGCTGCTGGCACTTGAAACAAATCTTCGTTTAAGGCAATGATCATTGCATGGTTTTCCCACACGACTGCTGTATTTCCTAGATTCTTGCATAGTTCGAGACTGGTTTTTTTACGCACATGAATAAAGGTAGGAATTGTAGGGTTCATCGATTTCACGAGCAAATTTGCTAGAACAGTGGTTTAATCATCGTGAAGTGTTATGAAAACGGCCTTAGCTTTTTCTATCCTCACTACTCGCAAGGTTTCAGCGTCTGCAGCGTCGCCCAAAAACGAAATATAATGGCGATCTTCGGCGAGCTTCCAACTTTCTTCATTATTATCTACGATAACGATCTCTCTTTCTTGATATGCTCTCAGAAATGAGGCTAGTTTTGATCCTACATTCCCATATCCTAAGATAATGACATGATTTTCGATGTTTCTCAGCCTTATTCTGGCTAGGAACAGCGGATCAACTCGTAACTCAATCGCTTGGTCTACCACTGTTTGTAGAATTAGTGTGAAGATTGAAATCCCAGACAATATCAGAAAAATGGCAAGAATTCGGGATACTTGTCTTGTTG
>JAJRWK010000185.1 GCA_024276795.1 archaeon | reverse complement strand
GAACACCGCCGGATGTGTTGTTGGCGCTAATAGCTGGAGAAAAAATGAATACGGTGGACCATGTCCTCCTTCCGGGATTCATCGCTATTATTTCAAACTCTATGCGTTAGATACCATTCTAGATCTTCCCAGTAAGTCTGGAAAAGAAGAGTTGATCCAAGCGATGAGGGGACATATTTTGGAAGAAGCAGTTTTGATGGGGACGTATCAGAAATCTTGATGATGAGCTTTCAAAAAATCTTCCAATTTCCTAGGCGAGTGCATCCCTCAATGCTCTGCTAAGATCTCGGAATGTCTGGTATCCCTTTTCTTCCAGAAACAGAAGCACTCGCGGAGACCCATCGACAAATTCCAACCCACTGCTGATGTATCCCCCTTTTTCAAGATACGCCACGTGATGTTTTAGCTTCCCCCAGCTAATCTGCAATTGCTCTCGTAGCATCGATAGTTGAATTTTGTGTTTCTGAGCAAGGGCACTTAATATCAGAATCTTTACTGGATGTAGCATGTTATCGAATTTCAAGAGTTGACGCGGTGTTATCGTTGCGGTAGCGTCGCCATCTTTTGATTGAGTCATTCGAATTGTTTCGGCTTGCTGAGAACTATCTAGGGATGGCGTTAGATGGTTCAATTCTGGAACTTCTCTTCTCTGAGAAATAATGCATTTCAACTGCCCGTCTTCATCCATCTGCAAGTTTAGGATTAGATTTGGTGTGTTAACGGTCATTTCACTTGCTTGAACCTTTACAGCAATGGATGCTAGGAATTGTATGATTGATACTAGGTTCTTAATCTCTACTGCGAACCTATTGTATTCTTGAACGTCAAGGCTATACTGATGTAGTTTCTGTGTTGCCAAGTCGAATTCTATTAGAAGAATTGCGTCTCTTCCTTCCTTATTCACATCAAATGACTCTTTAGTGTTACTTGCAGGTGCTCCTGCTTCTTCAATATGAAGGTCAATTGTCACGATGTTATTTACTGGGAATTGAAAAGTACCTACGGCGAATATTTCTGAAGAAATCACGACCAGAGACGGAATTCGCAATGAATTATTGCGTCCATGGACGTCATCCTGACTGTGTGTTTGAAATTTGTTAACATAATGAGTAGACAGTATGGACAAAAGAACCAAAGTAGTTAGGAAAATGAACTTCCATCTTCGTCTCTTGCCTAGCATTTACATCACTCCCATGATCTTCCGCAAAGTATCTGCGTCAGTAATATTCTCGGAAACAGATCTTAATATTATTATCATTCCTAGGCTCACCACATCCGTTTATTCACCTAGTTGATGGGGTTTCTTTATTTTTAGCCAATTATTCAAAACGAGAACAACAAAATAAAGTATGAATGCTGAAACAACCATATACTGTTGAGTCTTAGTTGGATTATGCGGATCTTGTGTAGCCTTTGATAGGAGGAAAAGTCCTAAGAAACCGATGAACACCATTGTTCCTGCTATTATCCCTTCCAGTAGAAATTGGTGTTCTATAGAGTGAGGATATACGAGTACAACTTCATTATTTTCATTCACTCCGTATGAACGAGGATTCTTAAGTAAGTTGTAAAACCCCCCTGTGAATTGGAAATAAATCAGGCTGAAAATTAGCGCGTGAAACAGTTTCATCGGAACTGATCGGGAAAAAGTGAAAGTCAACCGATAGAATCTAAAATTAGGTCTTCGCAACCCCGGAAAAATCCATGGGATTTTTTTCTGTCTGGACGCATCGTGATGATTAGTTTGTAGTTGAGTAATTGAATATGAACACCTTTTATTGGTCATTTCTGCTATGGTTATGACTTATTCTCATTTAACAGATAAACCAACTTTGGAAACCAAAGTTTTGGAATGCTCGAGTTCTCCCTATTTCTCAGATAACATCAAACCCTAATAAGCAAGATATGAACTACCTATCGTCATGTTAGCTGAATCAACGTCTCAGCCGCCTATTTCTGCTCATTTCTCGATTCCTGAGCTTGTTAAAGCAATGCTTGCCATCCAAGAAATTGCTTTTTCCGTTGAAGCCCATGGAAAATTATGTTTCATACATACTGACAAAGTAGCAATTGTTGTGAGTGAATGGAGTCGTCCACTCGATAGCAGAACTTTATTCAACATTTCTGATAGGCTCGCCTCAAATTATTCTACTATTCTCTTGATCACGGATTCACTAAGCGGACACGCCACTGAAATGCTTCTAAGACGAAAGCTTCCTATTGTAATAATTCATCCTTCTGAGATAACACAAATTCTCGATCACTTTTAGGTAGCAGAAAAGTATGAAGAAAATGAAAAAAATAGAAACAATATTATTGGGTTATTACTCTGCTGAAATTGTTTCAACAACTTTTTCTGGTAGCTTAAGCACTTTCACTTTTTCAACATCGAGGATCTTTACGGGATAGATTTTCTTAACCTCTGTTCTAAGTTCTTTTCTGATCTCCCCATTAATTACTGCTAAGACGAACGCTTCAAACGTCCATTCTCTAGCCATTTCTTGGATTTTTGTAGCCATTAGCTTTCTAATCGCGTCTTCCTGAGAAGTGTTTGCTCTCGTTGGAGTGACACAGAAAATTCTTACTCGAACAACTGCACCATCGGAGAATTTCAAGTCCTGAATTGTGTCAACACGTGAGCGGTGATTTCTCACTTGGGCTCGCACAAAGTCACGACTTAATTCGTAGCCATAGAATTCCGTGCGAGCAATGTTCCCATCGATTCTCACAACTCGTAGTTTAATGATAGCGTTCATGTCTTGAATATTTCCTGTTAGATCCATTAGCCCAATTCGCACTGTTCGTCCGATAACATGCTCTGGTTCTATGGCGGGAGTTGTTCCAACTTGTTTTTCTTCTAAATAGGGAGGCGAGACAATAGTGAACCATTGTTTAAGTTTCCACTTATCTGCCACGCCAGACGATCCTCTTCGTCCACGTCCTCTTCGACTCATGGCAATAACCCTAGTTGCTTTTTACATTGGAAGCTTTCGATAGAGTAATTTAACTCTATTGATGGTTGCCTTATG
>JAJRWK010000184.1 GCA_024276795.1 archaeon | reverse complement strand
TCCAATCATTCTTAGAATTCCCATGGGAATGCATGAGGTTCTGGCAAGAGTATGGTACGTGAATGTGGGGGTAAACAAGCTTTATCTTCTAGACACCAACATCCCCGAAAACACTCCCGAAGACAGAGAAATCACTTCACGTCTTTACCAGGGAGGGAGAGTAATGAGGATTCGTCAAGAAGTCCTCTTAGGAATCGGTGGGATGAGGCTATTTGAGGCTCTTGGGCAAAGCCCAGAGGTCATTCACCTCAATGAAGGACACACAGCATTTGCTCCCCTCGAAACTATGAGAAAACACATGGAAAGCGGTTTTTCATTCAAACAAGCTCTTGAAAAAACCCGTGAAAAATTCGTTTTCACTACACACACCCCGGTTCCCGCAGGACATGATGTCTTTTCAGACACTCTCGTAATTGAAACCCTTGGAACCTATGCAGAATCGTTCGGACTAAGTAAGGAGAAATTGCTTGCGTTAGGACGTTCTCCAACAAGTCCGGGAAAAGTATTCAATATGACAGCACTAGCCATGCAATTCTCGCGTGCAGTCAATGGAGTCTCAAAACTCAACGCGAGCGTCATGAATCAAATGTGGCAGACATATTTCTCACAAGACGACCTTCGTGTCAATGAAATCCTGCCCATAACAAACGGAGTTCACATGCCAACATGGATTGACTTCAGAATGAAACACCTCTACTCAAAATATCTGCCAAAAAATTGGATCCATAATATTGACACAAAAGAAATGTGGAAAGCTATTGACGAAATACCTGATGAGGAGTTATGGCAAACTCATCTTCTCATCAAAGAACGACTCGCATGGTTCATAAGAGCTCGCATTAGAAAATGGGTAAAAGACGGAGAACTAGATACTTCTCTTGTCTATGCATCAGGCGTGATGCTGGATCCAGAAGTACTAACAATTGGGTTTGCGCGAAGATTTGCTTCATACAAAAGGGCACCTCTCATCTTTTCCGATCCCGAAAGACTAAGAAAAATCCTTACTGACCCTCATCGACCAGTCCAACTCGTATTTGCTGGAAAAGCACACCCCGATGATGAATATGGAAAAGCATTTTTGAGAAAAATCATACAATATGCTCAAAATCCAAGTTTCCAAGGAAGGATTGCGTTTATTCAAGACTACGAAATGGAAGTAGCGAAATACCTAATATCAGGAGTCGACGTCTGGCTCAATAACCCGAGGATTCCAAGAGAAGCCTCTGGCACAAGCGGTGAAAAAGCCGCGGCTAATGGCATCATTAATCTCAGCACCGCTGATGGTTGGTGGAGAGAGGCCTATAATGGCAATAATGGTTGGGTGATAGGGAGCCAAGAAATTGACATTCCAGATGAAGAACGAGACAGAATTGATGCCGAATCTCTTTATGACATCCTAGAGAAAAAAGTCGTCAAAACATACTATGATACTCAACATAACGGCTATAATCCTGATTGGACAAAAATGATGAAGGAGTCAATAAAAACCGTAATCCCTCACTTAAATACGCGCCGAATGCTTAAACAATACCTCAATATGCTATACATGAAAAGTGATAAAAGAACGCTATAGGTCTATTATGCTCTTCCTCACAATCTATGAGAATCTCGAGGAATTGAAGGCGTCATTACCCCCACCCTCAATTTATAAGTTTAGTTCATTGTCGCATTTCAAACATTGGTTTATTATTTAAATACGGGGTAAGAGACGATAAAAATGTGAAAGCAGACAAGAAACAGCTTTGTTTGTTTTTTGTTATAGCCTTTGTTTTGGGATCACTAGTTGGAAGTTATTGGTTAGCAAATCAGCAACCAATTAAGTCTCTGACAAACCCTATTGTTGAGCAACAAGTAACACTGATCCCACCAGAAACTTTTGACTCTTACGATTTCTTCCTAGTCAACGACTTGGCTATTCTACAGCCACACACAGAAGAGAATCCTAACTCACTTGAGAATCTGATTCTCTTGTACAATATAAGCAATCCCTCTTCTCCTAACTTACTTTCCCAGGTTTCAACAGAATCATCCATAAGTAAAATAATAGGTGATCATGATACCCTATATCTTATTTCAACCAATTTACTAGAAGGAACTGACATAAGACTCATTGATGTTTCAAATCCACTTTATCCCTTCTCTAAAGGTACTATAACTGTTCCATCCGATGTATCTGGAATAATAAGTAACAATACATTTTTCGACGTTTTGCTCGAAACTGGCTCAATCCTGACTTTTTCGAAGAACAGTCTGAAGAAAGTTTCAGAATATCAATTGCAAAATATTTCTGGCAAGATTATTGAGTATGATGTCGGAGATTCTGTTCTAGCTATTCTCGATGATTCTGGGATACATATTTTCGAACGAGGAAATGAAGGAAAATTTGGTCTAAAAGGATTTATATACACAAAATCAAGTGTTTTCCAGTCATTTGCAATTTTTGCGGACTATATTTACTACGCCAATGAGAGTAGTAGAGTGTACGTCTTCAACATTACAGATCGGGCAAATATTCAGACCAAAAAGTTAGATATCAAAATTCAATTATCATCTGCTATCATCAAAATTCTGCCCATAAATAATACTGCATTTGCATTAGTTTCAGAAGATTCGGGAGTTTACATAATTACTCACATTAGTCATTCGATTGTTCAAGAAGTAATCCTTGTTGAAAAACAATATGGGAAGAGAAAAATTACTATCGAATCCAATCAAAAAGCCCTCTTTGTTGCTCGGTTGGGCGGAACAAAAGAGCCAATCGGAATCAAAATCTATCCTATATCAACGGATTTTCAAACACCATTAGGCAAAATCCTTCCTGTAATAACCGATCTTGTCTCCGTTACTGAACGGGGCAAAGATGTTTTTATTCTTCGAATGCAGAAATTTGAAAGAGCGGAAAAATCTATTAGCAATGAATCCGAAATAAATTATCTCACAGTAGTCGAGTCAAAGGCTCTTTCTCAAAACTTTATCTTTTATAAGAAAGCAGTTTTTCAAGATTCTTTCTTATTTGTTATTTTCAATGATTCTCTCCAAGTATTTCAAGTGGATTATGGAAAATTAGCCCTCAGGCTTGTTCAAACAGTTAATAACGTAAGTGATTTCCGCGTGTTTTCTAGTCTCGTCTTTGTAATGAATTCGACGAATTCAATGATGATCTCACTCTTTGAAATCAATCAAGAATTCCAAGCAGAGTCAAAAAATGCTCCGCTAGAATATTTGGATTCCGTGACTTTTGATTCACAAATTCAATACTTTGATGGAAATAATCTCCAATTAGTTGTTTTGACAAATAACAGTATTGTTGCTCATAAACTATTACGTGAAGATAAGCGATATTATTTCTCAACCCCCATTTTAGCTCATGGTGTTATAATACCAAGGCGTCTTTCTTTTCTTCCTTACGTACCATTCACCCTCTATCGAGAAGATATTAGGGTGTTTTACCTTACAAATCGTTCTGACGAAAAATTCGCGTATGCATACTTGGGGATTTATTCTGTCAAAGACAGTAGCATTATTATTAAACAGAGCTCAGAATTCGGGATATGGAAAAATGGCAGTTCTATCTTTCCGGTCCAAATACCTGTTGCGATTTTTTATTTCAATCACGCAACAGCAACAGTGCTGTATGAGTTTGATAGTACTTTCCATATTACCTATATGCATGAATCTTGGCCAAACATTAATGATGCGAAATATGTGGAATGGGCATATTTTTCACACCCAAGGTTTTTCTACGATAACTATGAGCTCATCCTCACCGACTCATCGGGCGCAGTACTTTTTTCTTGGAATGAATACAAGACAACTTTGCAGCTGATGATAAATAGGGTTTCTTTAACAATTACATTGGCTATTTTGATTAATCTTCCACTATTTTCCTATTTCTCAATAAAGTATTTACGTAAGTACTTTCAAAACAAGAAAAACATATACGAGGGGAAAGTTCGAAAGCGTTACGAACTTTGAGTAAGGTTCATTTGAGAAACACTTTTTGTCATTGCACATACTATGCGATTCGTTTTCCACTGGTGGGATCGAAGAAGTGCATCATTTCGTAAGGAAAGAATAAGGTTGATGAATCTCCTCTTGCGATTTTATGATATCCTTCTACGGAAACTGTTATCTTTTGACCGATTCCGATTTCAAAGAATAGATTTGTAACTGAGCCGATGGGTTCTACGAAAGTTACAGTTCCAGGAAGAGAGGCTGCGAATTTTATTTGTGTATCAATTTTTATGTTCTCAGGGCGAATTCCAAGAATTACTTCTTTTCCCTCGTAATGTTGTAATCTGGTGAACTTTTCTCCTAATTCCTCTTTGGAAAGATGTAAGTTGATGCCAAGGCTTACGAGTTCGAGCCCTTTTGTCCCTGCTTCAACTTTCCCCTTGATGAAATTCATCGTGGGGGTTCCTATGAATCCGGCCACAAAAAGTGTCTCGGGTTTTGAATATACTTCATCCGGGGTTCCAATCTGTTCGATTACTCCCTTGTTCATGACGGCAATTCTATGTCCAAGTGTCATGGCTTCTACTTGATCATGAGTGACGTATACAGTTGTTATTTCTAGCTTGCTCTGTAGGGTTGCTAATTCGGCTCTCATTGAATTTCTCAGTTTTGCATCAAGGTTACTTAATGGCTCATCCATTAGAAAGACTTTGGGCTGCCTAACCATGGCTCTACCTAGAGCTACTCGTTGTCTTTGCCCACCAGAGAGCTGGCGCGGTTTTCTGTTTAAGAGCTCTGGGATTTCTAGGATCTCTGCAGCCCAATTTACACGGTCTTCAATGGTTTTTTCGATTTCAATATACTCATGTGCCAGCTGGGAATATTTCGAGAGGAAAATCATCCCTTTCCAAGTCAGTGCCATTCTGAAATCGGGATAGAGACCTAAAGCTAAGAAGAACGCACCAATTCCTCCAAACATCATCATAGAATAAAACGCTTGTCCGAAGATATAGCCAGATATTTGTGAGATTGCCGTAATAAGAGCGATGACTATGAACCACATAATAAGGGTGACTCCTGCTCTAAGTTGTTTCATGCTAGTCGAGACTAGTCGATTTCTCAGACCAAACGCCATATTGTTGTAAACATTCATGTGGGGATATAACGCGTATGACTGGAATACCATGGCAATATCTCTGTCCTTAGGGGGAAGATAGGTTACATCTTTCCCATCGATGTAGATCCTTCCTTGCGTTGTGTCTTCAAGACCCGCTAGCATTCGAAGCGTCGTGGTTTTGCCACAACCTGAAGGTCCTACTAGGACTAAGAATTCCTTGTCGTGGATCTCAAGATTCAAATCGCGAACGGCGACCGTTTCACCGAAAGCTTTTGTAACGTTTTCAAATTTTACTTCTGCCACTATTTTACACCTCCAGCGGTAGCTCCTCTGGCGAGGAGTCTTTGCAAGGATAAGAAGAGAATAATGATCGGCAGTGCAACCAGCATCGAATACGCTGCCAACAATTGGAAGAACGGCTTATTATCTGGAGCGCTGGTGTCTTGATAGGAGTAGAAGAGCAACGGTAAAGGAGAAGTGGGTTTATTCTCTCCGATGAATATTTGTGCTAGTGCAAATTCGTTCCATGCTCCTAGGAAAGTGAAAATACCGACAGCTACCATTCCAGGAGCAGCTAAGGGTAGTGAAATCCGTAAAAACGCACCAAAGTTAGAAGACCCGTCTATAAGCGCTGCTTCTTCCAAATCTCTGGGTATGGTTTCGAAATATCCTTTCATCATCCAGACAGTGTATGCTACTGAGCCCGCAAAATACGCCAAAAGCGTCCCGTACAAGCGTCGATTCTCAGTGGACAACAGTCCCAATTCTCTCCAAATTAAGAACTGAGGGATTAAGAGGATAATTCCTGGAAACATTTGCGTTGCTAAAATGAGGAATTCTATCGGCTTCTTATTTGAAAACCGAAATCTAGCAATCGCATAAGCGGCTGGCAAACTAATTGACAACCCACCAATCGCTGTCCCGACTCCTAAGAAAATGCTATTACGAAACGCAGTCTGGAAAGAGGCTCCACCTCGTTCTCTTGTGAAAATAACACTTGAATAATTCAGGACAAAGTTTTTGATAGGGTGATCAGCCAGATTTTGGTTCCTAAGACCTGCTTCGCTCGAAACAGAAACAAGAAAAGTGTAAATTACGGGGAATAACGTGAAAACGAGGAATAAAAGCATAACAGTGTAGAATAAAACATATCTAAGGATTCGCTGGAAGGTCCAAACCGCGGTTTCCCTAGCAATTGTTTTTTCTTTCAATTCTTTGCGATAGTTTCTGTATGCAACTAAATCGACAGCAAGGTTGTAAGAGAGTGCGAGCAATGCAAAAACTTCTGCAAACCTAAAAACAATAAACAAAAAGAACGCCTTGTCTCCTGACATTGGAAGTGAAATAATTCCTGCTTTCCAATATTCGTTGGACAACTGTCCAAGCTCTGTTCTGAACCAATTGTTGGGACTGACCCAAAAAGATTGCTCTGCCCACCATGCCATTAGAAAAACAAGGAACGAGATGCCTGTGAGAGCGAGATAGGATTTCCTCGTCGCCGTGCCTTTCTTTGAAAGAATAGTGATTAGGATTGTGGAGAAAATACTGTAAGCAAGAATTAGAATCGACATTAAGACAAGAGTTGTGATCATTTCTTGCATGTACGGCCCAGTAGGATATTTTTCAACGTCTTCGTAATAAGGACGGGAAAATACCCACAATCCAATTCTGTAGCTCACTCTGTTCCAAAGTAGGTTCTCGAATTTCCAGAAAGCCCAAAACACGCTGATTGCAGTAAAAACCGTTACCATGAAGCTTGTATGTTCAACGTTAATACCTAGCGATCGTAGCACTTCTGGGAGCTCGATTTGTTCTGCTGAGCCAAGGGATGGATGCTCTATTTTTTTCTCGCCAATACTTGCCATTTTTATTCCTCCTGAGCTCCTACCTCTTCTCCTTCAAGCCTAAACATGGCTTGATAGGCTTTTGAAAAACCGACAAGTAATAAGAAAACAACGAATGACAACGATGCTGCGTAAGCATAGTGGGGAGTTCCGCCCGGTCCCTGCTGGAATAGATAGTAGATGTAAGTGATGAAAATATCATAGTAGGTTCTGCGGCCTATTCCTGTCTGATTTTGGCTCAATATGTAGAAGACATTAAAGAGGTTGAAAGTCCAGATAATCCCAAGCAACGCTACAGTTCTTAGTGTTGGTCTAATTAGCGGGAAAGTAATTGCGGTGAATTTAGTCCATTCCGAAGCACCATCAAT
>JAJRWK010000183.1 GCA_024276795.1 archaeon | reverse complement strand
TGGTTCAATGCTTACTTTATTAGTTTTCACCCAAAGATCAGTCTCTGATCCAAATCGGATGATTCCGATCTTTTCTCCTTGTTTGACAAAGTCGCCTTGATTCACCCAGACCTCAATTCTGCGTGCAAACATTCCTGTGATTTGGGTTAAGACAACAGAACCAACAGAGGTTGAATAATAGTGCTTGCAACGTTCATTGACCTTGCCAGGATCACCAAAATAGACCGTAGTGTGTTTTCCAGATATTCTTTCCAATTGCTCAAGTGTCCCATCCATTGGCATGCGGTTGACGTGAACATCAAAAGGTGACATTCTGATTTTGACTTCAAAAGCTTCCTTCTTCCCGTCACCGTTTACGGCAATAATCGTCCCATCGGCGGGAGACAAGACTAGATTAGAATCAATAATTGGTTCTCTCTCAGGATCCCTAAAAAACCAAGTAAAGAAGACAAATCCAACCAAACATAGGCTGGCAAATACTGAAAGCCACCAATAGAACACAGTCAATACAGAGAAGAGCATGAAAAAGAACGCCCAGGGAAGAATATAGCGAAGAGAACGTGGAGCAAGCATTCATTTCGCCCTAAGATATACTAGAATAAAACCCCTTGGAAAAGGTTTCGTAGACTATTAAATCAAGAAGGCGGGGATTACTTTTTCATCAATTCGGTTTCAATCATTATTTTCAATACATTTTGGAGAATGGTTTTGGTGTCCTGTAAAGTGATCTTGCCGGGCTTCATTGGTAGCGGGATCTGGTCAGAGCGGGATTCTTTAGTATGTACGCTTGTACACACGCTGTCGGGATGAACAATTACTGACACAAGATTAGGATCGTCATCAACGGGTCGAAGTGTGAATGGATAAAGTCTACATGCAGTGGGTTTGAATTCATGAATTTTGCATCTGTCATCCTCCAAGAAAACACATTCTGTAGTAAATGGTTTCTTTTTCAACACATAAGCCTTGGTGTAAGCTCCTTCCTTCATTTTTGATTTGATAAGAATAGGGCTTGGTTCAACTATGAATTGAAACAATTCATAGCCGTTGTCTAAAATACGTTGAATATCGTTTTCAGTAATTGGAATTTCGTGATAACGGCAACATGCAGTTGTCGAATTACATTGAAACCAAACTTCCTGCGTGGGAAAAATCTCGTGAGTTAAATGGTTGATTTTCCCAACTTCGATGCCTCTAGTCACTCCGCATTTCTCAATTTCGTCTAATGATGGAGTGGAGAAACGTTTCTCTTCGTTTGCCATAGCCCGATCAGCCTACCGCCCTCGATCCTTTGCCCGCAAACCCTAAGAACTTGCTTGCAAAGAAACCTCCAAACAAGAAGATAAAGAATGTTATTGCAATACCGAGGATGATCTCAACGGGTACGGAACCTCTTGTTCTCCATGAGTAAAGAGCCTGAACAAGGGGATATACAAGAAACAATGATGACCTTATCCAGAGCTTGAATTCTCTTTCTTTGATTTCGCGCGATTTTTTACGTAATTCATTTTGCTTCATGCGCAATCGAGATTTCTCAACTTGTAGAATCGCCCACTCCTCTCGAATCTGTTTTTCCTTTCTAGTAATCCAAGATTTCCTTTTCTTAACCTCGCGATTAGCTTCTTTTTCTCTCAGATAAAGTATCAATAAAACCAGAGATAGGATCGAAAAGATCGCAGTGGCGGCAAAAGCTATGAGCAATTCTAGAGACATCAAGTTTAAGTAGAATTTCTTCAAACTTAAGTCCTTTCAAATATGAGCCGACTTTGTATTTGTTCAAAGCCTTCATGTACTCCCATTTGTGGCGAGTATTGCTACCAAACACTCAAGGACAACGGGCGACTCACAACACCCACTGTCCGGAAGCTCAAACAAGAGCAGTGGGAATACTTTTGCCTCACTACTTGTTTGATTGTTTGGAGAGGCTGTTGACAGGTCAGCGGTACTGCATCAAGACGAAGGAGCGCTTCATCCTGGTTCTCTCAGCACTCAATTTGTTTCCACGGGAACGCACAACAAACCTCTTCTTAGTATTTGGTTTTTAGTGTTTAAGCCTATCAAAAGGAGGGTCGTTAAAGGAAAGAGGATGATCCTTCCTCAAAAAAATAGACAAAACTAAGTCATCGAAACTGAAAGAACGAAGGTATGAATAGAAAGCATGACTAACTTTTGCTTCTGACGAGTCATACACCTTGAGGAAAGAACATGAGAAAATAAAACGGGTGGGAAAAGCGAGTGAGCAAAAGAAATGCATGAACAGTTTCAAGAGGGTGATAGGGGCAACAATTACGTTACACAAAACCCTCAATTGTTGGTTTTCTAGTACCTCTTCCACTTTTGAGTGTTTTTTCTAGGTTAGAGTACCATTCGAATACTTCAGGCGTGATAGTGGCATGGACTTTCTGGATAGCATAGAAGAAGTCCTCTCTGCTTACTTTTTCTGTTTGCATGTCTAAACGGAGGGCGTGAATTGCCGCTTCTCTGCAGAGAGCCTCTATGTCAGCTCCGACAAATCCATCGATTTCTTTGGCGATTTCGTCGATGTCAACGTCATCTGCGAGGGGCATTTCAGCCATGTGGATTTTAAGAATCTCCTTCCTACCCTCAACATTGGGAGGTCTAACAAAGATGAGGCGGTCAAAACGTCCGGGTCTAAGAAGGGCAGGATCTACAATATCTGGACGGTTAGTAGCAGCGATGAGAACGACATCTTTCAGTGCTTCGACTCCGTCGATTTCTGTGAGCAACTGACTAATTACTCTTTCAGTAACTGGAGAGTCGCTCGTCATACCTCGTCTTGGGGTTATACTGTCTATTTCGTCGATGAAAAGCACGCAAGGAGCTGCAAGCCTTGCTTTTCTGAAGATCTCTCGAACTGCTTTTTCACTTTCTCCGACCCATTTGCTCAAGAGCTCTGGACCCTTGATGCTAATGAAATTCGCTTCACTTTCCGTTGCTACTGCTTTCGCGATGAGTGTTTTCCCACATCCGGGAGGTCCAAATAAGAGTATACCCTTGGGAGGAGTTATTCCCATACGCGCAAATGCGTCGGGATGTTTTAACGGCCATTCAACGGCCTCGCGAAGTTCTTGGATAACTTCGTGGAGACCTCCAACTTCTTCGTAGGTCACATTGGGAATTTCGATGAAAACTTCACGAACGGCACTAGGATGTACTTCCTTCAGTGCTTCAAGAAAGTCATCCATTGTTACTTCCATGCGATCGAGTATTTCTGCAGGGATCGTTTCGGCGTCAAGGTCAATTTCGGGCAAGAAGCGACGCAAGGTTCTCATGGCGGCTTCTCGGGCAAGTGCTTGAATGTCTGCACCAACGAATCCGTGTGTGATCTCTGAGATGACCGTTAGATCCACGTCATCTGCGAGAGGCATTCCTCTTGTGTGGATCATCAATATTTCTAACCGGCCGTTCTTGTCAGGGACGTCGATTTCGATTTCTCGATCGAAACGCCCGGGCCTTCTCAGAGCAGGGTCTACAGCGTTTGGTCGATTAGTTGCTCCGATGACGATTACTTGGCCTCTACTCGTCATTCCATCCATGCTACTGAGCATTTGAGCAACAACTCGTCTCTCAACTTCACCGGCCACATCTTCTCTCTTAGGAGCGATGGCATCGATCTCGTCTATGAAGATGATACTTGGAGCCTTTTCTTGGGCTTCTCTGAAAATGGATCGTAACCGTTGTTCAGATTCTCCGTAATATTTTGACATGATTTCGGGACCGTTGATAGTAATGAAGTTGGCGTTAGACTCGTTTGCTACGGCTTTTGCAATAAGTGTTTTACCACATCCAGGCGGACCATAAATCAATACGCCTTTGGGTGGTTCAATCCCTAGCTTTTCAAAAAGCTCGGGATGTTTTAATGGTAGTTCAACCATTTCACGAACCTTGTCAATGACATCTCTTAGACCGCCGATGTCTTCGTAGGTTACCTCTGGTTTGCCAGTTGGAGAGCTTTCATCCAAGGGCTTGTTGTTGACCGTAAGTTTTGTGTCATCAGTTACGAGGACAATGCCCTGAGGTTGTGTTGCAACTACTAAGAAGGGAATAGCTCTCCCAAGCACAGGAATCATTACGGTGTCTCCGCGTGTTAGAGGATAACCCAATAGTTTTCTTTTTACGAAGTTTTCAAACCCAAAATCAATTGACACGTTCAATTGTGCAGGAGCAAACACGACACTAGAAGCTGGTTTAGCGGAGGCTTTTGAGACTTGAACCTTGTCTCCAAGAGAAACGCCACAATTCTTTCGAATTACACCATCCATACGGATGATAGCTTTTCCTTGATCGTCGGGATAAGCAGGCCAAGCTACGGCGGCAGTCACTTTTTTACCTTTGATTTGGACTATGTCTCCCGTCTCCACACCAATTGCTTGCATGGCCTCGTGGTCTAATCTTACTTTTCCTCTAATTACATCTCTTTGCTTTGCTTCTGCCACTCGTAGCTCAATTGATTTCTTTGACATGGATATCACAATCTCCGCTGCTCTGACTCCAACTAGTCTTTAACCCCTTTTAACAATTAGTATTTGAATAAATACCTCTCAAACGGGCTGAAACTAC
>JAJRWK010000182.1 GCA_024276795.1 archaeon | reverse complement strand
CCCACTAAACGGAGCAAAAAACCTTGCACGAACATCACCACCATCCAATCCCCCCATTGAGAACACATACGGTTCTGCTTGCAAATCACCAAGCAACCCCTTCATCGCCTCAAAATCCGGAGACAACCTAGCAAGCAATGCTGGTTCACGAATTGGAACAAAAAGAAACGGAATCGTGCCTGGAGAAATCATCAAGAATGGCAAATCCATGAAAAACGAGGATCTAATCCCCAAAACCTCCGCCAACTGCTCTCTCTTCTCAAACTCACCAATCCGCGAAACCGGAAACTGCTCCATCCAAATCAAGCCAACATCTCCTCTCTGATCTGACGAAACCAGCAAATCAATGCTCCCCTTCTTCAAAACAAGCCTAATGCTTGAACGATCCGAATTACCAGAATCTCTCCACAGCTTTTCAAGCATAAACCCCGTCCCAATTACCGGATGACCTGCAAAAGCGATCTCACCAACAGGCAAGAAAATCTTGACTTCGCCCCCCTTCTCATCTTGATCAAGGACAAAAGTCGACTCTGAATAATTAAACTGCTTAGCGATAGCAAGCATTTCTTTCTCATCTAAATCAAGAGCATCAAGGACAACTCCAAGAGGATTACCACCAAGAATACCCCTTTCCGAAAACACATTCACAACATGATAATCGTGCACCTACTACACTTAGATAAGGACTTTTTATCCTTTTACCCCACAAAATGCAAGAATACGAAAATAAAAAAACCAAACCCTGGTTTTACATATCTCCCTCTCTTGCTATCACCTTCACTCCTCCAACAAGAAAAACTCCCATAAAAAGACCCCACGTTTGCTACTCCCCCCACCAACGCGCCTACCCAATCACTGCCTCCTCATCTTCTAGAAAAAAACATAAGCTTTAAGCATAAAATGATATGCAGTTGAATGAGGAGTGAAAACTAGGAATGCAACAACCACTACTCTCCCTGAAAACGGTAAGGATCCAAAATTTCAAGTCACTAAGAGATATCACTCTCAGTCTTGATAGAATCAACGTCCTTTTAGGAAAAAACGGATCAGGGAAAACAAATATCTTGGAATTCTTCAAATTTATGAAGCGAATCCTGAATTTTAGGGAATTTCCTTACCGGCCTCTCGTTGATTGGTGGTCTTATGACTCCCTTGTCTACAATAATGATGAAAACCTTCCTATCAAAGCACACTTCACATTTCAAGCCACAACTTCATCCGAGAAATTCCCCTTAACCTATGAAATGATATTTGGAAAATACCACGGAAAATATCAAATCCATTATGAACGATTTGACCTTAACAACGATTTTACCATTGAAAGAGACGGGGATGTCGTTTCCCTAAAAACCAACCATGATCTTTTCAACAAATATGAACTTCAAATTATGGATACTCTCCTTAAACTACCCTCTCCTGAATTTGCTCCCCCCACAATCAAGTTAACCCCTAAAAAAATACATCCCATAGAAAATAAAACTCCTTGGTCCATTTTATCCGTATCATTTGCTCATCTCTTATCGCCAAAAGTTTCAAGTTTCTCGTCTCGGAGAATCTCTGTACACGACTACTACGCCTTCATAATCACCCCCGGATTCTTTGGTTCTGAGAACATTGATAACCCCCTTCTCGATGCTTTTGTAATTTTTATTAAGAAAAAACATGTTCCCGACCCCAAAGAAATTATTTTTCCTTTTGAGGCCTATATTCTGGGTGTTTCTCATTACTTCCAATCCATTTCCTTTATCCGGCATCCTAATTTCTCTGAGATTAGAAAACCTCGAATTGTGCAAGGACCCGATCTTTTAAATGAGAATTGTGATAATCTACACTCCGTTCTGTTACAACAATTCGAAAAGAACATGCAACTTCCTCAAAGCACCGAATTCGTTCTTGAAAACTACTTCGACAATATGCGCATCAAATTCAGTCGGACAGAAGACGGAAGAAGTTTCATATCTCTTGTAAATGAAACAACCACTCTAAAACCACCCAGTATTTCTGATGGATTTTACAAACTAATGTCACTACTCGTGGCTAAAGAATCTCCCGCATCCCTCCTTCTAATTGATGAAATAGAAAACTCCTTGCATCACGACGCCCTCAGGTTTATCCTCTCTGAATTCCGAGAAACCAAAAATAAACAATTTCTACTATCCACACATTCTCCAATCGTAGTAGACAATGTTCGCCTCGATGAACTATTGCTCGTCTCAAAATCAAACAATAAAACAACAGTTCACCGCTTATCTAAGCGACAAACAAAAACGCTCCAGCAATTCCTAGAAAAAGAAGGACTTGGTAGAAGTGATGCTTGGATCTCTGGTGCTCTAAACTCTGAAATGTCAACATCCGGACTTGCTTAATAGGATGGCTACTCAATGCCTTCACCGACAAGAGCCGCGAAAATCGTTATCTTTGTAGAAGATACATATGGTGCACCCTTTTTCAAAAAACTAATCACCCAATTAAAAGAAAATGCCTTCATTCCTTCCAATATCGAATTCGAAGTTAAACATAGTACCATGCCATGTAACCACAAAACCATTAAGCTAGCTGTAGCTCGTTTTACTCCCTTAGAATCCAAAGCCACCAATGTCATTCTCGTGTTTGACGGGGATGGTCGGCAAAAGGAAAAACTTGAGCGAGAGAAAAACAAAATTCACACCCACTACCCTGATTACGTTGAAAAGATACACATTCTCGTATTCAAATACGAAATTGAAGAACTGCTCTTCTGGTCATCAAACAAGAGAATCCCCAATAATCCCTCGAAATATCTAAAAACGCACGAAAAATATTCAAAAAGAGATCTCCCAAAACTCCTAAATCGAGTCGATCTAGTAGCCCTAAGCAAACACGAAGTCATAGATGCAATCATTAATATCTCCAAACAACTTGTTGCCTAATCCCCTTCTCGCATCAGCCCATCATTAAGTCTCAACAAGTATCAACAGCAAATGTCCATTGCATGCATGTCACTAGAAACCCGTTTCCTTATTCCCAAATTGATGAAGCAAATCATGAATACGCACGACTTGTAGAATTAAATGATTAGTAACCTAACACTCTTTTTTCCTTTCCGGCTTTCCCTCTCCTTTCCAATTCGCAAGATCTTTTCATGCAAAGGAAGGGATGATTTATTACGACTTATCTGGCAATCCCCAAAAACGCAAATCAATTACCCGACGACCCCCTAGAAAAGGAAATTCCTCTGAAGACAATGACAAAATGGAAGACACTCTAAGAATAGACGAAAACACTAGCAGAAAAACAGAAGAACAAATAATCGTTTCTGAACGCGATCTAATCACCGAAACAACCAGCGTAATAGAAACAACGCTCGAATCACACGAAGATCTAAAACACTTCAAGATTCTTTCGCGGAACCGACATGCTGGCTATAGAAGAATAACAGATG
>JAJRWK010000017.1 GCA_024276795.1 archaeon | reverse complement strand
TTTTTCTTCGTCGGCTCATGTTTCCTTCTGAAGTACTTTTGCTGATGATTTCGTAGAGTATTGCTTCTTTGCCTGGTTCTGGCCGTAAGAGTCTCCCCAATCGTTGGATGAACTGGCGTTTTTGAGCAGACCCGCTGATAATGATCCCTACTCGGGCGTTTCTCACATCCCATCCCTCGTCTAAGACGCGGCCTGTAACTAGAACACTAATTATTCCCTTTTGAAACGCTTTGAGAAGCTCGTTTCTTTCCCAAGCACTCGTTTCGTTGGTAATCAAGGGGAGGGTGAACTCTTTAGCGATTTCCAAGGCTGTATCCGTGTATTCGCAGAAAATAATCACGCCGTCACGCCAGTGCCTTTTCAACAGCGGAGTGAGTGCTTTTAATTTTGCTCTTGACCCTAGTGCTATTCTTCGGGCTTCTCGATGTGCTTTCAACGCTTGTCTTGCTTCGGGGTCATTGTTTGCTCTAAATACCAAGAGACGCTCAAAATCTCGCCCAGAACGCAATACGCCCCGGTGCTTGCGCAGATAGCTGGTGTAAACCCTCATTGCGGTGTCATATTTTTCTTGTTCTTCGGGTAGGAGCTTAACCTCGATTTTTTCCAGTCGATGGTCTGCTAGGTATCCTTTGTCTTGAAGGCTTGCAATGCTCGCTTTCTCTATTTCTAGTAGCGGCCCTAGCAATTTGTTTAGTCTAACGTGCTGTTCGTCTGCTCGTTCTGGTGTTGCAGTCAACCCCATTCGGTAGGGAGAGAGAAGTGCTTGGGGGATCTTGGCATATTCTGGAGATGGCAAGTGATGGGCCTCATCAGCAATTAAGAACCCAAAGCGCGTCCGAAGCCTGTGAAGCTTGAGTAGCGCGGATTGATACGTCGCAATAGTAATCGGCCCCACGCGGTTCAAGCCCCCTCCTAGTACGCCTATTTTTCCACCGGGGAGGCTTAGTAAAGATGCTGCTCTGCTCTTCCACTGTTCTAAGAGCGTTAATGTTGGCACCAAGATCAACGTGGTGGCTTGGAGTTCTCTTATTGCCGCAATCGCTAACATGGTCTTTCCTGCACCCGTTGGAAGTTTAATAACTCCTTTGAACCTTTGAGCACGCCATTGGTTTAGCAATTCTTTTTGGTATGGTCGAAGCTCGAGTCTGAATTCCACGTCAACTGGCAAGGAACGCTCAATCTCGAAGCTGGTGGCAACCGTCAATCCTTTCTCGATCAAGATCTTTGACATCTCCCAAAACCAATAGCCTGGAATCAGCAGCACTTGTTCCTGCTTGCCTTTCCCCTCTTTTCCTACGGTGTCTCTTATATTGATTCCCAGCTTCTCAAAAATTGCTTGTTTTGCATTGACCGCTTGTTGTGAAAATAACTCGAACTTGATGTAAACTGGATCGCGGGCAAGACTTGCAACCACATCTGCATTGCTTTCCATTTTTTACTTCATCCCTCTCATTGACACTGAACACCTTGAACAGTATTAGTTATTAAGCATCCCCGCTATATGCTCGATATGGTTCTTGCACCCGAGAGCTTTTTTATCCCCCTACCGATTCTATCATGTGAAACTCACTTCTAAGCGTCAAGAACGAATTCGCCAGCGAAGACTTGACGTCGTAAGAGCGGCAAAGCGCGCAAGACTCTTAGACCCCGAAAAAACTGCCCAAGAAGCAATCGAATGGCTTTCATTCTGTCTTTCCGTAGCAAATGGTATTCAAAGAACTTCTGGTGATCGCTCTGCCAACAGAAAATAACAACCAAATAACTCGAATTATTAAAGACTTGACGGAATATTTCGAAACAAGAAATATTCCATACGTTATTGTGGGTGGCATCGCTGTCCTAATTCATGGAAGACCACGAGCCACCATGGTGCTAGTCACTCCACAAACACGCACTGTACCCGTTTCCAAATACCGGTCATAAACGATTCTAAATTGTTCTATTCTACCAATCTACTGGTTTCTCGATAGGTCTTTACCTTACCACGTATTCAAATAGTTTCTGTTTTTCTGGGCTGTGGGAAAAAAATCAACAATTCTTGCTCGACAATTTTTCCAGCTATTTCTCCTTGTTTACTAATATTTTTTTTCTTTCTCTTTTTTTAAGAAAATATTATGGTTTTTTTATTTTCTCTCTACAAATAATGTATGCCTTTTAGGAGGTACAAAGCATGAAAATGAAGAAAAGAATTGTCAAAGGTTTAGGAGTTCTGATTTTGGCGACCATATTATTGCAGATCGCCGGTATCAGCGCAGTCGCCAACGATGCAGTAACTCTCAATGCCCCTGACCGCGCACCTAGGACTGGCTTTTATGCCTATGTGTACTACACCTTGTTTAAGGACGGACGATATTACTATGGCGTCATCCAGCAAAAATATGGTAGTTCTTGGGTAACAATAACTGATTTCTATATGTTTGAGCCCCTCATTTCAGTGTTTGTTCCAGGATCTTCGCCCGGTTACCATTCCTATCGAGCAATTGTTTATGACAACGGTGCAACATACTCCAATACCGAACTTGTCTATCTATACTGATTGTTTTCTGAACTCTTTGCATGTTCGTTGTTTCTTCAATGCCAACACATTCCTTTCCACCGCACTCCTTTTCATATTTTTTTGAAACAAGAAGAGCATACCAACTTCAAAGCTTCAAACAAACGTAGTCTCAATCGTTCCTTTTTTTCTTGTTATTCGTAGCTCCACTATTAATCTTCTTGATCATTGATATGTCTTATTTCCTGCGAGAGTCGTGAGAGAACGGGTTTCGAACTTCTTCTCTCATTTTTGCATAATCACGGTGTTTTTCGGTTTTTTCCTCTCAATGTGACCTTGGGTGACACAAAGTCTTTGTATGTGATGTCGAATCCATAAGTCTGTAAAATTGAGGGGACCCATTCTTTGGGTACGGTTGAGGGAATGATGTTTTCATATTCCTCTAAGTCCTCAGCGCCCCCCTCGAAGAGTGACCAAAACGCATGTTTGATTTTTCTCCATGTTTCTTCTTTCATTATTCCATTTGGGGGAATCACGAGATATCCTTGCTTTCTAAATAGCTCTTTGTTTTTTTCTGAAAATAACCACTTACGGAAAGTCTCCTCGCTGACTTCTGTGGCTTGCTGGAGTGCATCAATGCCTAAGCAGTCTTCTGCTTTTCCTTTCTCCAAAACAGCTTCCATTACTTTGAGGCGCAAGTCTGTTTCATCCCCAATTTGAGAAAACGTGTTTTCCAAAACGCGAAGCAATCTCTGCCAAGAGGGCTTCTTGCGATACGTAATGACCGGGCTGGAAAGCTGTTCAAATACCAACTTGTTGTTCTCTGGAACAAGCACGACCAACAAATGCTTTCTTTCAACTTCTCTCAGTTTTTCTGCTTTCCTCTCCAAGTATTCTGCAGTATAAAACCCCGCAAGCTCAATGAGCACTTTTCTTCCCCCTTGTTCTGCAACAAAATCTGGAACGTACATAAAATCCTCCACTAAAATGACTTCAGGGTCGCCATGGATTATCCAACCCTTAGCATTCTTGCGAATCTCCTCAAATAGTACTCTCTCCTCCTTGCTGTCCATTGCCAAGAAATCGCGTGTAATGCTTTCTACTCCTTTGTCCACAAAATGTTCTTTTAACTCAGCAGAACTTACGCTGAATTTTTTCAGATTCTTAAACTGGGGGTGCTTCACAAGAGCCGAGAATAAAAAGTCCGTGTTAGTCCGTAATAGCTCGCGGATCATAATTCCCACCACCCTGGCTATCGCGTTTTGTTGACCGTGGGAACCCCGCTCTTTGTTCCCCGGTAAAACTCTTGCAACAAATCTACGTTTCTTTTTTGCTCTGACAAAATCCACAAACACACCGTTTCTTTTTGCAACAAAAACGGTGGTCTTAATAACCGAGCCCGGAACCCCCCCGTTAATTTCTACCGTCCCCTCAACAATGAAGCGACACAACACTACAAGTGAATAAAAGTTTGCAAGCCCTATTACTTGCTCAACACTTGGTTTCTTCCTTATCTGTTGCAACACTTCATACTGAGAGTAATCTGCCCATATGTTCTCCTTCAGCTCTTGATTTCCTCCTCCCACATCGGGGAGCACATCTCTAATTGCATCATCGCCCTCTTCCACCCCAAAGCTAAAACGTTTGGAAAAAATCTCCACGCGAAGCTCAGCTAACGACTTGATCCGGGGAATCGCTTTTCCTTTTAGTGGATACTTGAAAGCAAAAGGATCTTTTGGTCTGAATCGGAAAAAATCTCCTAAGACATATAGTATAATCTCTCTCTCTCGGACTGTCTCTGTACACTGGTCTGCCCACTCCCGCATGATCTGCCATGCTAACTTCCGTGCCTTGCCTACCAGTGTCCCTACTTTGTCTGGTAATGCTTTCAAACACTCGTTTCTGCTCAGCCAAACAATGCTGACTTCTTGTTTCCCCTTTCGCTGTAATGGTAATAGATTTGACGAATACCCTATGACACCTACCACTCTTGATCTTCCTCTTACCTGAAAATCCTCTGCTTTTCCTCATTATTTTTTCTTCAACACCGCTAAACCTTGTAGTGATTTCTCGATCCTCTCCAGACTACTTCTACTACCTTGAATGATTTACCTTGAATGATTTTTTCTTTTCCCTCCTCAACCCCTGATTTTTTGTAGAAACCAAGCGGTGAGACGTATGGGGTCCTGTCTGCCTTCATGTACTGATTTGAGGGTATTACCCATCCGTGGAGCTCAGAAACTAATTGTTTTGCTTCTTCGAGTAGCTGCGCTCCGATTCTTTTGCCTTGATGTTTGCGGTCAACTATCATTGTGAACCACGGGCCTCTTGGTGGTTTGATGTCCAATTGTATAATTAATATTCCTACTAATTCCTTACTAGACCTTACCCTACACAAAACTATCTTCCTTGGCTTTTCCTTACTCTTGTTCCGCAGGAACATATGCTCTGAGATCTGGTCAATAATGGTTGGGTATTCTTCGTTCCAAAGCGTGACATATTTCTTAAGATCTGCTTCTGAAAGACCCTGGTACGAATCCAAGACCTCTATCTCATCTTTTTCATTTCTTGCCGTTCCCGACATGCTTTCGCGAATTCGTCTCAATGAGCGTTTATCTGTCTTGTTGTCTTTTCTATCGGCCCACGGTTGTTAACTTGTTAAGCCCTGTTCAAAATGAATCCCTCCCTGTGATTTGCTTTCTCCTTGGTTTAATTATTTAAACAAGGTGTGGAAAAATATAGTTCTTGCTCAAATAGGAAAACAAATACTAGCGTTATTTGAACACGAAACTTTAGGTGTTTTTCTCATGAACAAAAAAATATACCCTGTCTTTTTCGTGCTCCTTCTAGGTGCCATGATTTTCCGCCCGTCCCTAGGCCAAACTCCAACCGGGGACTGGTGGATACGCGAAGAAGACTTCTTGATTTACAATCTTGATCAAGCGATCACAAACGGCACTGCTGGGATACCCGTTGACGAAAACGTAACCCTGTATTCTGGCATGGAACTTGCTTTTCAAGCAGAAGTATTGCCCGATCTGAACGCAGATCCCTCTGCCTACATCAATTATACCGTGTTTTTTGGTTTCTCAAATGGGACCATCGAAATTCCCGGGGCCCCATGGCTTTCGAATCCCCTCAGCATGGACGGGCCTCCCGCACTGATGATCGCCCTTCCCGTTGGAAACACATCTTTTTGGGATTCTATTGCCCTAGATTTTACAAGTCATGGCTTCATCGTCTCACAGGATGACCAGTTTTTCAATTTGACATATTCTGATGCAAACATCACCGCTCTTAGCATTGAGTTTTCAAAAACGAACGGTGTTATGGAGCATTATTCTCTCTCGGGGACGATCCCTATGGGCCCCAACGGTGCGCCTAACTCTGTAACCTTCGAACTAACCCTTAAGTATGTTTTCTCTCCCGACAACACCACATTTTCATGGGGCTATGCGTATCCCTTGCTGGATTATCGAATCAACTCGGCTAGAAACTTGAACGTAACTGACGGACTTGTCATTGAATCACCAGAATATCCACGCGAAGAAGGAATGATCTGGGGGGATGGCATGTGGTACAGTGGTCAGTTATTGTCGATTGATTTTGATCGTCTCCCTGATCTCTCTGTGAAGCCTGATGGAGTAAGTTACCTTTTCTCCGTTAGAACCGATACTGGAGAGGCTGGTTTCAACATCACACTCAACTATCCTCGTGCCAATCCTGGGCTCAACGACATGTTCTTCTACCCGCTGTTACCCGTTCCCGAAGGGGAAAGCACGCTTTATGATGGTTTTCTCGCAGTTGCTCGCACCGTCAGTCCAGGGTATACCACTTTTAGAACCGACACGACTTTTGGCTTGTCTTTTGAATCAGATACAGTGATACTCGGGGTAAACTGGAGCATTTCAACCGGAGTGCTCACTGATTTTTACTACTATGAGAATCCCTTCGAAGGCTACCCTGGAATGGAGCTAAACTTCACCCTTCTGTTAGCACGGGACATCCAAGACTTCTCCCTTAGTTGGAATGATG
>JAJRWK010000016.1 GCA_024276795.1 archaeon | reverse complement strand
TCCCGATTCAATTACTGAAAACAAATTCAAAATAAAGTTGCTTTGTATTGCATTTTTCCATGATTTTAAGGCAATATTTGTTAATATTGCTTCAAATAATTATAAGAAAAACTCATGATTTCAAATTATGTGGTTGAATTTATAGATGTTTGTAAACTTTTTGGTCAAGTGGAAGCTTTGCGAAACATAAATTTCAAGATAAAAAAGGGGGAGATTCACGCTTTACTAGGGCCAAATGGTGCGGGAAAAACAACGTTGTTGAGGATAATGTGTGGAATCATTAGGCCTTCCATGGGAAGGGTACGAATATTAGGTAGGTCGTCTACCGATCCCGCTTTGAGAGGAAAAATCGGATACATGCCACAAGTAACCGCTGGATATCATAATCTGAGTGCTTGGGATAATGTAAAGATATTTGCCGAGCTCGCAGGAATAGGTACTGATTTTTTTGAAAAGCAAGCATATTCATTATTTAGATTATTAAGATTGGAAGAGAAAATACATGCCACTTTTGACGAAATGTCAAGCGGTGAACAACGTGCAGTGTCTCTTATAAGATCAATCATTATTGGAAACGAGATCCTACTGCTTGACGAACCAACATCAGGCCTTGATTTGGAAAGAGCACGAATCGTGAGAAATTTGATTGCTAAATTACAAAACATGGGTCGAACCATCATATTGTCGTCTCATATTGTTACAGATGTTGAAGAATTAGCTGAAAAAGTATTGATACTAAAAAGGGGGGAGTTGCTTTTTAAAGGAAAGAAAAATGATCTCATCACACGCTTTGCTTCAAATGAGGGGTTGGAAAAAGCTCTCCTCAAAGCATTCGGGAAACAATTGGATACATCCCGAATAGTCATGTGAAGAGGGGGAAACGACCGTGCAAATAAAGGCTCTTGTTAAAAAGGACTTACTAATCACGCTTTCGCATAAGCTGGTTTGGGTTTCTCTTATTGGCCCCGGATTATTTATTACCGTCCTTGGTCTTGCTCCTTTTGTTTTCCAGGATTCTTCTACTGTACTCATATTCGCAATCTCCCAAGATGAAACCTTTAGAGACATTAATCTTGGACTTAAAATCCTCTATGGAATTAAGGAAGAGTTTGAAAACGTGAGCTATATCGAATTCTATGTCTTGACTGATCTTCAACAAGCTTTGCAGAAGGAGAATTTGTTATGGATTCCAGCCAATTTTACTCGGTCGCTTGTAGAAGTAAAACATGCCGTGTATTACATAAAATGTTGTGTGGCAGGAAGTTTAGGTTGTCAGATAATGACTGAAATAATCCCCAGAATAATTGACGATACATTAAAAGAGAGACTCAACAATAGTCTGTATCCCAAGACTCAAGGAGTTATTCTTCCAGGTTCCAATCTGAATTTGAAACAAGAGACTTTAATCGAACAAGCAGTGAGGCTAAGCTTCATTATTAGTTATGCTATATTTTTATTGACCCTCATGCTTGGAAGTGTGGGGAGACTAGCTGGGTTTACAAGAGACAAAAATGACGGTATGCTTGAACTGATTTATTCTCTAACCTCTAACAAGAAAGAGTTGATTATTTCTAAATTATTCACAGCTTTTGTTTTGTCAGCTATCTCGGTTTTCAGCTATGGCGTGGGAATTCTAATTGTCCTCACAATCCATGGGATGCATGGAGCCTCAAAGAAAACAAGATTTGACCAAGAAACAGAGAGCTTATTCGACGTGTCGCCGAAAATCTTTGAACCACTAAATTTACTGTTGATCACATTAGCGTTACTCACGGCTGGTTTGATCATTGTTCTCATTTCACTGATCATTCAAATCACCGTTTCGGCCGATGTGAGTGAACGTTTTGAGGGATTGGTTCTTCTAGGTCTGTCTTTCCTATTTTTCATTGGTATTCTAACAAATCCCTTAGAGCCTAGAGTATTTCTTATCTTAAATCCCTTGTATTGGCCCTATCGGTTGTTGATGGGATATTTTTATCCGTCTCTATTTTCGGAAGGAACTTATTTGTTTGCAATTCTGATTTTCAGCTCTATTTTTGGGGGAATCATCCTTGCTTCCAAAATGGTTACAAGGGAAGATTTTGTAATCAAATAAAGTATGGAGCATGATCTCAAGAAAAAAGGAACGAGCTGTTTGAAGAAATGGTCAGAGCTATTAATATTATGTGCATGTTACTAGCGAAATACGTTCCTCATTAAGTGATACCTAAGAAAAAAGAGTAGATGCTAGTGGAGATTTCAATTGGGTTAGGCTCATTGTTAGTTGGAGCGTTTTTTGGAAGGTTATTCAAAAAAGAAACAGTGAAGGAAGTTCGTATCGAAGTCCCTGGCGAACCACTACCAGCTACTCCTTACCTCAAGTTCTATTCTCTAGCTGATTTTGTAGATGCAAAGCCGTTAGTTGAAGAAGCAACAAATGGTGTATCCGTTTTCATTAACTTGGAAAAGCTAAATCTGGCTCCTTATAAGAGACATAAGTTTCTTGCAGACCTAAAAGAAGAAACAGGCTATCAAAAAGTGGTACTAAGATCATTAAACCCTGATCTCGTCATGCTCATTCCCCTCAATGCCAGAATTGAAGTCAAGACACTATCGCCTCAGAACTATCCACTAGTTTCTGAAATTAGGAGCTCTTAAAAGAACATGGCACTAATTATTAGCAGTTAATTACAAATAAAAATTCCACAATTCCCCCAGAAAATCGATTTAAGTAAATCATAGATAAAGAAAGAATGCCAGTTTCAATTAGAAGCAAGCATGGGGTCATTTGCTTCGGCGACAACTTCTCGACTCAAGTCTTCATCACGAGATTTCATTTATAATGGCTAGCGCATAGAGACTGTCGCCTTTATTCATTGTATTGGAAGTCGGCAAATAGAAGGAATCCATTCTCCTAAAAACGGTCGCCTAAATACGTATTGCCCAAGAAACTGTTGTACAACCGGAAAACTCAGCAACACGATTTAAGTAAAGGTCCTACCTCAAAATCGCTGGCCTATACCGAGAGATTCGTACGTATGGTTTTCATGAAGATATCTACGAAGAAGCTTCCAAAAGTAATGTAATTTTCTTCAAATTCGAAGATAGCAAGGTTCCCGGGATGACCGTCTCTCCTTCCTCCAATTTGTTACAGATCAGACTAGAAGATGAAACACCGAGAGGAAGAAAAATTGAAATTTCTGCGGATTTTGTTGTGCTAAATGTTGGCATAGAGCCAACTGACATACAAGAATTGCTAAGAACCTTGGCGACTCCCGTAGGAAACGGTGGGTTTCTACAAGAAGTTCATCCCAAACAAAAGCCTGTTGAAAGTCAAATGGAGGGGATTTTTATCGCGGGCGTCGCTCGAGCTCCAATGAATATCCAAGAATGCGTTATGGCAACAATGGCGGCGGCTTCAAAAGCTACAAATATTTTGACTAAGGAGGAAATAGAGTTTTCTCCATTTGTAGCAAAAGTTGATTACCACAAATGCACTAGAACTGGTCGGTGTGTCGAAGAATGTGAATACAATGCGATAACTTTGCATAATACCAGTGAAGGAAAGACGAAGGCAGTCATTGGTCCATCACTTTGTTCAGGATGTGGTGCTTGTGTGCCAGTCTGTCCTAACAGAGCTATGATCTTGCAAGAATGTGATCTTGGGCAAATTGAAGCCCAAATAGAAGGTATGATTAAGGGGGTATAACGATGACAAAAAAAAGCTTAAGGAATTCAAGGAATAAAAAGGAGGGACCAGTGCTGTTAATGGAGTATTACAGATCCATGAAGAGACTAAAGTACCCGTCAGCTTACTTATTTTTTGGCCCACGGAGAAAGGTCATTTTTGGTTCCGGGGTCTGTTGTTCGAACCTCTAATTTTTCTCCAATTGGGACCTTTGCTATGCTCTTTTTCGCCTCCAATATTGACTCGGGGCAAGAACTTCTCCCGGCGTCTGCTACATAATTATACTTAATGTTTTGTAACCCTGTCGTAGAGTATCACCTTCCGATGACAAATCTAAGTTTTAATCTAGTAACCACATCTAAAATAAATAAAAATTCTTGCCAATTGCAAACATAGTTATTAACCACAATGAGTTAATCTGTGCAAAAACCCAGATTAATTGATAAGAATATTAAATAACGTGTGAAAGTCAGTAAAAAGTAAGCACAAGAATAAAACCAATTATGTATCTGATACGTTATAAATGTACATTTTTTTCTCTAAGGAAATACAAAGGACATATAGGTTATTCTTCTTTAGTAGCCAGCCAGCCTTGTTCCACGAGATCTTCTAGGACTTTGGACACAATAGGCTCTTCGATATGGAAAGCATACGACAAATCTCGATCTGATGAACAACCGAGACACGCGACTAAGCGAAGAAACAATCTTTTTTCACGTTCAAGATTGGCATCGGTTTTCAGCGTTGCTTCGATTTCTCTCAAGAGATCATTTTTTTCCTCCAAAAGACCCAGCATTTTTCTTTCTAATTCGATTAATTCTTCATTTATCTTCTGGAGGTTCTCGTAAAGTTCCAGATACTTTTTCTTCACAGGATCAATGATTTGTTGTTCATCTGGTACTAATACGTGGGGCTCTTTCTTGGTTTTTGAGAAATCTTCAGAGATCCCGAGTTGAGAAAGTTCTGCTGTAGAAAGATTATCTTCAGCATCTGTGATGAAAACATGTGAATGAATTAGATCGGGAAAGATCCCTACAAACATTCCTAGTTTTTTCCCAATTTCAAAAAGAGTCGCTTCTCCTCCTTTTTTGCCAGAATAGCTCTCCTTGGTCTTTCCCTTTTCTCGTATTAGTGGCAACTCATGTCCGTTGTCGAGACCTTGAAGGATGCGAAGATGTCTGTGGATTGCGGTATTAGAAATATTGAGGATTTTTGATAGTCTTCTTCCGTAAGCATTAGAATTATCGTAGGCTAACATTCTGAGAATTTCTCGTCGCGTGGAACTGCTAAGGATTTCATAGATTGGGTGGTTAAGATGGCACGGGAACAGAAGGTGATTGTGAATATAGTTTTTGAGCATCTTGGATTCCTCTTATGAAAGGTAATAGTGGTAGTTATCAAGTAATGTTCTAGATTCGTAATATCAATAGTTTTGCATTTTTGTTTTTGTCCAAAGGAGGAAAATTTGATGGGAGCCGCCTGAAGCTCCCATCAATCACCCTATGACCGAGTTAAGGGTGAGCAGTATTTTGGGGATTCAAAGAGTCTTATGATAAGGGCTTAGACAATACCTTTGGCCACAAATCGGTAATAGAGTTCCTTGAAGGCGAGCTTGAACCACCAGTAGCGTCGTGATGGTTTTCCGGGATAGGGTGGATTGGTGTAGTTAAAGTCGATGAATAATGATTTACCGATTTCTGTAATGAAGAAGCACTGAACGTGGCCGTCATATTTGTACACCTTGTTGGAGTTCTTGATTGAGGCAAGGATGTTCTTTGCAATTATGGGGGCTTGATTGTGTGCTGTGCTTCCTGCTTTTGAAATTGGAAGATTAGTGGTGTCTCCGATTGCGTAGACATTATCATAGTTCTTTACTTTGAGAGTTTCTCTATCTACTTCGACCCATCCTCCTTCTTCGTGGGGAATGCCTGATTTTTCGATGAAGGGCTGAGCCTCATGGGGAGGGATCATAATAAGCATGTCATAGTCGATTTCTTCACCCTCCAGTGAATAGAGAACTTTTTCCTCTGTGTCGACTTCATCAACATTGAAGAAGGTTCGCACATCTATGCCTCTGTCTTCCATCAAGGGTTGAACGATGGTGTTGACTGTTTCAATGGAAAATGCCCTATTAATCGGAGAGGTGAAAACAATGTTGAACTTGTCTCGAATCTTCTTTCGTCGCAGATAGTCATCAATTAATAAGGCGGCCTCAAGTGGGGCTGGGGGGCATTTGTAAGGCATTGAAGCAATACTGATTACAATTGTTCCTTCTGTCATGTCCTTTAGATGGTCATAGACTTTTGCAGCGCCTTGTGGTGTATAAAACTGATGGATTTTGTCATTCCACCATTCCAGCTTTTGTGGAACCAACCGAGAACCAGAAGCAATGATTAGGTAGTCATAGGGAATTTCTTGGTTATCGTTGGTGTAAACGACTTGTTTTTCTAGATCGACTCGATCGACAGCAGCACGTACCTTCTTTGATTTCTTGGGCAAGAGCTTAGTTCCATCGCGTATTAGACCTTTCTCAGTTTCTCGTCCAACAATTTGGAAGAGATAACCTGGTTGGTAGATATGCTTGAATTCGGGGTCAATGACGGTGATTTCTGCCTTTCTCTTGAGCTTTTTGTTTAATTTGTTTGCAACAATGGTACCTCCGGTGCCCGCACCGATAATGACGATTTTTGCTTTGTCTGCCATTTTTTGTTCCTCCTTAACTTTTTTTACTCTTTTTTCCTTCTTCGAGACTTCTTTTCGCCTTTTTCTACTATGAAACCGCGATAGTCGCCGTAATCCTTGATTTCGATAAGTTTGTGGCCGGCTTTTTCTGCCCATGCGGGAATGTCTTTGAGAGATCCTTGATCCTCGCTGTAAACTTCAACTGCTTGTCCTACCTCTACTGATTTGAGAGCTCGAATGAGTTCCATTAGGGGGCCAGGGCAGAAACTGCCTCTTGCATCTACAACTTTAGCTACTTCTACCATTTTCATTCCTCCTACAGTGTGAAAACGATGTCATCATCCTCTAGGCCACCAACAAAGTCTGCGACACCGCTGACTTTATCGAAGAGCTCAGGCAATTCCTCATGGTTGTAGCCCATGACATCGAGAGCGAGACCGCAAGCCATGATCTCAACTTCTTCACTTAGATCCTTTGCAGATTCAAGAAGTTCTTCCCAAGTCATCGTCTTACCGCTTTCTTCCGCCTTGTGAAAGCCGTTGCGGACCTCTTCAAATTCATAGCCATTAGGGATTTCCTCTCCCTTATAGTGGCGGAGTACCGCTGCAAGCGCGTCATCCATGATGAATATCCTAATGGGGTGATCTACGCTGGAAGCTCCTACAGCAATCATTCCCGCTTGGTGAAGTGCGGCTGCTGTCCCTGTTTTCAAGATAATGTTTATTCTAACCATTTAGAACCACCATTAGATGAATAATGTTACATCCGCGTCTTTGGCGAACTCTAGAAAGGTTGCAGCACCACCAATATCGATGCCATCAATCAAGTCTTCTTTCTTGATACCTAACACATCCATGGTCATCTGGCATGCGATGAGGCGAACATCCATGTCTACTGCCATCTCCAAGAGTTCGCTAAGCTTTGCAACGTGTGCGTTCTTCATCCACCGATTCATCATCCAGGTTGCAAAAGGAGTCATTCCTGGCAGAACACCTAGGATGTTTGGCACATTGATGGGCATGAATTTAGGCTTGGGCATTGCAGGATTTCCAACCGGAGCCACTTTGAGCTTATCAGCTTTGCCCTTCTTCAGAATGTCAAGTCCGTAGAATGTGAAAAAGATGGCTACTTCCCATTCCATTGATGCAGCTGCTGTTGCAAGGATGAGGGGGGGATAAGCTTGATCGAGGGTACCCTTTGAGGCGATTATAGCAAGCTTGGGTGTTTTTTTGTCTTCGCTCATTTTTTTCACCCTATTTCTTCTTGATCCAGAAGTGGTATTCCTTGCCTTCCTGTTTGGAAAGCAGTAGTTC
>JAJRWK010000181.1 GCA_024276795.1 archaeon | reverse complement strand
TGAAAGCAGAAAGCTGGAAATTCAATGAAGGGGAGTAGCTTGGTTTGTTACCAGGCGCAGTTCCTCGCAGATAGCGAGATTCTTTTGCCTTGTCGTATTCCTCATAGCTAATTTCAAAGCCCCCCGCATCAAGATCAGCGACAATGGCCAGTATAAACGGAGAATTGTATTCCCCTTGTGAATTTAGCACGGTTGTTAGACGATCACGAGATCCTACGACATGTTTTCCGATTAGTCGGATTTGCTGGAGTAGCACAGCTTCACCAAAAGCTGTTCGGGGTATTACAAGCTTTAAATGTTGTCCGTTAAGAAGCTATATTCTCACAATTTTTTCGTCATGACAGAAAATAGATAGCATTTGTGAGCAGAGAAATTCAAGAAAGGTATTGGCTTTCCGTGAAATGACAAGTAAGAAGAACAGAAAAAGGAACTCGGATCAAGAGATAAGAACAAGGTCGGAAAAGAGGAGCCCTCCCCCTCGTTGTTGTCCGACTCGCCCTCTTTTTCCCCTCGACGATACATAGTTTCTTTTGAGCGGAACATGGAAACACTCTCCATGAGCCCATATAAGTGATTTCCACCAAATTCTTGCACTTAGATCAAGAGAGGGCATTTTTCCTAGAAAAAGGTTAATCTTGTGAGACGAAAAAACTCGATGTTTAAAAACGAGGGACGTACAAATCCCCGAAGGAGTGTTTTCGGACTAGATCGGGGGGAGAGCATCCAGATTATTGTTTCTATTAGGTTTGACAGTTGTACGGGTTACGAAAGGAAGCGTACCACAGTAGTGATACTTGATCAGTATGTTCTACTATGTGCCTTTTGACCCAACACCAATCCCCCCCATGCCTCCTGATCCCCAATAATACGATGGAAAGAGGTAAGGGGGTAAGCTCGTCCCCTTGTTTGGGGCCCTCCCCTCCACAATTTGGTTTGTATTAACTTGTAATAAGAGCAGAAGAGGGAAGAAAGACACAAAGCTATTTGTTTAAATATTTTCTTATCAAGTAGCCAACAAGTGAGTGGTCTAGATTTGCCTGTACAAAATTTTTGGTCGCTCCTTTGCCGGGGGAAACAACGACCAAGCGTTTCTGAATCAGATTGCTAAATTTGCTGTTTTTCCCATTAATGGGAGAGAATTCTCGCGGCGACCATCCCAGAGTATCAAGCGAGGGGCACTCCAATGATTTAGCAATTTCTTGATAAATAGCATTAAGAGGAGATTGATTTTCCAGAGGTATGGTCTTTAGAATCTTGAGGAAATAGGTGCGAACAGTGTGGGGTGATACCATTCCCAAAGACGGAATGTCTTTAAAGAAAGGACGGCTTATTGTCCTACTCATTCGTTTGGCCCACTGAAAGCGGTGCTCAAAGTCCATTTTTTCAGCCAAGATTGTCTTGAATGAGTTTGATCTGTTTGGGGGGGTGCAATATGCAATGATGATACACACTAGGAAGCTAAGGACGGCTATTTCTTTGCAGGAGAGCAGGGGAGGGATAACAGGTCCTGGGTAGGGGTCCCCCAAATTGGCTAGTAGAGGATCAAGAATTAGGACAGATCTTTCGTCGAGGATGTTCCGAAGGAAGAGGGATCTTATATTGAGGGGTTTTTGAAGGTGCTCAAGAAATGCTTTCCACTCTGAAATCCCGCTACTAGATTTGTTTGCGAGTAAGTCCCAAAGTTCTCGCAACAACCTTGTTCGCAACAGATTAGGGAACGCTTTTGACCCGGGGAGCATTCTAGAATGGGTGTTCGGGTTAAAACAGTACATAAGCAGTGAGTAAAAATAAGTCCATTCGTGGATTGACCACTCGTGAGCACGTTGTACATGAGAAAAGCCCCATTGAAGAAAAGCGTTGTATGCGTTAAACCAGTCAATGACCATGTCTGTTTTTTGTAGAAGTTCTCTAGTGGTAGAGGTACTTGGCGTCGAGACCTCCAGTAGAAACGAGAAAGGCACGCCAGGAGTGGGCTCATATCGTATTGTAGCGTTCGTCGTTAATAGGGAGGTATTAATCGTTTCTTTTACAAACGTAAGAGATAACATGTCTCCCCCTAAATGTAAGAGATGATTAGTTTTCGGGATTTTGGAGAGAAAAGATGGGGAAAAGATAGCAGTGTGAAATAGCGGTTCCCATGTTTTGACTTGAGATCGAAATATTGCCCATAGCTCTGAGAGTAGATTCTTATTGAACTGGTGAAGATGAACCGAGGCGGTTAATTTCAAAATAAGGGGGCCTTGGGGGAAGATTCTGAGAACAAGGGCATAAGGGGTTCCAGACGGTGTTTTTTTGTGGTGGGACGTTTGTACGTGCGCGAATGGCAAGACGAGGAAGCCTTGGCGAATCTCATCGATCTGCCTCCAAACAAGTTTCGGTAAGCGATAAACATATGAAAACTCTCCGAGTTGAGAAATGGTGAATAAATGAGCTTTTTTGGCCCGATGCTTATTCTGAGCACGAATGAAGCCACTGACGTTTTCCATCCACACACTAATAGTTTGGTCAACAGAACCAGCACATCTGTATGTAAGGAAAGGAGCGAGAAGAGGATTGAGATGGCTTGTTTCATAGCTAATCCAAGGTTTTTGTGGAAAATAAGTTCGCCTAATGCTTACTCGAATGTTTGAAGAGTGGGTAGTCAATTCTCTCAGGTACATCCATAAGTGCCTAATTCTTAAAGTATGTCGAGCACGTGGTTGCAAAAAACTAATAGATATCGTTTTCGCATAAGTATGTGGGAGAAACGCGACGCGTCCGATAAGTAGGGAGGAATGGCTATTTGGGTACGACCATTCCACCGGAAGGATGCGGCGGAGCCAAGGCAGAGACCAAGGCTCCGATGCGTTTCTCCCGTCTTTTTTCGGGTTAGAAAAACACACTTGAAACAAATAAAGGAATAGGTTAAGAAACTCAGAGATCAAGCAACATAAAGTCTTCTGGCTTTATTATCCATTTCTGCTGTTTTTCGTCCCAGCGATCCCAGGGAAAGCGCCAGTGTAGATCGCGTGCCCCGATGAGAGGCATGATCATGACGTCACAGGGATGAGCAACAGTTTCAATTGCGTCCATGGTTTCCTGCTGATATTCGGGCGGAACTCGAATATAGCTGAGCAAACCTTGAATGTCGCCATGCGTCCACGACGTATATTGTTCAGGAAAATAAGTAAAGAAATTAACCATTTTGGAGAGATGTTTTTCATTATCGCACGCTAACAAGACAAAAAGAGTGGAGAGATAAGAACCCATGGTGGAAACAAAGCGTTCATAACAGAGCCCATGAGAGGTAATCGTTTTTACAAGTTTTCTAGCAGTGTGGAAGGACACGGAGAGAGCATCTTGGATTTGCCGAATTGATTGCCATCCATTCCGAAAAACAAGATCGATGGTTTGCATCAGCGGAACAGAGTAGCGCAAGGTAGAAGTGTCATGTGTTTCACAACTCGCCTTACTTGATGACAGACTTCGTCTTGGTCTAAGATAAATAACGCCGGAACTTGGTTCTTTGAG
>JAJRWK010000015.1 GCA_024276795.1 archaeon | reverse complement strand
CCCAGTTATTGGTCCACTAGTTTTTGGCGCTGTGGCTTTATCCCCTGAACAACGGAGATTCCTAGAACAAGAAGGAGTCAAAGATTCAAAAGACATTAGTCGCAAGAAACGCCTAAAACTGTATGAAATAATTAAAGAAAACTCCATTGCACATGCAACGTTACATTATTCTGCCAAAAAAATTGATCAGCTAAGGCAACGAATGACCTTGAATGAAATCGAAATTCAAGGAATGGTAGATGTCATAATAAAACTGAACACAAAAGTTGAAGTTATCTACATCGATGCAGCAGATGTCAATCCTAAAAGATTTGGGGAGCGAATTCAGCAATATTTCAAAGCCAAAGTAATTGCTCGTCATAAAGCGGATCGAGACTACATTGTAGTTGGTGCGGCTTCCATTCTAGCTAAAGTTGAACGAGACTTGGAAATCAGAAAACTTGAGAAAAAAATTGGTAAGCCCATCGGCTCGGGATATCCGAGCGACGAAACGACGCGGGCATTTCTTCTCCAATATTATAAAAGCCACAAATCTTTTCCAGACTGGGTCAGAAAGTCATGGAAAACAATAGAACTAATCAAAAAAAAGGCTGAACAAGAGCAGACCAAACTTGATGATTTCCTTTAAGAATGTAAACTCAATGTCTGGAGCATTTTTCATCTATACAAGGCCAATTGCTGTCGTTGTGGGTAATTCTCTCCTGATTTCCTGAATCATTGGACGATAAATGGTGAAAGAAGGAGATGAATCTTTAAAACTATACCAGTCTGCTTCAACTATACCAATTATTTTCTTAATGACGAATAAGTTTTGCAAAGTCCCACCTACGGTATACGCCCCCTTTCCAAGGTCTCTTCTCCTCAAAATAACAATAGGGACTTTAACATTCTTGTGCTCCCCTATGGGAATAACTGAAGCGATTTTTTTCAGTTCCTCGAGTCTCATCGCAGAAGTTGAACCGTCTTTGCAAATGTACCTATAGTCTTCGGATTGAAGAACTGCTGAAAGACTCTTCGATGCTTTGGGAAGGTGGTCATTTATTGTGTCTATTTCAAACTGAAGAAATCTTTCGAACCGAGAAGAACGCATCAGAGATTCCTCGACATGATAGGACATTCGGCGATAAAATAGGTATCGTTACATTTCAAATTTGGACCCAGTCACAACTATGAGAGACACTCAAAGCTCTATAGTTTGCAAATGAATACCATGTGATCCTTGTGGTATTTCGAAATATTGATCTCTTCTGAGACCGTTATATCCGCAGAAGCGATTACTCTCCTTTGTTCTTCGAAAACTTTTCTCGGTTCTTCAACTTGGCTGATGCTTTTGGCCTTGATCGCGATAAATGCCTTGCCTTTTCTTGCAAGAAACATCTTGATGTTCTTGACGAAAATCTCTGCTTGAAATGGCTGAGCTACGTCTTCATACACCAAATCTACTTCGTTTACGAAATCAGAATAGGTACTTGGATATCGTGCGTCGCCGAGTATTGGGACTATGTTTTTTCTCTTGTTTGCTAAAAGAGAAAGATTTCGAACCATTCTAGGAGAAAACTCAACAGCGTAGACAATACCTTCTTCTCCGATGATGTCTGAGACATGACTAACAGTAGTACCGGTGGCAGCCCCAAGGTACAGTACTCTGTCTCCTGGCTTGACAAGGCTTGATTCCAACCCTGAAAGGAAGGCTGACGCTAGTTTTGATCTTCGATAATCCCATGTTCGATATTCAACACCACCTCTTTGGACAAGTCTTTCTCCGTAAACTCTTTCACCCGGTGTCAAGTTGATTGTGGCTAATGATCTTCCGTCTGGCAAGTCAATCCAATAAACGGGTGATTCTTCAGATAGTTTTTGAACAGTATCCATTTTTCATTCCTCCTACTTCTTTCTTTTGAATTTACGCTTGCCATGGGGGCGTTTTCTTCCCTTGCCACCTTTTCCAGGGTGACCGTGTCGCTTTGGTTGATCCTTTCGACTGAAACCTTTCGCGTTGAAAGATCCTTTAGGAAATACTTTGATTGCTTTCTTCCCTTCGGGGGCTTGTGGGAATTCTTTGCGAAGCTCTTCCAATCTATCATGAACTTGCTGGTTGAGAACATCTCCCAAAAATTCCCCACCAAAAGCGTCAAGTCTTGCAGCAATCGCTAGTTTAGCCGCAACAAATCTGGCGAGTTTTCCTCTTATCCACCAAGGGGACTTACCGATTAATGGTATTTGGAAAATAACTCCATGTTTTGGGGGAGCAGTTCCCGTCCTTAAGGATCGATATAGGGCTTTTTCAGCGCCTAGGACTTGGATCTTGGACGCTGGCTTCTTCGCTAGATCCTCCAGAGACCCAGCCATTGCAATTAGCCTCGCTGCAACGAGAGAACCAGCTAGTGCTTTCAAGTTAGGAGCAACGTCACTCATGACAGAGTCTATCCAGTCCTCAACCTTTTTCCTTTGTTCCATGAGGTTCAAGGTTTCTTTCGCCAAGTCTCTTAAGGGCTTCCAGTCTTCTTCTTTCAATTCTGTCCCTGAAGAAACTCTTGCTAGGTCTACTAGTTGATCAATCTTTGACTGAGGGAGATTTAACTGCTCGAAGCTGTCGTAATCATAACGATCTCTGGGCCCAACAAATGCAACAAGACGGCAATAAGTGGCGTGATTCTCAACTTTCCGATCAAGTTCAGGGAAATGGAGCCCATACCATTCTCTGATTCTTACAACTGCAAGATTTGTCATTTTGTCAAGATCATCCAAGAATAGAATCGCTTGAATCACTAGCTTGTCTCTTCCTGTAGTTGCTGATTGTAGTAATTTACCTGTCGTTAGCAATCCTCGCTCATGTAAAAGAGAGTAATATTCTTGTTGACTCGCAACAATTCCAGCTTGCACCATTAGACCGGGTTTTCCTTTTATTGCCGCGATTAGCCCTTCGTCATCACTTACCTCTTTTGCTTCTAGGCCAATGGATTTCAGAAGTCTAGAGAGGCCAGGGACATGCGTCTGAATTTCGTCTTCTCCAAGAATTTCCTTTAATTGATCCAAAGGGACTCTCTCTGGATCTTCAAGTCTAATCCCAGCTAAGACTTCAGCAGCATGTTCATCATTTTCAAATGTTAAAAGGGGTGTTAGGGTTGCACCCTCTAATCCAAAAATTCCAAGAGGGGACACCAAAATTTTCTTCATTCGACTCAACCCTAATTTATTTTGTCTTATCAAATTTCTTTCGCTCTGTTTCACTTTGCTCATTCCTTCTTAGACAACAAAGCCGGAACTGGAAGTCCAAGCAAGCGGTAATAGTAGGGAAGAGTTCTTTTCAAACCTTCTTTGAAAGAAATAGGGATAATACCTAGCTCTTGAATCATGGTGTCATTTCCGTAAGCCCAATCAACCATTGACGCTCTGACACCATCCCTTGTTATCAAAGGAGGAATACCCGTTATCTTAGCTTTAATTTCCTCAAGAAAACCGTACATTTTAGCCATGAAGGGAGAAATCGAACGCATTGGTGGGATGCCTGTTAGTTCATAAAGATACCGGAATAAGGTGTGAACAGAATGGTTGTAGCCAGAGATTAAGTAATTTTTCCCTATTTTTCCCTTAGAGAGAAGTTGAACAATCGCTTTTGCGACATCGTCAACATAAACCCAGTTCAAAACTGTCGATCCCCTATCAATCATGTGCCCTAGTGAAAGAAATTTTCGAGAAAGATATCCTTTCACAATGTTTCCGAAAATCGCTTTTTCACCGGGTCCATAGACATATGTGGGGTAGAATTTGATAATAGGAGCCCCTTTTTCCACAAAACTCGAAATGTAAATGTCAGCCAAGTACTTGGAATGTTCATAGGGCAGTAGGAACTTCCTGCGAACCACTATATTGACATCTTCAGAAGTCACAAATTCAGATGGCCCGATAGCAAAAAAACTGCTTGCGTAAAGGATCTTTGGTATATTATTCTCAAGGGCTGTTTTTATTATGGTTCTTGTTCCTCTTACGTTAATATTGTGAAATTCCTGCTTATTTCTACTCCAAAGCCCAACTTTTGCGGCAAGATGAATAAGCGTGGGTTCACTTTCCTTGAATATTCTCTCATATGAGGTTGAGACTCTAATATCTCCTGTCACAACATTGATTTTTTCGTTTCTAATCAAGTTGGGTTTACTTTTACGGCTCAAAACGTAAATCTGATCAATCTCT
>JAJRWK010000180.1 GCA_024276795.1 archaeon | reverse complement strand
GTTGAACGTCTTAGAAGAACCCTAGAGGTCTGGAAACTCCGTTTCGCGTGATTCTTGCAAATCCATTTTGGAGGTCTTAGAAGAGCCTTGAGAGCCTGGAAAGTCAAAAGCAGGGTTATTGTAGAAATAGTAGACAAATGGTCGTCTTCCTTCGGAATGTTGTTTTGCATGGGGATAAGACATGTTTATGATCTGCGATAACATAATTCAAGCTGAATAGGAGGCATGAAAATGCTGAGCAAGAAAATGTTGGAAGAATTAAACAAACAGATGAATCGAGAATTCTACTCTGGTTACTTGTACATGGGGCTGGCTACTTATTTCAGAAAGGAGAACTGGAATGGCTTTGCTCATTGGATGGATATGCAAGCCAAAGAGGAATTTGATCACGCGATGAAGTTTTATCAATATATTTTTGAAAGGGATAGTGTTCCAGAATGGGATGCTCTTGAAAAACCACCATCCAGCTGGTCCTCTGCACTTTCCGCGTTTGAAGTAGCGCTCGAGCATGAAAAGAAAATAACCGCCCACATTAATGACCTCGTAAAACTTGCAAGAGAAGAAGAGGACTATGCAACAGAAGCATTTTTGCAATGGTTTATTTCGGAACAAGTAGAAGAAGAAGCGTCAATTAGGGAGATCATCCAACACATTAATCAAGCTCCTGATTCAGCAAGCCATCTGTTTTTAATCGATCGTCATCTTGCACAGCGTAAGGAATAGACCGTTGTTTTGGTGTTTTCCTTTAATGTTTTCTTTTCGTTTTTTCTGGGTTTTTCTAGTTATTTTATTTCTGAACAGAGAATTTTATCGTGAAAAAGATATGGTTTTAAAAGGAATTATGAACCTCATCGTTGGAGAATCCCACATTTGATCCTCCGCGCGACTAGATCAGGTGATAAATGTGCAAACTGGTATTGCAGGGTATGGAGTATACATCCCTATGAACAGAATCTCAGTTGAGGAAATAGCCCGAGTATGGGGTGAAGACGGTGTCAGAGTTAGCCGTTCCATCAATGTTTTCGAAAAATCTGTTCCTTCATTAGATGAAGACACAATTACTATTTCTGTAGAAGCCGCTAGAATAGCGCTTAGAATGTCTGGTTTTTCCCCTTCATCTATCGGCGCGGTATACGTGGGATCAGAATCCCATCCATTTGCAGTCTACCCAAGTGCTGTTCACGTGGCAGAAGCAATTGGCGCTACTCCTCATTTGACGGCAGCTGACTTAGAGTTCGCATGCAAAGCAGGAACCGCTGGTATGCAAATGGTTTTTGGCATGGTTGGTGCCGGTCAGATCGAGGCCGGTCTTGCCATTGGTACAGACACATCCCAGGGAAGACCTGGAGACGCCTTAGAATACACTGCTGGGGCGGGTGGAGCAGCGTTTGTGATTGGAAAAGACAACATTGTTGCTGAACTAGAAGGAACTTATAGTTTCACAACAGACACGCCCGATTTCTGGCGAAGAGAAGGAGCTTCTTATCCGAGCCACGGAAGTCGCTTTACCGGGGCACCTGCTTACTTCCGCCACGTGATCAGTGCAGCAAAAGGACTCATGGAACAACTAGGTCTTACTATTGACGATTTTGATAGAGTTACTTTTCACCAACCAAATGGGAAATTCCCCCTGAACGCGGCAAGAGCACTAGGTATTCCATCCGAGAAAATTGAAGATGCGCTCGCAGTCAAGTACGTTGGAAACACTTACAGTGGAGCCAGCATTGTTGGGCTTGCAAGACAGTTGGATATTGCAAAACCCGGGGAGAGAATCCTCTTAGTTAGCTATGGAAGTGGTGCTGGTAGTGATGCTTTCAGCTTCGTGGTTACTGATCTCATCGATGAAGCAAGGCAACACGGGGTTCCTGTGGATACATTCATCAACAGAAAGCGATTCATTGATTACGCCACTTATGCCAGATATCGCGGAAAAATCCGGATAAAATAAGGAGAAAATCTCTTGCTTTTCTAAAATTGTAAGAATTATCTAGAGTGATGTTTCATGAACAAAGTAGTTGTAGCTTCCGCAACAATGACTCCTTTTACGGATCATTATGATCGCGATATTCGCGACTTGGCAAGTGAAGCAATAAGAGATATTTTTAGAAAAACCGAAATCGAGCGGTCAGCTGTTGACGGACTTGTCATAGGTTCGATGGCATCCATGTCGTTCACAAATCAAGGTAACCTGGGGGCATTGATTGCTAGTGAAAACAATCTCAATTCTGCTTCTTTCACGGTCGAAGCAGGCGAAGCCAGTGGACAAGCCGCTCTTAGGGCAGCCTATTCATTAATAAAAAGTGGGATGCACGAAACAGTCCTTGTTCTAGGTCTTGAAAAAGTTACAGACATAGTTAAGCTTCCTGAAATCCTTTCTGTAGTAAATCACGTGAACATGGATTCGCGCTGGGAAGCAGACATCGGATTGACTCTTGCTTCCTCATGGGCCATGATTGCGAAGAGTCATATGTCTCAATATGGGATCACGAGAGAGCAAATCGCAAGTGTTGCTGTAAAAAACCATTACAATGCTACATTCAATCCCTTTGCGCAGTTCAAAAGCAAGCTTCGCATAGAAACGATCTTGCGTGCTCCAGCCCTTGCTTCTCCCTTAACTTTATTTGATACGTGCGCTGCGGCAGATGGAGCGGCCGCAGTCTTGTTAACCACGGAAGAAAAAGCAAAATCGTTTACTGACCAGTACATTCACGTTAAGGGGACAGGACTTGCTCATGGGACACTTCGCATAGCGGAAAGAGACCGTCTTTATTCTATTCCTGCAATTAAGAAAGCAGCTAAAGATGCCTATGAAATGGCAGGGATTTCGCCTTCAGACATCGATGTGGCTGAAGTCCATGATTCCTTTACAATTGCAGAGCTAATTGCTTTGGAAGAAATGGGCATTTTCGAACCAGGGCAGTCAGGTCCGGCAACAGAAGATGGGAGAACTAAGAAAGATGGTGATCGACCAATTAACACGTCTGGTGGAATGAAAGCCCGTGGATATCCGTTTGGTGCAGCCGGAATCGCACAAGTAGTTGAAATCTATGAGCAACTTCTTGGCATTGCTGGCGAACGCCAAGTTGCCGATGCTAACATTGGAGTTACTCAAGCTCTGGCGGGAACTGGCGGGACTTCTGTCGTTCACGTATTTGGAACAGCATGATAAGGTGATTAAGATGAGTATTGCTGACTATTGGAGATTAGAAGCACCGCGTTTTCGATTAGAAGCAACCAAGTGTACAAATTGCGACAAGATTTACTTCCCACCAAAGAGAGTTTGTCCCATTTGTAACAATGATGAACTAATACACATGGATTTGTCGGGGAGAGGCCGTCTTATTACTTTCACAAAGGTCGAGAAGCCTGCCGTGGAGTTCGAATACATGGGTCCTTATTACGTGGGAATTGTTGAACTCGAGGAAGGCATCAGAATTAGTGCCTCTATCGTTGACGTTGCAGAGGAGCAAATCAAAGAAGGGATGCCTTTGGAACTGGCTTTCAGAAAATACTATGCAATAGGAGACGAAGGAATCGTCTACTACGGATATAAGTTCCGTCCTCCCCTTTGAAAACCAGTGTATCACTAAGGTTCTTACTTTTACAGAAATTTCGACAGCCAATATTAATTGTTAATATGCTGTTCCTTCTCTTTGACTTATCTGGCAGGTACTTTTTCTCGTATTGAAGGAGGCTCACCGATTGCATACGGATTTAGAGCATAGTATAACGCATCGTTAATCAGAGACGTTGTTTCTTCTCTTGGTTGCTTAATTCCTTCAATTCCATGAATCGTGAGGTATTCCACGAATGGGTAAATCTGTCTCGCATAATGCTCCATATTTGTCAAACGATCTTGTGCGTTGCCATAGGATGGCCATGAATAAGAACTAACGGTGGTTCTTCTCTGTTCCTTAGATAATTGATATTGCTCTGGGACAGTATTGGGATTCTCCCATTCAGGATCTGCAGAATAGAATACGTAATGTTCTACCGTTCCAGTAGGTATCCCTTGAATTCCTTTTACAACCGGTGGGTCTGATTTAAGGTCGTACTTATCCGCTGCAGTATCACAAATAATGGCATGTTTTGGTAATAAATCAATTTGTTCTGCAGAAATTATGTGTTTGGAACTGGCAGAATTGGGTCTAAACGTGGCATCAACCAATATGTCTGCATAAGGGAGAATCTCCTCGTTCATGAATTTCTCATCTTTTGTCTCGTAGATCTCTAAGGGCGTAACAATTGTTTTCGGGTTTCCTCCTTGCTCGATTAATTCCTCTTTTAACCCGATACTTCCCATTCTAGTAAGTGCTTGTACTGCCCAGATTCCAACTGTTCCTGCTCCTATCACGACGAAGTGAAATGGTTCTCGATCGGGATCAAACCATCTTTTTTCGCCAATTTGCCTGCGCAGTTCAAGCACAGCAGCCTTAACCGAGTTGTAAGCTGTCCCACGCAAGTCTTCTACCAGTCTGAGATTGCGATCGTCTTTGATGCTGTCCAAAGAAATTGTATTAACACCGTTTTGGAAAAGCTGTAAGGTCTTTCTCGGATGGGTGTT
>JAJRWK010000179.1 GCA_024276795.1 archaeon | reverse complement strand
TCCCTTACTAGATCCTCAGAAATCGGGAGAGAGGTTGGAAGTGTGATCTGATCCATTCGTTCACCTCTTGTCATGAGCTAGTTGAAGTAACAGATACCAACTCCTTGTTCGAAAATGATGGTTTCACCATTCGGTCTAGTTTTTCCAAAATTTTGGCAACGCCAAGAATCACGGCCTCGGGTTTGGGGGGACAACCAGGAACGTATACATCAACGGGAATGACCTTGTCTACTCCGTCCATCGTGGCATAGCTTCCCTTGAAGACACCTCCAGATGCTCCACATGACCCGATTACCATAACGAATTTTGGATGGGGCATTTGTGCATATGTCTGAATTAATGCGCTCTTCATTTTTCGAGTAACAGGACCCGTGCAGACCAAAATATCTGCATGACGAGGAGAACCGACTAGCCGCACACCAAATCTTTCCGCGTCGAGTCGGGGAGTAAGAGCAGCTAAGATCTCGATGTCGCAACCATTGCATGAACCGGTATTCATGTGCAGAACCCAAGGAGAGCGCTTTCTTGCCCAATTCTTAACAGGGGCGAGTTTTCTGGAAATAAATCCTTCTTTTTTTCTAGTAAGCCCATTTGACAGATTAGACCACCTCTTCTTCTTGTTTGGGAATAATAATGAAAAGAAAGACAATGATGGATAAGTAAGCCAGCACGTGAAGGGAAGTGGGGTTGATTTTGCCTTCATCAAACAATTTCCACTTTCCGCCAAATGAGACGATAGCGGTTACAAATGCGACCACATCAAAGATTAGAAAGTAAATCGCGTACTGAAAAAAAAGGGTTCGAAAAGTCGTTTTTCTCCCAGAAAGCTCTTTTCCCCCCGTATAAGATGTTGTTTTGAACGCCTCATCCACGTATGGTTCTCGAATCGCCCCTAGAAGCAGATAAATTATGAGTAGAGCGATTCCTGCAATAATGCCAAGAAGACCCAGTTTAATGAATGGATCTAGTATGCTTATCATAGTAACTCACCCTAATTATAGTACATGCTCCATTTCTTTTAATTTGAACGGTGGTCTGTAAACATTTTACCAAGAAGACGCCGCAAAAACCCACACAAATACGAAAATTGGGCATAATACCCGGAATATCGATGACAAGAATACTTTGTTACAATGAATTACTCCGAAACTATTGCATAAGTTGAGAGAATCAATCTTCTTCAAAAGGAATTACGTAAACTCATCCATCGTAGAGATAGCATCAAGCATTTCTTTGGCTTTTTCTTCATCTACCTTTGCAATTGCATAACCCGTGTGAATCAAGACCCAGTCCCCAGGGCGAATTTCATCAGCCATGAGTCCCAAGCTAATCTGTTTTTTGACCCCACCTAGTTCGGCTATTGCCTCATCGTTTTCCATGATCTTTAGTACACGGGCAATGACAGAAAGACACATCAATTTAAATGGGGACAACAAGGAAAATAAGCTCTTCTAACATTTAATAGGTTAGTGCATTCGCGCAAGAACGGGTGGATCATAAGTTTGCAAGGCGTTGTTCAAAGCGTAGGGTTTAGGCCGTTTGTTAAGAAACTCGCGGATGCCATAGGGGTTAGAGGATACGTTCGAAATCTCGGGGATGCAGGGGTTGAGATAGGAATTGCTAACGCCAATGAGAGTATTTTGAAGGAATTTCTCCGAAGATTAAGAGAGGAAAAACCAGAGTTAGCAGAAATACTACATTTGGAATGCAGACCAGCAGATTTTTCCAAAGAGAAACGACTTTGGAGAGATGGAGAGTTCAGGATTTTGCCAAGTTTGAAACAAAAAGGCGGTAGCACCGGGTTTTCAGCGCTCCCCCCGGACATCTCAATTTGTAACAATTGCCTAGGAGACATGAAGAAGCAAGAAAGAAGGAAAATGTATGCTTTTACCTCTTGTACCGACTGTGGACCGCGATATTCCACAATTACGGGAGTACCTTATGATCGGCCAAGGACTTCTTTCGCCGAATTTTCTCTTTGTCCTCAGTGCATGGAAGAATACACGAATCCTAGCGACAGGCGGTTTCACGCCCAGACAACTTGCTGTATCGTTTGTGGACCCCAGTACCAGGCGTATTTGTGGGAGGGGAAATGGCGAGAAGAGAAAATAGCCTGGGGCAAGATTGCTACACGTCTTAAAGAGGGAGAAATTTGGGCAGTTATGGGGATTGGTGGGACACATTATTATCTCAACGCGTTGAATCCAGATGGCATTGGGAGAATTCGAGACATCAGGCGAAAAAAGAGTAACAAGCCGTTTGCAGTGATGATGAGGGATTTGGAAACAGTCAAGAAATTCTGTCAAATAAGCCCGGAAGATACCAGACAATTGCTTTCAGTAAGAAGACCTATTGTTATTCTTCCTGTAAGAGACAGGGAGATGTGGGAGCAGGTAAGTCCTGGTCTGGACACTATTGGAGTAATGTTGCCCTACACAGGGGTTCATCATGTTTTGTTCTGGAATGGGGCTCCAGAGGCATTGATTGCGACATCAGCTAATGCTCCGGGCATTCCCATGCCGATTGAGCCCCGGGAAGTTTTAGCTACCGCGAAAGGGATAGCTGACGGGGTTCTAGTTCATAATAGGAGAATTGTTCAAAGAATTGATGATTCTGTTGTGAAGAGTTTTGGAAGCCGGCACGTCATAGTCAGACGATCAAGGGGCTTTGTGCCACAGCCCTTGTTTCATGAAGATCTTTCAGGTATTCAAGGCGTTGCAATGGGAGCCGAGGAGAATAATACAGCAGCAATCGTGAAAAATGGATGGATAATCCAGACTCAGCACTTAGGCCACGTGACAAATATTGAGGCTCTTGAGTTTGAAAAACGGGCGATTCATCACTTGCTCAATCTTTTTAATGTAAAGCCAGAATTTGTAGTGGTTGATCTACACCCTAGATTTTATTCAGCAGAGCTTGGTCGCGAATTAGCACAAAAATTTGGAGTTCCGTTATGTGAAGTCCAACATCATGCGGCTCACGCGTATTCTTTGATGGTTGATCATGGATTAAGACGAGGCGATGAGACAATTATTTGGGTCTGTGACGGATTTGGCTATGGGAATGATGGGCAGGCATGGGGCGGGGAGCTCATCGCGGTAGAAGAAGGAAATTGGGAGCGACGAGCTTCTCTTCGATCAGTAAGGTATGATGGAGGGGATCGAAATGCCCGTTATCCGGCAAGAATGTTTATTTTATATGCTCTCGAAGCAAAGATTGACATTCAAGAGATTTTAGCCAAGAGACCAGTTGAAAGCAACCTACCAAATGGTAAGCTTGAATTAGACTACTTGCTTTCCCTTGGGAGGAAAAAGCCGAAGCTTATTACATCTTCCATGGGGAGATTATTGGATGCCCTAAGCGTACTTCTTGGTGCAGCGACCACGAGGAGTTATCGTGGGGAGCCAGCTATGAGGCTTGAAGCTCTTGCTCTTAGAGGAGAAGAAAGGATTCCTCCTAACGTGTTTGTTTCTCCTGGGAGAAAAAAAAGATATGAGCTTGACAGCGTTGGGTTATTCAGAGAAGCCGTGAATCTTTCTGAACAAGGCCATGACAATGCAGATGTGGCTCTATGGGTGCATCGTTCGTTAGCTATTTCGATGGGAGAAATTGCACGCCTTTTAGGAGAGGAAATGGGAATTAAAAGGGTTGGATTCTCGGGAGGAGTTGGATACAACAAGATTATTACAGAATACTTGCAACAATTCACGAAGAGGATGGGGCTCGAATTTCTAATGCATGAAAGAATTGCTCCGGGGGATGCGGGGATTAGTGCAGGACAACTTTTCTATGCAGGAGGCCGATAAGAAGATGGTAACAATTGGAAAAACCGTCGAATTG
>JAJRWK010000014.1 GCA_024276795.1 archaeon | reverse complement strand
TTTTTTCCGAAAATAAACGGAAAAATTCGTTCAAAAAACCCGTATTTTGAAAGCAACGATTGGTTAAACTTGTCTGATAATTAAGAAAAAGTTTGAAAAAATGGATTTTCGCGTAAAACAAGACAAGAGAGGCTAGCAAAAAACAAGCAGAAGAAAGCCCAAAACCAAGGAATATCAAAAATACGAAAAACAGCAACAATATTTGAGAAAAGGGTGTAAAAACCTCCCGAGCCCTTTGAAAAACATGTCAAAAATACGAAAAAGATATGAAAAAATTGGTTTTTTGCACGCCATTTATTCTTTTTCCCGTGGAACAGGAGCAAAACACCCAACCCATCTAGCATAGGGCAAAAGAATAATTCAAACGAGCAACAGAACACCATGTTGTCTTCAATGGTACGACCCTCACAACCAGACATTCAAGGAGTAACGCGCTTGACGAGTACTGAAAACAAGAAAAACCACGTATCAAGCTTCGAACCCCACCCATAGTGTTTCTTGTTGCCAGAGTAATAAAAGCCCTCAAGGCAATGTTTCCCAAGTAAATGAGAAACCACATTTCCCTGAATTCATGCGATAATTGCAAATCCCAGCTTTGACCCTGATGTTGCCCAAATTACTTGATACCCATAGCACGCCATTCGTGAGTATCAACTAGCGCCCAACAACCTAAACAACCCCAGAGGAGATTACTGCTTAGTTCATTTAGTTGAGAACGAAACCGCGACTACATTTGTGATCGGGTGAAAACCGGCATAGTTTTATTGACAGGAGAATGGAATAGCGACCCAGTCATATCGAGCTTATACCAAAAGCCCCAGTATCGACCCATTATTGGATTGCTTTACTTACCCATACGACCATTGAACACCTTGGACTTTAACGCACTGTACTACCAACGGGCACATTTGCAACCCCCTATGCAAACAGAGCCGATAACCCTTGCAACAGTATTTACCGCAGAGTTTGTATCTATAGGGATCGTCTCCGACTGGTCAGCAAGAGCGAATTTTGATTCGCGATCATATTAAGATTCGGATCTCAAAGGATCACTTATTATCCACATGGATGTTCGTGCAAGTTCCTTGAAAGCAGGTAATTTTTTTCTTTTTGAGTGACATAAAGGAGAACGACAAATGGGAGAGAGGGGAGGAGGGGGCGTAGACGAGGGTGGCGAAAAAATCAGATTAACCACCTCAGACCAGATTACAAAATCATATCTAAGAGTTAGGATAAAATGAAGTTCAAACCAAGGTACAGAAAAAACACAGAAAAACCAAAGTAGTAGTTTCCGATAGGGATTAGTTCTGAGCCCGCGATAGACCTGAATGCCACGGAAGGAACTGCATTATTACAACTCATCTGCGAAAGAGTATGTGGCATATTCCAGTTGTAGCATACAAACTTGAAACGAGTGCAAAAGATCGACTTACGCCACAACCCTTTGTTCCCCCTAAATACCTACCCAAAGAGACACAGAAAATCACTTTGAAAGCCAAACTGGAAAGAGGAAGATTCAGAGAAATCCAGAGAACACGAATAGCGTAGATGAAGAATTGTTATTTTAATTAACAAACAATTAGAAAAAGAGAACGCTTATAAGGCCGTATCATTGCCCAGAAATGGGGAATCTGTAAAAAAGACCAAAACCAGAAAAGTTTTGACAAAGTATCACAGCTTTAAAAATACCGTAACACGCAAATTGAGAGTGAATAAAGAACGAGCAGAAACCAAGAATAACAATACCTGAAGATTACACCAATAGCCCCCAGAAAAGACACCACGACCCAAAATGAAACCCCTTGATTCGCCGTGTTCAAAGGCTGACAACAACACCATCAGAGTCAAATGGGTGAAAGCGGGAAAACGCCTCGAAACGCAGAATCCGGGACATTGAGAAACCAGGAAATTCTGAAGAATCAAGTATTCTAGATATACTCTTGAATGGGACGAAGTTGTGACGTGGGTCGTTCCCTACGCCAGCGTCATTATTACGGGAGACATAACGTGATACGCGTAATACATTATGCAATAAATGACTTGGAAATAGGCGGCAACGGGCATTGAAAATATAGAGAAAAAGCAATACATATGATAAATCATTTTAATAACATTTTAGTTTATTAAAAATAATGAGACAACATAAATTAGGCGGAGAGATATAAACTTCAGAGAAAATTGAGGTAAATGCCCTATAATAAATAAAAAAGAAGAGCGTGTTAATAGACAACCGTTTTATTTGTAAAATAGGCAGGAAGAGAATCAGCTACTAGTTGAAGCAACAATTCACATTTGGGTGTAAATGGATGCGAGAACGAAGAAGGTGTCGTGAATCGCGTTGAGGAGGTCTCTTTGGCTAAAAATTCCTACAACTTGATCTTTTTCCTTAACGACGAGCCTTCGTACACCATTGATTTTCATGACATCCGTTGCTTGTCCTAGGCTTGCACTTGCGGGCACGGTTAGGAGCGGGGAGCTCATGACTTCATTTACTTTGGTAGTGTTGTAGTCTTTTTGGGCGGCGACCACTCTTGCGAGAATATCTCTTTCGGTCAGAATCCCCACGTATTCGTTCCCATTTTTTACGAGCACAGACCCGATTTTTTTGTCGACCATTAGGTTGACTGCATCGATGATTGTTGCGTCTGCAGGCACTGAGAAAACGGGCTTGCTCATGATATCTCTAATTTTTAACGTTAGCATCATTTTTCCTCCATTTGTTTTCTTTGGTGTTTTTGTTTCTTAATGGTGTTTTTCCTGCGATGAACCGGTGTTTACTATAAGGTGTAGTTGTAATCATTTTGGCAGGAAACATGTTAAAGCACTTAATACCAAAACACGTAAAGGGTATAAAAAGGTGACTCCAGAGAGTAAAAAATGCTACAGGGAACTGGGTAATTTTTCTCGTTAGCGGGGACGGGAGGGGGAAAAAGAGTACAGAGAGATTCCCCCATGAAAGCGGCATAGAGACCCGCGTCAAAATTCTTGTCATCATAATCTTGTTCTGCGTTGATTGCGAAGATGATTGCAGAGACGAGAGTTGTGGTTTGCCATTGCTAGGTTAACGCATCGATGGTTTCAAGTGTTAACTTGAAAGAAGTGGAGAGCCGTAGATGGGGAAGAAGGGAGGGATTATAGATCACGCGTTGCGTATGAGTGAGGTGATGCCATGAAAAAGTGTTGATTTTTGCGGGAAGTTTTTGATGAGGCTCTGTGATCGGGTTCGATATTGTTATGAAGCTTAGTTGCTATGTGTGACAAACGTTAAGCGAGGCGAGTAATTATGAATGATTCCGTACCAGGTTACGCGGGAAAAATGGCCTTTGTTGATTTGTCTTCTGCGAAGATTACGTATGAGAGGGTTCCAAAGAACATTGTAGAAAAAGTGGTTGGTGGCAAGGGGTTAGGCGCGTGGTTGTTGTATCGCTTGTTGCCCCCCCACGTTGACGCGTTGTCCCCGAATAACGTGTTTATTGTTGCAACGGGTCCGGCTCAGGGGATTATGCCAATTGCGGGTCGTTACACGATTGTTGCAAAGTCTCCACATACGGGTTTATACTTGGATAGTCATGCGGGAGGGTATGTTGGTCCTGAGCTGAAAATGGCAGGGCTAGATGCGCTTATTGTTAAGGGCAGAAGCGAGAGTACGGTCTGGCTTCAAGTGGAGGATGGCACCGTTCAGATCAAGCCGGCAACGAGCTTGTGGGGGAAGTCCACGGAGGAAACAGAAACAGAGTTGCGAAAGCGTCATGATTCTCGTGCGCGAGTGATGAGCATTGGGCCCGCGGGTGAGCGATTGGTCCCCATTTCTCTTGTTGTTAGCGATGGACATCGAACCGCGTCTCGAGGAGGTCTTGGCGCGTTGTGGGGTTCTAAGGGGTTGAAAGCGATTAGCATTGTTGGTGACCGTGAGGTAAGTGTTGCGGATTCATCAGCGGTTGAGGAGCTAGTACAAGAGTTACGGAACCGGGCCCGTGCTAATCGCAAGAAAGGACATTTGCTTTACCGGCACGGCACGTCTTGGTTGGTGAATCTTGCAAGTGAGTTAGATCAATTGCCGGTTACGAACTTCCAAGCAGCGACTAGCGAGGAAGCAGAGAAGTTGTCGGGGTATTCGATTCATGACGGGTTTGGGAAGCGCATTCGTCCCAAGCCTTGTTTTAGGTGTTCAATTGCTTGCTCATTTATCATTGATGGAGGGTTTTCTTGGGCTAACGGTGCAGTTCAGCAACCAGAGTACGAGAGCCTTGCTTTGCTTGGAAGTAACTTGGGCATTTATGACATCGAGGCGTTACTCCGATTTAATCACATGTGTAACGTTTTTGGTCTTGACACGATATCCACGGGGAACACAATTGGCTGGTTCATGGAAAGCGTCGAGCGAGGAGTTGTTCCCGTGCAGTTTTCGCGAGAATTCGTCCGGTTTGGTGATGTTGACGGGGCTTTGGAACTTATTAGAAAGATTGCGCTTCGTGAAGGCGTTGGTGCATTACTTTCCGGTGGAGTCAGACGAGCGAGCAAGGCGATTGGGAAGGGCAGTGAGCAGTGGGCAGTCCATGTCAAAGGCTTAGAGCTCCCCGCTTGGGACCCCCGTGGCCGGTTAGGGTTAGGGTTATCTTACGCTGTTACTCCGGTTGGCGGTTCGCACCTTCGCGGCTGGCCAACGACGAGTGATATTCCTGATCGCTCAGCCAAGGGAGTTATACCGGGTCTTGTTGAACAACAGGACTTGAAGATCCTAAAGGACAGCTTGATAATGTGTCATTTTACTCATTCGATTTCTCCCGCGCTGAATGTGGCTGACACGGCTCGCATTTTCTCTGCGATTACAGGGATTCAAATTGATGAAAGGGGTGCACGAGAACGAGCTGACTTGATATGGAAGCTTACGAGGATGTTCAACGAACGAGAATTCGCCCCAAAACCTCCTCGTGAAAGGGACGTATTACCGCCTAGATTGATGAAAGAACCTCTGCCTTCGGGGAGAGCGAAAGGGAGAACCGCGTTTATTTCTCAGAATGATTTCGAAGAAAGCCTCACGGAATTATACCGTCATCGTGGCCTCACAGATGATGGCAAGGTTCCAGATGAGGTAAAGAATAAAATAAAAACAGAACTCTCGCTTTAGCCTTCATTGTTCGAAGAGAATATACGTATTAACTTGCATGGACAGTGACAGAGAAGGGGAGTTTGGTTTAATCAGCAGGCGGGAGAGGGGGGGGTTTCTTTAGAGCTTTGAGATGGGAAGGCTTCCATGGGAAGAACTTCCCCACGCTCTTTACGTACTCTTTGTATTGAGGGAATTCTGCTTGCAAACGACGTTCTTCAAGGGTTGAGCCAATAATTAAGTAGAGAGAGACAAGAACGGAGGAGATGAAGGCAGAGTCCGTGGGGGATAGGAGTAGGGCTCCCATGATGGCGAGAAACGTTGCCGTATAGATCGGGTGTCGGCAGTACTTGTATGGTCCTTTAAAGGACAGCGTTCTTGGTTCTTCCTGTAGCCCGAGGAAACCTTTCACTCCCTCGGAGCCAAGCTCGGAGAATGCGAGGATGAGGAGGAGCAAGGCGAGAGCAAGTAAGAGAAGGGCAGTTGCGAGGCGAGTGATGGGGGTTTCTAGGCTTTGGTAGAGGACGAGGCTTTTGAAGAGCGGAATGATCTGGGGGTAGGAATAATACAGGATGGGGACGAGAGTGATAGTTGCGATCAGATTGTAGAATTTTCTGTAAGTGGGGGGAGGTAACGAGGAGACACGTTTTATCCATGATGAAGCGAGAAGGGAATGCTGAACTCCGAATCCTATCCAGATAAGAGTGTAAAACAGAATCGTAGTTAGGAGATCAGGAGATAACTCTGGCATCGTCATAAGGACTTTTCTGTTTGTTCCTAAAAAGTAATCAGATAGCCCTAGAGTTATAGGGGATAAGGAGGAGGCATAGTAGCGTGGAGCGCCAAGCAAAGCTGAGCACTTCGAGGATTCGTGAGTTCCAGTTGTTTCTTTTTCAGTGGTGGAAGGGCAATAAGCGAGACTTCCCCTGGAGAGAAACCCGGGATCCATATCACATCATGGTTGCGGAGTTCATGTTACAACAGACTCAAGCAGAACGGGTTGTTCCTAAATATCTTGTTTTCCTTGATGCGTTTCCGACTATGGCTGATTTAGCGGAGGCAGGAACGAGGGAGGTGTTGAGGGTTTGGTCGGGACTAGGATATAACCGTAGAGCGCTGTGGCTTCAAGAGGCATGCAAGAAAATCCTTCTTATGGGAGGTTTTCCCCGTTCTCCCCAAGAATTGAGGATGTTAAAAGGAATCGGTCCCTACACATCCCGTTCAATTTTGATTTTTGCCTTCAACATGGATTTGGCTGCAGTGGACACGAATATTCGAAGAATATTGATCCATGAAGGGTTTGCGACGAAGACTTCGACCCACAAGGAGTTATTTCAGATTGCTGAGCGCCTTGTTCCAACGGGTCGTTCAAGAGATTGGCATAATGCATTGATGGATTACGGGGCGTTGGAGGTGACAAGTCGAAGCACGGGGATTAAGTCAAAGAATAGTCAGTCTCGATTTAGGGGATCTGTTCGGGAAGCAAGAGGCGTGCTCTTAAAGTGTGCGGTGGAGAACGGATTTATTGAGCCCGGGCAAATGGTAAAAGAGAAAGGCTTGTCAGAAGAGGCCGTAGACAAAGCGATAGAGAGCCTGTCGCGTGAGGGGCTCCTTTTCGAGGAGAGAGGAAAATTGTTCTTGAAGGAATGAGGAACACATGTAACGTTAGATTAGGGGCGCGTATTGTCCGAGTAGTGTTTTACTACTATTGAGCGTTCTCATGAATAGGGAATATTTTTAAGAGGGACTCTTATGCTTACAACGTGGGAGTTTTTGAGTTGAAGCGTGTTTTTCTCGAACCCCGTAGGTTTTTAGCTATAAGCAAAGATTAAAAATTCGGGTTTCGAAATGTTTACTCGACTTGTGGAATATTCCACGAGGTGATGAGTAAATGTCAGTAAACGTTGGAAAAACGGACGCATATGTTCGAATTGTTATTGGGATCGTGACCTT
>JAJRWK010000178.1 GCA_024276795.1 archaeon | reverse complement strand
TTAACATGTCTGTAAAGGTTGTATTTTTCGAGATCCGTGAAAATGTGCAGTGCGTTAATCGGGAGTTGTTTTGCCTTTTCTATTGCTTGGTCTGGAGCTGTTGAGGAGATTACTGCGTGCACTTCGCCACCGGTGACTGATGCGACCGCCTTAGCCGCACTGACTGCTTCAGCCGAGGCTTTCAGCAAATCGTTTCCTTTTGATTGTAGATAGACTAATACGTTGCTCATTTTCATCACCTATGCTTCGAGGACTTTGGCTTCTTCTGCAAGGAGCCGAACTAGTTCCTTGATTTGTTCTTCTAGTTCTCCAGTTAAGATTCTTCCACCTTCTTTCTTTGGTGGGAGTGAGATGCTTACTCTCTCATAGTGCTCGACTTTGTCTAGTGTTATGCCGAGTTCCTCTAATGTGGTATATTCGAGCGGTTTTCTTTTGGCTTTCATTATGTCTGGGAGTTTGGGATAGCGCGGCTCGTTTAAGGCTTGATCTGCCGTGATGACGGCGGGTAAGGGGATTTCAATTTCTTCTTGTGCACCACCAACGATTAGACGAGTGATTTTTGCTTTTCCATCGGAGTATTCGAAAGTCATGGCATTTGCAGCAAAGGGAAGCCCCAGGATTGATGCGATTTGCGCGGGAACTTGAGCATTATAAGAATCGTAGGAAGACATTCCTCCCCAGACGATATCAGGGCTTTCTTTTTCGACAACTTTAGCTAGGATCTTGGCGAGAGTGGTTCCGTCTGCTTGTTTTAGGGTATCATGTGTTACAACAATTGCTCGGTCTGCGCCCATAGCAAGTGCCTTCCTAATGACTGCTTCTTCTTCCTTAGCGCCATTGTTTGCAGTTACGAGGACGACTTCTCCTCCCTGTGCTTCTTTGAGTCGAATTGCTTCTTCCAGGGCGTTTTCGACGTATGGGTCGATGATCCATTCTACTCCGTCGAGAGGTACGGTTTTTTGTGCCTCGTCGATTTGGAGAAGTGCTTCCGTATCCGGAACGACTTTTAACAGAACTAGACTTTTCATTTCATTCCTCCTTTGTTGATGTTTCTATGTTTTGTTGGTGAGGTATGTTGATTGATTTATGATGATAAAATAAAAACCATCCGTATCAAGAATCTGAGTTTGAAAAGGCAATGCTATAAAACTGATCGATGATTCAAGTTCAAGATGATTGACTTCGAATTTTCAGAAGAGCACAAGATTTTGCGCGAAAGTGTGCGAGCTTTTGCTGAAAGCTATCGTGAGAGGATTATCGAGCTAGATAAGAAACATGAAGTAGACCCTGAGATCTTGAGGCATATGGGTCGTGAAGGCTTTCTTGGTGTTTGTATTCCTGAGAAATATGGCGGGGCTGGCATGGATTATGTTTCACTTGCGATTCTTTCAGAGGAGCTAGAGCGTGTGGACACTAGTCTGCGCGTTCCGGTTAGTGTTCATGTTGGTCTGAATAGTCTTGGTTTGCTCCAGTGGGCCACAGAGGAGCAGAAACAGAAGTACTTGGTTCCACAAGCTAAGGGAAAGAAACTTGCAGGTTATGCCTTGACTGAACCGGATGCTGGTTCTGATGCAAAGAATTTGAAGTCCACTGCAAAGAAAGACGGTGATTTCTACATTTTGAACGGTTCTAAGGCTTGGATTTCCTTAGCAAATACTGCTGACCACTTCATTATTTTTGCATACACGGGCCCTCGCGAGTTAGGCCATAAGGCAATCAGTGCGTTTATTATTGAACGAGACTGGAAGGGTGTTTCTTCCGCATTTATCAAAGACAAGCTCGGTGTCAGAGCAGGAGATACAGGCATGCTTTTCTTCCAAGACGTTGAAATCCCCAAGGAGAATCTGTTGGGTGAAGAGGGTGAAGGATTCAAGATCGCTATGTCATGCTTAGATAACGGTCGATTTACCGTTGCTGCTGGAAGTGTTGGCTTGGCAAAAGCTGCGCTAGAAGCAAGCATCGACTACGCCAAGCAACGAATTGCGTTTGGCAAGCCCATCGCAGATCTTCAATTGGTACAACAAAAGATAGCCAACATGGTAAAGGGTATTGAAGCTGCTGAGCTACTTGTCCTGAAGGCGGCTTGGCTCAAGAATAAAGGGAAGAGAAACACTCGAGAAACGGCTTTGGCTAAATGGTATGCTACAAATGTTGCTAGTCAGGCAGCTGATGATGCTATTCAAATCCATGGTGCTTATGGCTTCAGTGCGGACTATCCAGTCGAGAGGTTCTGGAGAAACTCTCGTGGAGCAAGGATTTATGAAGGTACAGACGAAATTCAAACCTTGATCCAAGCTCAGTATGCATTAGGAATCAGACAAGACAAGCCTTTGAGGAAGACATTGCCTCCATGGCCGTTCCCAGAAGATTCTTGAAAACACAAAGAAGCAATCTAGGCCAAGATGGGGTTTTGGTTCTCTTTCTTTTTCACCTTCGATTAGTCTCTTGGTCCAAAGAGCTTGGTTCCGATTCTGATCATATTGCTTCCCTCTTGAATGGCAATTTTATAGTCAGCACTCATTCCATAGGAATAGATGGGTTCCTTTATTTTGAGGATTTGAGCAATTTCTCTTCCTGTAGATTTACATTTTTTGAAAGCTATTCTTGCGTCATCCATTGTGCTTAGGGGGGCGATTGTCATGACTCCTTGAATTTTGACACTACTGAGTATAATTTCTCCTGATTCAATGTTTCTTGCTAGCTGTATTGCTTCGGCAGGACTCAGACCAGACTTTGTCGGTTCTGGTGATGTTTTTATTTCTAAAAGAACGGGTATTTGCTTTTCTTGTCTACTGGCCTTTTTCTCAAGTTCTAGCAATATTTTTTCGGAATGAATAGCATGGATAAAATCAAAGATTTTCAACGCGCGATTAATGTTTCCAGTCTGGAGTGGCCCCAGAAGATGAAGTTCGCTGGCTTGTTGGAGTATATCGTATTTTTTTCTGGCTTCCTGGACATAGTTTTCTCCTAGTTTTGTGAAGCCCTCTTGGAGGGCAATCTTGATTTTCCATTCAGGTTGTTTCTTGGTAACAGCGATAATTTCGGGAATGCCAACAGACTGTTCCCTACAATAGGTTTCCAGATCGCTTCTGAATGCCCTCATTCTTGCGCGGATTGCTTCAGAGTCGATCATTTCAGAGTTGGCCACATTTCTTGATTATTGTTTGCAATCTTTATGTGTTTGCCAAATGCTTGTGATAATTGGTGTTTTGCTTAAATATGCCTATGAGAAACTAATATTATAGTTTACAATAAGGGTGGATTTAAAATAACATCTGTGGGCCAGAGAAAACGGAGCAAAATTGCCATATGCTACGTTTTGTTCTATTTGTTGTTCTTTGGAGTTATTTTAAGCGCTTCTCTCTTGGTCTACGCGGAGAAACAAACAGATGACCCCTGGATCGAGACTCGCATTGTTGATATCAAGTGGAACATGAGTAGTTCATATGAAGATGGGAGCAAAATCATAGAATTCGTCGCATATGGTGAGGTATGGAATCCAACAGCGGATGTTATTAAGTATCAAACTCCGGATGCTTGTGTATTTGTGCTCAATGGGAGCGCTAGAATCGCTAGTCTTACATCCCTCATTGAGATCAGGCCTAGGGATTCAGCATGTGCCCAAGTGATTTCGTCCATCGATCTTCCTCCCGGGATAACTGATATCAAGAGGAGAGCACAAATTGAAGTTACTGGATCGTTTGATGATTTGCCAGAAGGGAAGTATAACTTCACACTGTTAGGGAGATCTCAGTCGATACATGGTGTTTTTCACACAACGCGAATCGTTTTCTTAGATGGGAAACCCGCAATTGTTCTTCCTAACTTAGCCGATGATTGGGGTTACCGGAAAAGCCCTGCAACCGATAATGCCGGATTCTTGAGGCTTGAAATCGGCATGCTTGTTTTTACATTTATGCTCTTAGCTACCCATGTTCGCAAAACAACGAAGCTTTGAGAGATCGGACACGAGTAATATTGCTTGTGTTTAGAGAGAATAATCATTTTGTGGATAATTGACCAGATTTTCCATGAAGGATACCTTTAAACCAGCTCGTTAAAAACAAGAAATGATGAAAATATTGCCCACAGAACTCGTTAGTACTCTTGAAAAACAACAATACTTCATCGCCGGTCATCACAGCGCAGTTAAGATCTGCACTTATACTCATAAATCCTTGAAGCAGGACGACGTTTGCTACCAGCAAAAGTTCTATGGCATTGAGACTCATAGATGCATGCAAGTTACACCTTCTGTTGCCTGGTGTTCCCATCGGTGTCAGTTTTGTTGGAGAAGCGAGTCTTGGGCGATGGGTGATAATATGGATGGATCAGTGATTGATCATCCTGAAGATATTGTCCCTCAAATGATTTTTGGGCAAAGAAAGCTTCTTTCGGGGTATGGCGGTAATCCTCTTGTTCCTCGCGAAAAGTGGGAGGATTCCATGATTCCTAAACATGTTGCC
>JAJRWK010000177.1 GCA_024276795.1 archaeon | reverse complement strand
TCTTTATCGAATAGCCAGAGCTTGAGTATTTTTAGACGGCCCGTGATTCCTAATTTGTCGAGATAGACGTTGTTCAGAGCTCTGGAGAATCGACTATATGTCTGGTTTTTGAAAGAATAGAAAATTCGATGGGCGTCGAGGATAGAAGGGTCGGCAAAAGGGTAACTACGGGTCAGTTCATCGAATTCCTTCAAGCGCTCTTTGGAAACGTTGTTTTCAGCAATTGCTTTTGCTGCCACCTTTCCGGCGAGCATTCCAGAAGTCATTGCCACGCGATTGCCCCCGTAGAAAAGAGCGTTGGCAGTTCCATTTGCGTCCCCGGCTGCGATGAAATTGTCATCAACTGCATCGTATATCGGCCCCGTCATGGGTATGGTTCCTCCTATATAATCAATTATTTCTCCCTCAATTTTCTGATCTTTAATAAATTCATTTAGGCGTTCTTTGGCATATGGGCCATCCATTACGATTCCTACATTGCTTACATCATTTCCTTTGGGGAAAACCCAAGTATAGCCTCTTGGGAACTTTTCGAAATCGAGATAGAAATCAAAACTGTCCGTAGACACCCCCTTCATCTTATATTCTATGCCATATACTCTTTTTTCAGGGATTGGTCTCCCCAGCATGCGTCCGACTCTAGCTGCGGGTCCTGTTGCATCGATCACTATTTTCGAGATGAATTCAACTCGATCTTTGTTTTTTTTCAAGACTTCTACCCGCATTTGATTGTTTTCTCGCGTTACATTTTCCACACGATGGCTAGTTCTTACATCTGCGCCTAATTCTTCAGCTAGTTTTGCATTATATTGATCAAATTTATCTCTGTGAATCATGAAACCATCTATGTGGAGTTTGACAACGCTACCATTAGGTGCAAACATTTTGAATTCTTTCACTGAGAGGTTGTAGTAAGGAGCGTCTTCAGCGGGCAAGCCGAAGAAGTCCAAGCCGTGTCGACTTATGCCTTCCCCACAAGCAATTGGCTGCCCGACAACGGGATGCTCTTCCAACAATAGAGTCGTTGCTCCTCCCTTCGCTGCTTCAATTGCGGCTCGACTACCAGCAGGTCCTGCACCAACCACGATAACATCAAATTCTTCTGGCACGGATCATCAATGGATACTGTTGTTTTATAACTTTCGTCTAATTCATTTGCAATGCTAACGATCACCGTCAATGGAACGTGAATCATCGGACTAGCGTCCATAACGAGAGTTTGAACTATAACATATGTCGTAGAAACGACATCGAGACCAAGCGTTTCGACATTCATATTCAAATTCTGGTTCTCTCGGTGGTACAAGATCAAGCTTCACTGCTTCTAATACCTGATCAAGAGTCAGACCAATGAGTTGGGGCATTCCTTCTCGCTGTTTTTTCTCAAAATACTCCCAAGTACGAGTTATTCTTGAATGGAGTTCTGTCATCTTCACAACCACTTGTGAAAATATTTCCTTGTCAAAGGGGAATCTAAACATCTTCATCTGAAAGTTATTACGCTCAACGTACAGAAGAGCTCCGTCAATACCACCTAGGGCTGCTTGATAGACAGATAATTGTCGAACGTGCGCCTCCTTTGCCTGAACCTTTGAAGCGTCAGAACACGTTTTTACGTCAATCACTATTTTATTTCCGTCAACATCTTTTACGAGCAAGTCATAATGGCCGGAAATAACGAATTCACCCAGATTAACCTCTACTTCTTCTTCTGATGAGATCAAGATTGGTTCCAAGGCTTTTTCTAGAAAATCGTGGATGATCTGTCCTGTCATCGCAGTTCCAACTAATCGAGTGTCTTCTTCTAATTCTTCAAGTTCCTCAACCCCCAATAGCATTTCAAAAGCGATTTTCCGATTACAATAAGGGACGCTTGAGGCACGGTATCTCCCAATTTGGGCACGATAAGAATGACCAGATTCATTAGCAAAGACCTTAACAAGTTCTTGGATTTTCTCAAGTAGAGGATCTATTCCGTTCTTAGATGGCTTCGGTGTCTCTTTAGCGTCGTCTTCTGAGAGAAACTTATCAATGGGAGTCGTCTTACGGGAGGGCATTCTGTCTCTTCTGGATTGTGTGCAATATTAATTTCTATTCCTTGTAAGAGCGGAGATGATTCTATCAAAAAAATATGATTTTGGCGGATCCGAGGGGATTTGAACCCCTGCCGCCGGCTCCGGAGGCCGGTGCCCTTCCAAACTAGGCCACGGATCCGTGATAATTAATGTTCACCACATTCTGAGTCTTCAACTGGTTTTATTTCGCTTTCCATAAGAAACCACACATATATTAATCCGCGAGGGAAACAAAAGAGTTTCTCCAAAATGTCCCCAAGACATAACTTGGTTAGCAATCGCCGAGTATCCTATCAGAACTATTTTAGAAGGGACGGTACAAATGAGCTTGCTATTAGGTGACAGGTTATGGAAAAGGAAAGGACATTCGTAATGATAAAACCCGATGCAGTTCAGCGAGGGCTGATTGGTGAAATAATTTCACGAATAGAAAAATCAGGATTAAAAATTGTTGCCATGAAATTTATTTTCCCAACTTTAGAACACGCCAAAAAACACTACGCTGTTCATGAGGGTAAACCGTTTTACAACGGGCTTGTCAAATTCATCACTTCTGGACCCGCAGTCCCCATGGTTGTAGAGGGTGAAAATGCCATTCAAAAGATGAGGACAATTCTAGGCTCAACCAATCCTCAAGACGCGGCTCCGGGAACTATCAGGGGCGATTTTGGTTTGAATATCGGCCGAAATCTTGTTCATGCTGCCGATTCCCCCGAGAATGCAAAATATGAAATGAATGTCTATTTCGAAAAAAGTGAGCTAGTAGATTGGAATTGGGTACAAGAAACCTGGATCTATGAGCAATAATGGTTCTTTCCTCTTAGCACCATTATTTTATTGAGGTGAGAAAATGTCCAAGACGAATAACCCCCCTGATGAGAAAAAACGAATCCGATCCCCCATTGCTGTTGTTCTTGGTCATGTTGATAGCGGGAAAACGTCTTTGCTTGACTCTGTGCGAGGAACAGCAGTACAAGCAAGAGAGGCAGGGGGAATAACACAACATGTGGGCGCATCATTCTTCCCTTCAGAGACAATCCTCGAAGCAGCTAGACCTGTAGCAGAAGTCATGAAAATAAAAATCGATCTAAAGATCCCCGGCCTCTTAATCATCGACACTCCAGGACACGCAGCGTTTGTGAACCTAAGAGCAAGGGGGGCTAGCGTCGCGGACATTGCAATATTGGTTGTTGATGCTACTAGAGGTTTTCAAGCACAAACCTATGAATCAATAGACATCCTAAAACAGAGAAAAACACCATTCATCGTGGCTTTGAATAAAATTGACCGAGTTCCGGGGTGGAAAGCAAACCCTGGAGAGTCATTCATTGGCACAATCAAGAAACAAAACAAGAGAACACAACAAGAGCTCGAAAACAAGATCTATGAGGTTCAAGGGGAATTATCCGACCTGGGCTTTCTGTCAGAGCGCTATGACAGAATAAAAGATTATACCAAATCCGTAGCAATTGTGCCGGTCAGTGCTCACACTAAAGAAGGGATCCCTGATCTCTTCTTAATTCTTGCTGGAATAACTCAACAATACTTGATGAAGCGACTTCGCTACAGTGAAGGACCCGGGATTGGAGTTGTTCTCGAAGTAAGAGAAGAGGAAGGAATGGGGGTAACATTAGACATCGTTCTATACGACGGTGTGATGCGCAAAGATGACACTGTTGTTTTCGCAACAAACACGGTGCAAGAGTAAGTCGAGTCAAAGCTTTGCTCCTTCCAAAACCATTAGATGAAATGAGAGATCCAAGAGATAAATTTACTCGAACCAATGAAATATTTGCATCCGCAGGAGTAAAACTTCTTGTCCAAGATCCTGAAAATGCACTAGCAGGCGCACCAATCTTTGTCGCGAATTCTGAAGAAGAAATCAATCAGCTTTCTCAAGAAATCGAAGATGAACTCCGATCTTTAAGAATCGAAACCCAAGATGAAGGGATTATTCTCAAAGCCGACACTTTGGGGTCTCTAGAAGCGTTGATTGGAATGCTCAAAAGTAATGGGATCCCAATAAGAATCGCCGATGTTGGAGACATTACAAAAAGAGATGTCATAGAAGCTCTGATAACTGCGGAAAAACTCCCCCAGTATGGTGTAATTCTCGGTTTCAATGTTGGGTTCCAGGGAGAAGCAGAAGAAGAAGCTTATCTCCAAGGTCTTCCAATTTTTACTGGAAACATCATATATCATATCATAGATGAATATATGGCGTGGAAAGCAGAGACAGAGGAGAAAGAAAAAAGCCAAGTTCTTGCAGACCTCCAAAGACCAGGAAAAATCAAGATTTTACCTAATTATATTTTTAGAATCAGCAAACCAGCAGTTGTTGGTGTTGAAGTCCTCGCTGGAATGATCAAGCCGAGAAATATTCTCATCCGTGAAGACAATCGAAGAGTCGGTGTAATACAACAGATCCAGGAAAACCGACAAAACATTGAGAAAGCAACTGTAGGAAAGCAAGTTGCTGTTAGCATTCGAGGACCTACTGTAGGACGCCAAATCAAAGAAGAAATGATCCTCTATGTTGACATTAGGAAAAGAGACGCTAGGCTTCTTATGACAAAATACAAGGATCAATTAGAACCAGGAGAGTTAGAACTTCTAGAGGAAATGGTTAAGATCAAACAAAGGGCTGGCTTCAAATATTGGCCCTACGGATAAGATACACACGGGAAAATACTTTATTGTTAACAGCTTTTTTTACATGAGGCAAGCGAATGGCCCTAAGAAAGATTAATATCAACCAGCAAGACAGAAAATTCATTTCTTCATTCTACTCGGGTTGGGAATATGGCGGATCAGTTGACCTAAAATTCCGAGCAATAAAAATATGGGGCTTAGTGAAGCGAATCCACAAAGGAAAAATCAAGAGAAAGCAGTCGTGGGCTAGCCTACAACGAACTCTCCATTGGCGAACAATTGGAAATAAAAAACTGGGAAAAGCAATTCGTGCATACCTGAAACTTGATAGATATCCTATTCGTTGCTTCATGTCTTCAGCAGAATTCCTCGAACCACGAGCGTTTTCTAAACGTGTGCTAGGCCACCCCCGAATGATTTCCTCCGGAATTGTTCCATTTGAAGAAGATACAAGTCTGGAATCCTCCATTGAAACGGCTAGACTACTAAGAGACGTACTAAAAAAAGATTTTGAGTTTCTGTTTGTATACACGGGAAACAAGAGCATTCACACTTGGATCCTTGATTTTGATTGGGAAAAGTGGGTTCCGAAAAAATGGTTAAGCAGAAATCAACACAAAGCCTCCCTAAGGGAAGTTGGGGAACACCTAGCAAGAAAGGAACTATTTAAATGGGTGAACGAGCAGATAGGAAATCGAACCCTTGACAAAGATACTACTATCGACACCAGAAGAATCATCCCCATCGTTGGAACACTTAACGCACAAACACAAAGAATGGTAGTTATTCTGGATCGAAAAACAATTGAACAACTTGCACCCATAGAGATAATGGAGATGGCTGAACATGCCGTCTCCAAAATAGGGGGCGGACTGTCCATTTGGACGGGATGAGCGGCCCTTGGGGGATAAAAAGGGATAGATTCCCGGGAAGAGACTGTTTCCCCCTTGCAGGATGATCTCCCGGGCACTTATTGTCAACGCTCATGGCTTATTCGCAATGACAAGATAATGCCTACGAGTGTGAACCCTTCTCGAGCGCAACTCAGTAAGCGACGCGTAAGCTTCCGGTCTCTGCTCTTGAATAATTGGGAGGTCAGTTGCCGAAACAAGATTAGGCATCGCGGTCATGGGCACTTCATAGCCAACGTAGTCAGCATATTCTATCTCAAACCCTATTTTTTCAAAAACATGCCTAGCCTCTTGTGGCGTTCGCAAGTGAATGTTTCCAACGATTCCCCTAAATCCGTGAAGCATTCGCCGTAACTCCCAGTAAGAATCGCCACGGGCGTAGTCGATAAGGATCACATGTCCTGACGACTTAACAATTGAGTAGAACATTTGGACAACGGGGGTCAAATCACTATAATCAGACCATACGAAAAAGCTAGTACCTAATTCCGCGCAATTATTCCTCAATGGATAATATCGTCCGTCTCCTAAGACTTTCAAAATCTGAGGATCATCAAATCTCTGTAACATTGCTTTGGAGAAATCTAGACCTAAGAAATGACTGGCTATGCCCATATCACGGGCTTTTCCGTAAACGGAGCCGGGACCTGTCCCAATATCGATCCAGAGGTGGTGGGGGCGGAGAACCTTCCTTATTTTCTCCAAGGTAAATTCAACAGCAGGCTCCCTAGTGCCGAGGGATTTAAATTGCTCTGACCGAAACTTTTTCTCCCAGTATTTTCTTAATGAGCTGTAGGAACCACTGAAATACTCTATCACTGATGATCCTCCGAATATCTATCCTTTTAATTTATTTGAGCTAAGTCTATTGATATATTAACTGTTTGTTGTGATTGTTCTGAGAGGTTTCACACATCCTCATCGAATACACTTAAGAAAAATAGGTTCCTAACGGTGTTTTCTTCCGTTTTACAAGAAGTGAATTGCTATCAGCATTAGGTTTATTCCGTATCTACTTCCCTTTCCATATGTTTGAGGATGCAGAGACAAGAATTTTGAGCGATACTTTGAATAAAAGATCAAACAAATATTCGGACACCCGAATAAATGAACAGTGAATCGCGATCAATTGATCATATCGCTTTTTATAAAGTGAATAAATTAATATTTCTCAAAAAGTTAGGTCACCCGAAGATATGTCGATTCGTTTCAAGTGGTTACCATGAGTGTCCTAGCAGAAATCAAACCTCGCTCGCAAGTTCTTATCAATGAGATCAATGGCGATTCCTTTTCCAAAAGGAGACTTGCTCAAATGGGAATGAGAAAAAACAAAACACTCGTGGTACTGGAGAATGTCGGCAAAGGCCCCATTCTAGTAGAAATAGACCATTCTAAACTAGTGATCGGAAGAAAACTGGCCGAAAAGATAATAGTTCGACAAGTTACGCCGAATAAGGCCCGTTAGAATGGGTGGCATGTAATTTGAGGCCAACAATCCTTGATAAGAAAGAACTGACAAGTAAAACCAATGCGTATCGCTCAGACGTATTGCTTGTTGGCAATCCCAATGTTGGGAAAACTGCGATTTTTAATTTCTTGACTGGTGCAAGCCAGAAGGTAGCAAACTTTCCAGGAATAACCGTGTCAGGAAAGATTGGAGAATGCAGATTGAATTCATTTTCAGCTACGGTAATGGATTTACCTGGAATTTACGGGTTCGGTCCAGCATCTCCCGAAGAGATTTTTCCACGGGAGATATTGGTTAAGGGCCAATACGAGATCATAGTTAATGTTGTAGACGGCACGAAACTTGAACGAAGCCTTTTCCTGACTCATCAGCTTTTAACATTAAACAAGAGCATGATATTGGTAGTTACGTTTTCAGATAAGATGACAGAACAAGGCATAAGTATTGACATCAAAAAGATGGAAGAATTACTCGGTGTTCCGGTGTTGGTAATAAATTCATTCAACAAATCGGATCTAACACAATTGAAGAACACTATTTTCAGTCGGCTCGAGCAACCAAGATTACCGCGACCAATTCTTCTGCCGCAACTCAAGAAAACCAAAGTTTTTGAGAAAGCAGAAGCTGAGATTAAGAATATATTGAATTTACACAGTTTTCCAGAGAATGATCTGGCTCATTTAACCAAAGAGACATTGGCGTATTTCATTGCCTTAAGGGACGATTACCTCTGGAAACGACTAAGCACTGATTTGCGAGACTCAATTGAAAGGATAATTAAGAACACAGAACACGAATTCGATCTCAAGAATGGATTAGACATCTGGCTTATTGAAAAAGAGTATGAAATAATCGAGCAGATGCAGAAGCAAGTACTAATTAGAAGGAGTAAAGCTGGACAACACAGCATTTCTGAAAAAATTGATAGAATATTGCTTCACCCCGTTTGGGGCATTATTATCTTCATCACGATAATGTGGCTTATGTTTCAAACGATTTTTGTTGTTTCCCAGCCAGGCTCAGACTTGTTGGATCTCTTATTTCACAATCTTGCCAAGGAAGTTAAGAATACGATTCCATCTCCTGTTATAGCTTCATTTCTGGCTGATGGAATAATTGATGGTGTGGGATTTGTGCTAATTTTCGTTCCACAAATAGCATTGCTCTTCATCGGACTAACATTAATGGAACAATCAGGATATTTGGCTAGAGTCGTGTTCATTACAGATAGATTCATGTCCAAGCTAGGTCTATCTGGAAAGTCGATAGCACCGTTGATCCTTGGCTTTGGTTGTAATGTATCAGGAGTGCTTTCAACTAAGTCTATCTCAGATCGAAAAGAGAGAATTACAACGATCTTGGCCAATCCCTTTATTCCGTGTAGCGCTCGATTTCCCGTATTCGTCATGCTAAGCGCGTCGTTTTTCCCTAAGCATGCTGGAAGCATTCTGACCTTAGTTTACTTTGCAGGAATCACAATGGCGGTGCTTGTAAGTTGGATTTTAAGAAACACATTGACACGAGGAGAAGAAACATCCTTGTTGCTTGAAATGCCTGATCTCTCTGTTCCGTCTTTGCGAACTATCTTTTATCAGACTTATTTATATTTACGAGAGTTCGTAGAACATGCCGCGTCTTGGATTGCTGGAGGAGTAATTGGCATCTGGATATTGTCCGTTACGGGACCGAAAGGGTTCTTGGGTCCAGACGCAATGAACGATGCTGGTATAATGCAAGAATCATGGATCTTCCTGCTTGGTAAACTCCTCTTGCCTATTTTCTCCCCACTGGGATGGAACACAGAACTGGTCGTTGCGCTACTTTTTGGTTTTGTGGCAAAAGAAATTGTGATTAGTACGCTTGGGCTACTCTACGGAATAAAAGGGGAAGAAACGCTTCTAGGAGCTTTGGGAAATAGCGTTGATCCCATATCGGGATTAGCTTACATGTTCTTCATTCTTATGTACACGCCTTGTATTGCAACCCTAGTGGCTATCAAGAATGAAATAGGTACAAAATGGGCGGTATTTTCAGTTATGATCGGACTACTAGCGGGCTGGCTTGTCGCCTTTGTCATCGTTTATGTTGGGGGGTTATTTTGATCGAAAAAGCAATCGCCGTCATCAAAAGAGAAAAAATTGTTTCCAGTTCTACGCTTTCGGACCGTCTTGGAATCACAAAAAGTAAAGCTGAAAATCTCTTGAAAATCCTTGAAGAACAAGGTATTCTGAGGAAATTAGGCATTCAATTATCATCAACAATGTTGTCCACATGCTCACTCGCCGAGAAAGGTTCAATGTGCTCAAAATGTAATACAAAGGGCTGTATCATGAAATTCTTATTTTCTTCTCAACAATAAATAGCATAATAGCAACATTGTTTCGTCCCCGAATATCCTCCGCCAAATCACTATGTTTGCAAAATCTACGAGATTTACCACATAATTTTTCTATAATGAGGACGCTTTTTGCAATTGTGAAAAACGGCAGGTTACGCATTGTTCAACAACTAAGTAATAAGAAGCGATTTCTGATGGTCTCCTTGTTGGTTATTTCGGTTCTGGTGCTGTTGACAACCACTTCAATGCTTGCGGATGACGACGGCTATGAGGGAGACAGTGAAGGTGGCGCTTTTGGTGGCTTAGGAGAAGCAACGCTACCCTTATTGGCAATCGGCTTTGCGTATGTATTTCTGAGACGGCTTCACATTTACACACAAAAATACTTGCCAAAGAAAGAATACCCTGAAATCAGAGCATTTGTCGCGTCGGCGTATCGGAAGCTGAGAAAACCGCTATTTTACATCCACGTGGCCACGCTAGGTCTAGCCACTATTTTTGGATTATTGCATGGGTGGTCGTACTGGAACTCCTCCGCGGGGGCATTCTGGACGGGAATGGTAGCTGGTGTTTCATTCACCGTGATGTCTCTAGCAGGTCTGGTCATGTGGCAGAAATACCGCCCCTTCTGGGAAATAGAGGAAGCCAGAGGACTTATCAAGTGGATTCATCGCCAGTGGGTCTTAACGGTGATTGCATTTATCGCATTGCTATTACATCTCGCCGTGGGAGACTAAGCAAAACTCGTATTCAAAACGACCAATGGCAAAACAAAAACTGTTTTAATACCTAGATATGGGATTTTGATAGGAGATTAGCAATGGGAGAATCGATGTCCGAAGCCCCGCAGATAGATGAGTCTACACTCCTCATACCCTTGGATGACTATCTGGAGTCCGGAGTTCACATTGGAACAAAACTAGCCACATCCTACATGAAGCCATATATTTACAAAGTTCGCACTGACGGGCTCTATGTTTTGGATGTTAAGGCGACGGATGACAGAATTCGGGCCGTAGCCAAGCTACTTGCAAGATTTGATCCAGAATCAGTAGCTGTGTTTTCTGCAAGACAGTACGGTACGGTTCCAGTGGCAAAAATGGCAAGGGTTGCTGGTTTCAAAGCAATTCCTGGGCGATTCATTCCCGGAACTATGACGAACCCCTCACATAGAGGATATATTGAACCTGAAATCATTTTTCTAAATGATCCCCGAACAGATTCCCAAGCCTTGAGTGAAGCGGTTAAGATGGGTATTCCCGTCGTCGCTCTGTGCGATACTGACAACGTAACTAGCTATGTGGACGTTGTAATCCCTTGCAATAACAAAGGGCGACGGGCATTAGCCCGAGTTTATCACTTATTAACTCAGCAGATTCTCAGGGAACGAGGAGAACTAGGACCTGATGAAGAGCTTCCACTCGGTATGGAAGACTTTTCCTACAAGATTTTGAAGTCTTAGCCAGCAATAATCAATTCACATTGTTATTTTTTCTCTTTTTCTTGAGCAATAGGAGAGTTTTTTCTATTTTCTTCTCGTTTATTTGTTCATGTTCATACTGTTTGTAAAGCAAGGTAAAGTTCGGGTAACCTAACATTTTTATTACCGGAATAGAAGATCCGAGTGAAAGTTCGGGCAACCTAACTTGGTGATTACATGGCAGAAATATTCTCAATAGCTGCATTTATCATTACTCTTAGAGAAACGATTGAAGCGGCTCTCATCATTGGCATACTGTTGGCATACTTGACCAAGACACAGAACGATCCTTTAAAGCGTGAAGTCTGGAAAGGCACCGGAATAGCCATTGCGTTAAGCATTTTAGGCGCGGTTGTCTTCGAACTTCTTTTGGAAGGATTCGAAGGCACAGCTGAAACAGTTTTTGAAGGATCTGTCATGATCTTGGCAGCAGGAGTTCTCACATGGATGATTGTTTGGATGTTTCACAACGCAAAATACTTGAAATTAGAACTCGAGACAAAAGTAAAGGAGACAATCTCTGGAGCCAATCCCCACGGACTAATGCTTCTCTCATTTGTAGCAGTGTTCCGAGAAGGAATCGAAACCGTACTTTTCCTAGCAGGAATACGGACATCTGCAAACCGATTCGCTGTATTCACTGGAAGCATTGCCGGAATCAGCATAGCAATCATAGTTGCCATCCAATTGATGCGAGGAACCGTCAAACTGAATCTTAGACAATTTTTCAACGTTACAAGTATTATCCTGATCTTATTCGCAGCTGGCTTGTTCTCACAAGGAGTTCATGAATTCCAAGAATTAGGTGTTTTTGGAGCCGCCACAGCAGCATGGAACCAACCAATAATGGATCTCAGTGGTGTTCTTAACGACAAAACTAGTGCCTTGGGAGCACTACTCCGATCCTTGTTTGGATATCAAGACAAACCTACACTCCTAGAGATTGGAGCATACCTCCTCTACTGGGTCGGAATTGGATTGATTTATCTTAAGATCAGCAGGATTACCAGAACCTACCCCATCAATAAAGTTGCACAACTATAAGAACGTGGAAAAATTACACCTCCAATAAATTGGCAAAGCCTAATTTCGCCTCCGAATTTTTGCAACCCACTCCAAGATCAGAGTGAACATCTTATTTTCAAGCAATTTTTCAAGAGAGCTACCTTCTGAAAGCCTTAGGGCGTAGAAGCAAAAAGATTTCCAAGTATTTCAATACCTTTTGAGATTTCTTCTGGTTTTGAAGTACTATAACTAAGGCGTATCTCATTTGATTTTCTGACGCTTGGAACAAAACGGGATAAGTCAGAAGCCAAAGCTAAGCCAGAAGAAGGATAAAACGCGGCTCCTGGAACATAAAGCACTCCTGCTTCAAGTGCAGTATTTAGGAGCGCAGTTGTGTCTAATCTTTCATTTTCACTTGAGAACCAAATAAAGAATCCACCTTCAGGATCTGTTCTTAAACCGACTAGGAACTCATCAACGGCACGTTTCATAGCTAATGCTCTCTGTTCGTAAGTATCAATTATCTTAGGTAGGGTTTTATCAATATAGTCTCGGTAATAGTGCAAAGCCATCTTTTGAGTTATTGATGGAGTACAAAGATCATAGTATCCTTTGGTCTTAATGATTTGTTCATTTATCCCAGAAGGAATTACAGAGTAACCGATCCGTAGAACCGCTGCTTCCTTACTTGATGAATTTACATATGCAACCCTAGTATTCCCTTTATCCAGTTTTTTGATGGGATCCAAGGGCTTTTCTCTTGCTTGACCATAACGAATCTCTTTGTATGCAGCGTCCTCTATGAGAAGGACATCCCATTGCTCGGCAATATTGAATATTGCTGCTTTCCGACTAGAAGAGAGCGTAGTTCCTTTTGGATTGTCCGAAAATGGTATGGTATGAATTAACTTGGGCAAAGTTTTTTCGTCTCTTTCGAGCAGTTACAAGGCTCTGTTCAAACCTTCTGGTATGATACCTTGGTTATCCGTGGGAATTGAGACAATCTTGGCTCCCGACTTGATTGCTGAACCAAGAAAGCCCAAGTAAACCGGCATCGGAACGATTATGACGTCGCCAGGATTTACCATGGCGTCAATGATCCCATGAACTGCTTGTTGGGAACCCGTAGTTATAATAACTTCCTTGTATTCCTCGCCTTTCGTCAAAGCAATTCCATCACGTTTACGTAATCGTTCGCCCAACACTTGTCGTAATTCAGGAATACCTTCTGATGGACCATAGTCTAGAGCAGGGGTGCTTCCAATTCATCCCTTCCAGAAAGTTCTTCAGAAATGATTCTTTCCATAATAGATGACATAATCTGTAAAGGCAGCGCTCCAGGTTTTCCCCCTGCAAAATAATACGGAGGGTTAAAACGTAGAAGTCTGCGAATTTCTGACTCTTTCAAATGATATGTCCATTTCGCGTACTGATAAGTTCTCTCTGTTTTCATTATGTTCAACCAGTCTTTGATTCTTCATGCTGAGGAACATGAACTCGCAAGTCTTCCTTTAGTGTGCGTAAAACAAGACTTGTAGAGGTTCTTTGAATATGAGGAATTGCTAAAATCTTGTGAATCACTTGGTCAAGATGTCGCCGATTAACAAAGCGACCGAGTGCGACGATATCATTATCCCCAGTTACGTTGTATAAAGCAAAGAGTTCCTTTACTTTGGTTAATTCTTTGTTGATCTGATTTATGTGAACGACGTCGATCTTGATGTGTAGGATTGCTGTAAAGTCGTAGCCAAGGCTTTCGGGGTCTATTTGGACCGTCCAGCGCTTGATAATACCTCTTCGGGTTAGATTTTGAATACGATTCGAAATCGTCCCAATTGCTTTGCCAGTTCGCTTTGCTAATTCGCGATACTGGATTCTACAGTCCTCTTGCAGTTCATGTAACAATTGCCTATCGAGCGCATCAAAGGTAATTGTTCTTTTTCGATTAACACGACTTCCTTCAGACATGGTTCATTAATAACGTTCATTTTTTCGTTTATATTCTTTTATCTGGTTCATGATCGAAGAGGAAAATAATTAATCAGTTCATTAAACCCAAGCAGACCCATGAATCTCATCAATCTCTACATCGATTCACATAAATCATTTACCAGATGTTGAACTTGAAAACAAGAAATAATCATTTTATCGATATATTTTTGAGAAGAGATTTGTCTTCTTTTTTTCTCAATCGCCTCTTAATCCAAAGCATAAATATTGAAACATAAACATGAATCCAAAAAATAGCGTATAAGAAAACCGCCGTGATTTCCGCGTTCGGGATGGGAGCGGGTATCACCCGGCCGCTATGGCCCTGGCGAACCAGAGCTTGACAGCTTTCGCGAGCACAGCTCACTACTGGCTGTCACGCCAGCCGGCTTGACTTGCGGTCACGG
>JAJRWK010000176.1 GCA_024276795.1 archaeon | reverse complement strand
TTTTTTCACAATTACTAGGAACTAACAAAGGGAACGTCAGAATAGATGATCGTTAACTAGTTTCCTCTCCAAATCCTTCGTTTTCAAGAAAGAAACTGACCCGAAGAGAATTCTTAAACTTCATCAATGCGTTTTTCTCTTATTCGAAACTCAATGATTCAGAAATAGAAGTGTATGAGAACGGGATACAATTGTATCTTTACACCAAGTCTTCAATCGATCGCATCATCTCCGCTATTTTAGCCATAGACGAGCACGCGATGAGAATGATGCAAACAAGCGAGCCCTCAAATGAAATTCGTGTCTCGGAATATGCCGAGTCGGATGGCAAGAATCTTTCCTACAAGTGTGAGAATTGTGAGAGAGAAATTCCTCTTGCGGGAGAATATTGCCCATTCTGCCACGCTAAAGCACCCCTTGTGTGGTATGCAGAGATGATCCTGAGCCAGATGAAGACGTTGTGATCCTCACTTGTTGTAGAGCCTATGCTCACCGAGAGCATTTAGAATCATGGTTTCGAAAGAAAAGGAACTGCCCGTATTGTAACAGAGAAGACCCCCTAGTCATAGCATTGCCTTCCTAGGTCGTGGCCAGAATGGACCATGTTTTTTCGCAAATCTCCGTAGCAGTAGCTCATACGGAGTAACTTCGGAAAGGTAGCTAATGGGGCTTTGGAAAGAGTAGACAACAAATGGTTTGTGTTTATTACCTTCTTTTATTCATTATTTTAGAGGTCAGAAATAATTGATGAGACATCCCTCGTCTCTTTTTTGCGATGTATCCTTGTGCTCCCAGTTTTTGAATTTCACGTGAAATTGTTGCTTTTGAGAAACCAAGTTTTTCGGCAACTTCTTGTTGCGAACAGCCAGGGTTTTGATAAATATATTCCAGAATTGACGCTCTTCGGTCTCCAATTCTCGCTTTGATTTCTTTTAGGGACTGGATGACGGCTTGTTCGCCGATCAGTGCGTTTGAGGAAGAAAGTGTTTCAGTGTCTTCTGGTAAAAGAAGAGGGAGATTCTCTTTCCGGAATCGATTATGGTAAAAAAACCCTACTCCGATCGTGGTTAAAAGTGCGAGAAAGAGACCAATAGTAATCAGTAAGGCAGTATTAGAGGAGGAGGATGCTTTCCGAAGCTCAATTTGAACGGGAATGGTTATTGGGACGCTTGTTCGATTCGTGTAAATCTCGATTTTTCCACGGATCTCCCCAGACTTGTCTCCGAAGAGAAGTAAGTCGATACTTTCTTGTTCAAATGCTTTCAAAACGAGAAACGATTTCTGAAACTTGGTTCCCCTAGGTAGGGTGAAGGTAATGTTCACCGCGGTTGTCCCGATGTTTGCCAGAAACAAACGTACAAACGCATTTTCCGAAGAAGTGGTCAGGTAAATGGGACTGGGCGATACTAGAATCTCATTCCTTGCAACTTGAGTAACAACCACGGATAGGATCGTTGTAAAACCCGAGGTGAAAATATTGATCCACCACAATTCTAGAAACCCGTTAGTTGTGGACCGGATACGGCTAGGCTTGGGATTGGAGTTGGCATAGTCAATGCCTGGAAAGAGCAGTATTCGAGTATTTTCTGTCCCCGCTGGTTGGGAATAGTTCCACCAAATAGGCACACGAACAAAAGACTCAGAATTGTCTAGGTAAATGTTTCCTATTATCAAGACGTTCAGGATTTCTGAAGGGAAGAGGAAGCGAGAAAAATTAAGAGAAACGATGGACTGGTTGTCAAGAGTTGTAACAGTTGCAATGACATCCAGATCTGATTCAACAGGACGGACATCAACCAGTTCAAAATTCTTGGGGACGAGAATAGAGTCTTGGAGAAGAGGTTCGTCTCCTCCAATGTACTGGATAAGTAGTCGGATCTGGTAGAAAGAGGGATAAATGACAACAGTGGCGTTAGCGTTGCCGATTCCGAATTTGAGCGGAGAAAAAATAGGCTCTTGTTTTATGCTTTTACCAGAATCGCTGAGTTGAGACGAATGACCTGTTGTTTCAAAGACGCTTGATGGGGAAAGCACTGCTACAACAAGCAATAGAAAAAGTGTAGCGCGAAGCGAGTGTTTCTTCCAGGTCATGCTACATCTCTATTAGTTTGGCTCAATTTAATGCTTGTTCCCTTAAGAATGATTAGAAAAAGAGGGGGAAAACCCTCGTTTTTGCCTATATTGATTTATTGCTTTAGGGAGGCATTTGAAGAGGGATCGTACAGTGCTTAGGGATAAGTCCAGACTTCCATAACAGTTAGAGGATCGTCTCGAACTTCCAGAGCAATTACTGCGTCGTATTGTGGGGTATAGTAATAGACTAACCATCTTGCTTCAGTTTGGCCATAAGGATCATAACTAAGGAAGAAGATGTTTGTGACTACGTCATTGTTGGCATTGAGGAATTCTTGGACCGCTTCGTGTTGTTGTGTAAAGTTTAGGACTTCTTCAACAGAGTGAACAGGCAACACTTCGGGGTCATAGCTGTACTGTTCAATGATTTCTCCTGTCTCGTCATCAATTGATACCGAGAGGTATGCTTCAATGATTACCGGAGAATAGACGCTGAAAGTCCAGATTTTGGCGTTGGAATTGTAATCCCGGGCATCATAATAGTAGTAAGCATACTCAATAACGTCGCCAAATTCCGAATAGGTTTGATTAAAGGCTTCGAAATAGGGGCTGTCTTGGAAGATTGCTCTAGCCTCATTAACGGTTAGGCGGGGTGTCTGCTCAGCGGGGATATCCTCGACCCAGAGATCATTGATAGTGAGAGAAGCATCGTCAGCGATTTCGAGGAACGCGTATGCCATCCAAGTCCAAGTGGGGGCTACCCAAGACCACCAGGTCGAAGTGAAAGGATCAAAGGTAACAGATATCCAGACCTCTTGATATGTAGTGATGAACTCGCTGATTTCTAGCTGATCTAGAATGATTTGGAGTACTTCTTCATAGGAGTGTTCTGGTTGAGGAAGCTCATAGATGAAGACAGTTTCTAATGCGGAATCTGTGAGTGCTATCGTCATGTAGTCAAAAGCCCAATAGTAGAACCCCTTCACTTCGCTAGGCAGTTGAACGGATCCGAAGTTATTGTCGACCGACCCTTCAAGCAAGTAGCTGCTCTGAGGCCAAACATAATTGTCAACCCACCAGATTGTCTGCGGAGAAGAGTCAGCAGAAGAGTAATTGAACTGCAAATAGACATCCTGGGATATATAGTCGCCAGCGTGTCTGTCCCAGAAGTCCTTGGCTTCTGGTGCAGTTTTCGCAGCATTTCTTACAGCTTCTGGATTACGGTTCAATTCCTGAAAGTCAAAATATGACGTGTAAACCGAGGTCACTCTTGCATCAACATCATCCACGACTGCAGTTAGCCAATTGAACGCTTCGCCATAGGCGAGTCGGTCTTCCATAGGTTGCGAGGGAAGGATTTCTCCCCATTCTTGTTCGGTGCCTATGTTTTCCCTATTGTTTAGACTAACCGAGGTGTCTTCAGCGTAGAGAATAACATAAGGATAGAAATCAATATACCATGATCTATCTCCGTCGAACCATACCCACGCATCGGTGATATTGAGAGAATTGGCTTCCAAGAACTCTAGGATTATTGAATTCTCATTCGCCAATCCGAGTGCTGTGCCAGCATCTAGGTTTGCTGTGGGCCATTCAAGATAGACCCCTTCTTCAGTGA
>JAJRWK010000175.1 GCA_024276795.1 archaeon | reverse complement strand
ATCATTTGGGCGGCTTCTGCGGCGCTGTCTATCATTTGTTTCTTGACGCGCAGTGGCTCGAGAACACCAATTTCTTTCATGTCTCGAACCTTACCTTCAATGGGGTCTACTCCGTAGGTGAACCTGTTTTCTTTCCATGCTTTGTTGAGGTCTCCGATGACTTCAATGGGGTCAAGTCCTCCGTTCTCAGCGAGGGTCTTTGGGATAATCTTGAGGGCTTCGCTGAATGCTTTTACTGCTAGTTGAGTTTTGCTGGGTAATTCCTTGGAATAGTCCTCGAGAAAGTTGGAGAGATAAAGTTCAGGGGCTCCACCGCCCACGACGACTTTACCATCCTCGATGACGTTTCGAATGACAGAGAGAGCATCGTGGAAGGCTCTTTCGGCTTCGTCTACGATGAGCTCAGTCCCTCCTCGGACAAGCAAGGTGACGGACTTAGGATCTTTGCAACCCTCAATAAAGATCATTTTGTCATCTGAAATGATCCTTTCTTCGACAACTTCTGCTTCACCAAGCATGGAAGCATCGAGGTCCTTTAAACTGCTGACAATCTTACCTCCGGTTGCGCGAGACAAAGCTTCCATGTCGCTCTTTTTCACTCGACGGACCGCTAGAACGCCTGCCTTAGCCAAGTAGTGCTGGACAACGTCATCGATACCTTTTTGGGCAAAGACAACGTTAGCTCCGGAGCCAATGATCTTGTCAGCCATTTCTTTGAGCATGGACTGTTCCTGATCCAAGTATGCCTGCATTTGTTCAGGGCTGCTGATGTTTAGTTTGGCATCGAATTCTGTCTTTGTGATTTCCAGTGCTTCGTTGATCAATAAGATCTTGGCATCCTTGACTTTTCTCGGCATGCCGTCGTGCACAACCTCCTTGTCTAGAACTACGCCTTGGATCAAGACAGTATCGGAAATTGAACCTCCTTGTTTCTTTTCAACCTTGATTTTGTCGATGTCAGCAACATATTTGCCGTCAACTTCTTCGGTGATTGTGCGAACTGCGTTTACTAACAAGTCAGCGATGAATTCTTTATCACCAGAGACGAGTTTGCTGGACATACTGGTCATGGCGACTTTTTTGAGGGTTTCAATATCCTCAGGAGTTACCTTTATGGCAATCTTTTCTAAAGCCTCGAGTGACTTTTCTCGGGCAACACGGAAGCCATCAACAACTACACTTGCGTGGATGTCCTGATCGAGAAGTTCCTCAGATCTCTTGAGGAGCTCACCTGCAAGAACAACTACGCTAGTGGTGCCATCTCCGACCTCCTGGTCTTGAGTCTTGGCAAGTTCAATGATAAACTTGGCACCTGGGTGCACTACGTCAATCTCTTTCAAAATGGTTGCACCGTCGTTTGTGATTGTAACATCACCAAACTGGTCGATGAGCATTTTGTCCATGCCGCGTGGGCCAAGCGCAGATCGAACAGCCTCAGCCAAAGTCTTCGCTGCAAAAATGTTATTTCTTTGAGCATCTTTGCCTTGAGTGCGTTCGGTTCCTTCTTTTAGTATGAAAATTGGTTGTCCTGTCATCATGTTTACTCCACCTCTCTATTTCTCGGATTGGAGTGATGTCAATTTACTCGATTCGAGTTATTGTTCCAAGGTTTTTAAGATAATCGAAAGTATACAACCTTGAGTTACATACCTAAAGGAGACTAATTGTGCTTCGCTTCAAGTTTCTTTATTCTACAAGGAAGCAACGTACTTATTCGTGATCATGGTGGACCAAGCTAGCGCCTTTTTGGTGATCTTACTTTTTCGATCGAACGCGACATTCTAGCGAATTTCTCGCAAAGGTTAAATTCTTCTGGATAAGTAAAAAGTTGGAGTATATTTTTTGGTGATCGATGCATGTCATTTATACCAGCGAAAATAGCAGTAGCAGGTCTGGGCAATGTGGGGAAGACAACCTTGTGTAGGGCGATAATGGGGGAAGATACACGCGTCGAACGAGTTGAAACGGCTGGTTTGCAATATCATAATTGGTCCTATGGGGACGGAAGTGTTATTTTCTTTGACTTTGGCGGTCAAGAAATGTGGGACTCCATCCTAAGGCGAACAATTCAGCGCCTTTCTGGCCTTCTAACTGCTAAGCTAATGCTTCTTGTTTTTGATGTTAGCAATATTAAAACATTCAAAGAAACCGTCAGCGATCTCAATCGCTGGATCGACTATTTTGAAGAAGCTGGAAAAGACTCAACAGTTGCACGACCTGTCCTTTTCGTGGGAAACAAGATCGACTGTGAAAACCCAGAAAGAATCCAAAACGGTGGACTCGATATTTCTGTCCGTGAACTTCGTACCCCATTAATGGATATTATAAGCAGGATCGCCAGCCCCAACCAGACTCACACATTAAGATTGCTTCATCCCTCGCACGATCCTCGAGTAAGGTTTGAGAAGAATGTGCACTGGGTGTCAGCACTTTACTACAAAGAGAATCCTGACTATCTGCAAAGAATGGAAGCCCTGCGAAAAGAAATCATCGAGGCCAGTAAAAAGCCACTAAAGTCTGTCAGGTAACCAATATCATTTCAACAATTCAGCGTATATTCTAGTTTTTCAGCTCCCATCCCACGTTCCAAAATCCTTTCTCTATAGGTTGAGTCTGTTTTCCAGATAAGCTTTGATTTCTTCTGCCTCTTCTTGTTTCGAGAATTGCCAAATTGCTTTGAACTCATTTTCAAGTTCCAGAATCAATCCATAAGTTGACTTCAAGTTTGGTTTCGTCTGGTCGCTTTGTTCGATTTCTTTTACATGAAACGCCTTGATCTGCGAAAGAGAATATTGCTTGCGATTTTCTTCATTGTCAAAGATAAGTCCATATTGGACATAAAGAGCGTTGTCAGTTAAGAGCAAGAATCTTCCTGCTTTGCCTGTTTCAACAATCCACCAAGCAAGAACAGCAAAAAGACCGAAAGTTGTCAAAATGACCCCTAGGAGCACAAGCAGAGCTTTGCCGGAATTACTTGCTGAAGAGGGCTGGGTGATTGCCATTGCAAAAACAAAAATTCCGAGTACTAGTGGAACTATAGCGTGTGCTTTCAGAAAGAAATCCCATGAACCTGGAGCAGCGCTTTTGTCGAGCCATATCTTAATGCCTTTCTCGGTTTCGACGGAAACGAAGTTGTGCAATTCAGAATTAGTTAACCTTTCTGTCTCAGAGGTCATCTAAACAAATACGCATTGGTCTTCATTTCAATATTTTCTTAGACAAACATTCTGATTCTTATATTTTAATTAGTTATTTAGTTATATAATGTGTGAGAAAACGATTAAAAGCTCCATCATTTCGAAATTTTGCTTTTGAAGGTGTAAAATAGTAAATTTCGAAAATCCTTTATACCTATCGAATAATTCCTCCCCCAGTGATACCGCATGGGTGGTACTGTCTTTTTGTTCACATTCTTAGTTATAGCCGTTTTCGTCATAGTTATTGAGTTGTCTCAATGGATCAGCCAGAAGCTTTCAATTCCTCAAGTGTTGGGAGAGATACTAGCAGGAATCTTTTTGGGAGCTTCTGTCATAAACTTCTTCAGTTTTGAAGGCACAGGAGACACAATCTTGGAAAGAATAGGGTTTGTTACTCCTCATGAAATGGAAATCGCAGTTATAGTAATCGAATTTATCGCAGAAGCCGCAGCCCTGTTCTTGCTGTTCGAAATCGGTCTTGAAATGGATATCAAGAAGCTTGCTCGTGTTGGCTGGGAAGCTGCCATAGTTGCCACCACGGGAATGCTATTGTCATTCTTGTTCGGCTTTGGTTTTTACATGGTTTTCAGCGATTTCTTCGGAGGTACGGGCTTCGAAGACTGGGAGGTAGCGACTTTCCTCGGTGCCGTTCTGACAGCAACTAGCATCGGCATAAGCATTCGACTAATGATCGACATGGGGAGAATAAACACAAGGGTTACTCGTGTACTAGTTGCCTCAGCGATTGTCGACGACATTCTTGCATTAATGATCTACTCGTTATTGATCGGCATAATTTATGACGGATCAATGGAAGCAGCCCAATCACCACTCATGGCTACAGCCACGATTCTGTTAGGTGTATTCGCATATTTTGTCATCGTACTTGCAACAACCAAGTTTCTCTTGCCTCGATTCTACAACCACGCCAAGAAAGGCACAGATAAGTACTTCACGCTAACTCTATCTCTTGCTCTTATTTTCTTCTTTTCTTGGTTAGCTGGCTCTCTTTACTTGGCTCCCATAATCGGTGCATTTGTAGCTGGAATCATCATTGGAACCGACAAAAAGGTACAAAAAAATGCAGAAGAGTTGCTTCGGCCAATCTCCCATTGGTTCATACCGTTCTTCTTTATCTCCGTAGGGCTTCGAATGAATATTGGCGTGATCACATCT
>JAJRWK010000174.1 GCA_024276795.1 archaeon | reverse complement strand
GTTGCTACATTCTATTCTGGGATCTTCTTTGTCATCGTAACGCTATTTGCAATAATTTTTCCAAGAGAGGCAGCACCAGAACCTATCTTAGGAGTGGAAGTTAGTCGTCCCCCATGGGCATTTTTGCCTTGGTATCCTCTTGAGAATTGGATTGGACTCTTAGCTATTGTAATTTTCCCGGCAATCGCGGTAATACTCTTGATTCTTATCCCAATCGTTGATCGGGCGGAGTCTCGAGACCCAAGGATTGGTTCAAGAAAGATCGCCGTTGGTATCATAATAGGCATGGTTCTATTTGTTGTTACCTTCAGTATCTGGGCCGGCTTGATAGAGCCAGAGTCGCACTTCTAACAAGTTAAGCAAGTTCATCCTTCCCCCCATCTTTTTTGTTTCTTCAAAGTTTTCCTAGCAAGTCAAGCCATTTGTTGAATTCTCTTATTCGAATTGGCGTTGTCTCCAAACGACGTCTCTTCCCAATCATGAACAAGGAAGAACCAACAGCAGTCATTGTTCTTTTTTTCTTAAACACTCAGCAAAGATTGAGAAAGGAGATCTGCTAGGTTCCATAATTCTAACTCTAACGCATGATTTAAGAGAAAATCAAGGCTTTCTACGAGAAGAGATCGATCAGCAAGAAATGGGTGCAATATTGCTGTCAAAGCACTAATCCAAAAGAACTCTTGGTTCTCAGTCTTTTCTATCGTCTTCTTGTCTCCTGATAGTAATCCTATGAGGAAGCCTTCGGTGATAGATCGTAAAGCGTTAATTTTTTTGCAAAGCGTTTGATGTATCTCTATATGCTTTTGAATAGGAAGAAGGCAAAACGATTCTTGGACTGGCAAAAGAATCCGATGTACTCCTTGAGAAATATCTTCCCCGAGGAAAGCCCTTGGACTCCACAGAGGAATGTCAAGACATTCTAGGTCCGCAAGGAGTCTCAAAACTTCCCACAAGAAGTCAGCTTGCGTGTTGCTGGTGAGAACCAAAGCTCGCTTGAGCATTGTTGAAAAATGAAGAAGCCACATAAGCTTGTAAACAATGCGCTCAGAGGCAAAAAGCTGTCTGATTTTCAAAGATAGACATTCATCATCGATTCTTTCCAATATTTCAAACGATGAAAGCAATCCCAACTCGGGTGGTAGTGAGTTCAAGACGCTATTAATCTCAATTTGCACATTATAAGCAATAGAGTCTAGAGTCTCGAGAGAAACTATGTCATTGAAAAAATCTTGATCAGATACGTTAGAAGAAAAAGAAAAGTCCAAAGGCATCACGCCTTTCAAGGTTCTATTTATTTTTTAAATTCATATAGGAAAGCAAGTAACAGCGAGAATCGTAACGACGACGAACAAACTAAGAGGGGCCATAAGAGAAGCCCGGCTTTGCCCCTCGCTTCATCGCAATCGCTCTGGAGGTCCTCGAACCGGGCAATTGAATCATTTAACGAAAGCTATTATGGATTATGATACGTTTGTGTTCTCAATTACAAATTTCCTTGACGCACAAAAGTTAAGTAGAAATTCACATCGAAGAAGAGTATAGATAACTCAAGGAGCATGGATCGGATCATCGCATCCCTCCTTGAAGAGTCGTAAACCCGAGGGTCTCAACATGATTTCGCACTTTATCGTTCTAACAACTTATGGTCAGATTTTCTTTTCAAAGGAATTCGGTGAGGAGAGCGGCGTTGACGTCGCGCTTACCGGAGGTTTGATCTCTGCAGTGTATTCCATGACTTCAGAAACTCAGAGAGAAAAGATCACCGAAATGGCTCTAGAAGACAAGAAAATCTTATTCCGAGAGAGAGAAAGTGATCTCTTGTTCGTGCTAACCGTCGACGAATTAATGGACGATACTGATGCGAATGATCTACTTGATGAAATAGCGGATAGCTTTTTCCAAAAATATGGAGAATTGAAGATTGACGGCATGATTTTGAGCGATTTTGAGCCAATTATTGATGAAATCGTGCAGAGAAGATTGTGGTATACGACTACCCAAAAAGAGCTAACCAGCAAGAAATGGGACTTCTTAGCAACTGGCGGCATCGCTTCAATCATGGCTTGGCTTGTAGCGTTGTTCATCAAAGTTGGATATGCATTCAGAGATGGGTTTACAGCTGGAGGGATCTTCTTCCCTTCACTAATTCCTTCAAACCAAGACTTGGGTGCTGGGATCGCAACCATGCTGCTTGCTACCGTTTATTACTCGTTATTCCTATCTATCCCTCTTTTGCTAGGGAAATTCATATTTGAGCGAGCTCCAGCTCTAAAAGCCACGTACAGGTTTGCACTTGAGTTCTTCCAAAGACCGACAAGATCGGGATATTCGAGTTTTCTGCCAAAATGGTTCTTGCTCCCCATCGTCCATCTTTTTGCCATTATTTTGTCAATTAGCTATTTTGGGAGAGTAATGATCTGGGAACTGCAAGCGCTCCAAATCTCCGAGGGATTATTACAGCAACTGAACGCGATTAACGCACCATGGGTCAATTGGGCACTGTTACTCCTTATTACTGTTTTCACATTTGTTTCATGGATTTTCCTGCAACCATTATTCATGACAATCACAGTTGGCGCGATTAGGAAAACATACCAATTTGACAAGCGGTTCTATCGAGACGCTGTTCTCGTAGCGACTCTGTCATCGTATTTCTTATTGCCCTATATTTTCTGGGCAAGCCTTCCGTTTCAGGAATTATTGGGGTTCCACCCAGATGATATTGGTTTGCTGAATTTCGAAAGAACTACACTCAAGTTCCTTCTCATTACGACACTACCGCTCAATATTTTCCTTTTTGGATTTCTCTTTTATCTTGGTGTTGGTCTTTCACGATTGGTCAAGATGGATCGACTTACTTACGCTGTCAGCTTTGCTCTCTCAGCATTTACTACCATCTTGCTTCAGAAATTGATTTTCTGGATTATTTTCCAGTCAGGACTCATCTACATTGGGGTAATTTGAGGATTAGAAGCGGTTTCCACTTGCTCTTTATTCATTCTTAGAATTTGAGGACTACAGCTCAGGAAATATCATTTTTGACAAACGGAAAAGCTAGGACTAAAAAGACTTAAACCCTTAAGGCCACATCTATATGAGGACAAAGAGGATTGTTTTATGTTCGAAAAACTCCGCCCCCAGCTAAACCGCATCGCTGAGCCTCCAGGGAGGCTTTTGGTCAAAATAGGTATTGGGCCTAACCACATTACAATTCTTGGTTTCGTGTTTTCCCTAATTGCCGGATTTTTCTACGCGACAGATCACTACGGGTGGGGTGGATTATTCGTTATTCTTGCTGGAACAATGGACGGGCTTGACGGAACCGTTGCCCGCTTAACTAAAAAATCCTCAAAGAGAGGCGCCTTTCTGGACAGTGTATTTGACAGACTCGGCGAAGCCGTTATTTTTGCGGGAATAATAATCAGCCTTTCAAAACCCCTATACCAATTAATAGGCATCTTGGCAATGTCATTGAGCTTCATCATTTCATATCTAAGGGCAAGGGCAGAAAGTCTTGGTTTAGAGATGAGAGGAATTGGACTAATGGAGCGGGGAGACCGCATGCTCTTCATAATGGCGATGAGTATTGTCGGATACTTGTGGCCCAATCACGAAGCAGGCTTTGTTTTCATGCTTGTCTTGTTGCTCGTTTTGGTAATGATCACCGTTATTCAGCGTTTCACAACCCTTTACGATGGGCTCGAAGCAATCACAGAAGAAGAAAAATCAGCTGAGATCGTAGAAGCAAACGAGGTTACAAATTAATACCAACTATAAGAACAGTAACGAACTTCGTTTGAAGCCCTAAAAAATATTGATATTTCAGATCAAGAATTTTAACTTTGCCCATTTCCTTCATAGAAATGATTATAATACGGCCGAGTATTTAACAGAATGATGGAAACGCTTCAATTGCCTATGGATCGGTCGTTTGTACGAGTCGGGGACCTCTCTAAGAACGAGACAAAGGTTCTCTATTCTCTCCTGAAGTTTCCTGGCGACAAAGACCAGGAAATTCATGAACGAATTGGGATGAAAAAAAGCACGTTCTCAAGCATCAAACTAAGACTGCAAAAAAGGCGCGTTTTTCAAGCATTAAACGTTCCTTCTTTTCCACGCCTCGGTTTTGAATTGTTCATCACAAAATATGGCCAGTTGAATAGACTGACCACGATTGAAGAAAGAATGCGGGTTGCCAGATCGATGCTTCAAGAATTTGCCGAAGAATTCTACATTGCGTCAGAAAGCAATAGAGCAATCAATCTCGCAATCAGCGAGAACTACACCGAATATGACAAGAACCACAGCAAATTCATGCAATTATATTCTTTGAACAATTTTCTCGCAGAAAATGGGATGCACATTGTCCCATTCCCGTTTGAAATATCAACATTCCACGCATTCATGGATTTCAAGCCCATGCTTGAAAGAACGTTAGGAATCAATCCAGAGTATGAGCAGACGCTAGCACTTCCTAAGGAGCCCATGCAAGAAAAACCATTTTCAGTGGCAGAGGCAAAGGTCATGCTGGGGCTTGTTCGGTTTCCTGGACGACCAGACACCTATATTGCCAAGAAAATGAATGTTTCTCGAAATACTGTAGCTTCTGCTAAGAAAAAGTTCTTGGAAGAAGAGCTACTCTATCCGAAAATCATTCCTAACCTAAAAGCACTCGGATATAACCTGCTAGTATTCATTCATAAAAAGTTCAATCCGGGAAGCACTGTTGAAGACCGGGTGGAAGCAACAGAACTTGTAAAGAAGGAACTCACACCGTTTATTTATGTGAGCAAGGACTTAGAAGGCATAATTGTAACCGCATTTCGCGATTATCTTGACTTCAATAGAACATGGGGCAATGTTTTGAAGACTTTCCTCAAGAGGGACTACATTAGGGAAGAACCTTTGGTTTACACTCTCAGCATTCCCAATATGACTGTTATCAAGTCTTTCGATTTTCTTCAACTGATCGAAAAGCGGTTTGCTTCGATCTTGAGTAGCGAGGAGTATGACCTTAGCTCTGCAGACGATCCATGGGAATTCAAGGAGTAAAAAGACCCCCAATATTGCCCTTCAAAGTCCCATTTTTTTCCAAATAATTGCGGTTTTATCAGAACTCACCCGTAATATTCAATTAGGGGTTCATGGATGTATTCATCAGAGTTCTCACGGTGACCGCTAGAATGAGCACGCAACAAACAAAGATTGTCATCAAAATAAGCCTTTGCGGGGAATCTGGTGTTGGAAAGACTAGTCTTCGTCGAAGATGGATGGGGAAAGGTTTTGCCGCTTCACATTTGCCAACTCTCGGGGCAGACTTTGCTGTTAAGACACTGGAATACCCAGACAAAGTAGTTGAAGCCCAGATTTGGGACCTTGCGGGCCAAGCATCATTTGAAATCTTGCGAAAAAGATTCTTTATTGGCGCTGGTGGAGCGCTACTCGTTTTTGACCTAACTGACGAAAACAGTTTGTTGCGGATTCCCAAATGGATACAAGAATTGCACGAAGCGAATCCAGGGAGACGCATCCCCATGGTTTTGGTGGGTAATAAAAATGATTTAGTGGAACATAGGGTGATCGATCAAGAGTATCTCGATCATTTTATGAATGATGTTAGTTCTAGACCAGAATTGCTAGATAACCCGTTATATTACATTGAGACTTCTGCTTTGACTGGCGAGCATGTGGAAGATGCGTTTCGCTACATTATTAACAAGGCTATAGAGTATTCGAAAAAATCAATTTGAGAGCAGAAAAAGAGTCGCACTCAAACAATACGCTTGAATTGCTTGTCCAGCCATGATTCAGGAAAACGCACAAGTACGGGTCTTCCATGAGGACACGAAAGCGGATTCTCACACTTGGATAGTTCTCGCAGAATAGTTGCAAAATATGACGGTGCAGGCGTGTCGCCTGCTCGTAGACTGCCATGACAGGCGATTTGTGCGGCCAGTGCGTGATACATCAATTCTTTAGCGGAAAGAGAAGCATGTTCTTCTGAACCTAGTAGATTCTCAGCGTTTTTCAACATAGTCAAGAATATGGATATTAGATCTTCTGTGCTCGAAATATCAGACATAATCTGAGGAACGGAAGTTAGTTCAACAAAGGAAGAGGAGAGCGCTCCAAAACGGAAACCGATGGATTCAAGCAATTCACTATTCTCTTCAACTCTTGCAATTGTAGGTGGTGGAAGCTCTATTTTGAGCGGGGAAAGAAGTGCTTGTCTTTTGTGAGTCTCTGCTAGGAGTCGCAGATTTTTTTCATAGTTCACTCTTTCATGAGCTGCGTGCATATCTATAAGGATAAGCTCTCGGTCTATAGTGGCTAGAAAGTATTTCTCAAAAACCTGGCCAAGCAATCGAAGTTCTTGCCCAATCGATGGATGTAGAGAAGGGAGCAAAAACATGTCAGAAACATCAGTAAGGCGAGCTTGCACAAATTCCTTGGTCGAACCAACAAGAAGTGGCTCAATTGGGTGAGCGACGGAGGAAACTTTTTTCTCAGTAGGTGTCAATTCCTTTGATTCTGGCAAGGTCTCAGATCTTATTTCTTCCATTTCCGCCTTTGCTACAATTGTTTGCTTAACTAAACGTCGCAACTCAGCGGCTAATGATTCTTCATCATGAAACCTCACTTCTAACTTTGCAGGGTGTATATTGACATCAACATTCTCGGGGTTAATTGCTACAGATATGACAAATCCAGGGTGTTGCCTTGTCATGAGAAGAGTCCCGTACCCGGTTTTAACAGCATTACTCAAAATATGTGAGCTAACGGGACGGCCGTTGACAAAAATGAACTGTAGAGAACGGTCGCGCGTGTGGTAGTGAGGATGAGTTATAAATCCGGAGAAGATAGGATGAGGATTTAGCTCTAATAAATTGTTTCCAATCTTTGGTCCAAACAGGTCAAAGACTCTTTCTCTTAAGGTTTTCCGAGCCGGAGCGCGGATGATGGTTTTTCCATTATCGAGAAGAGTAAATTGCTTCTCTGGGTTTGCAAGAGCAATCTTGGTAACAACACTGGTTACATGTTTTTTCTCGACTACATCGGATTTTAGAAATTTTCTTCGTGCAGGCGTGTTAAAAAAAAGATCTCGTACCCTAATGGTTGTTCTAGGAGATCGGTCAATCGATCTTTTTTCAATGATTTTTCCACCCTCTACTAGCAGATAAGTGCCTTTTTCCTCTTTCACATTTCTCGTGAGAATCTCAAGCACACTAACGGCAGCAATACTTGCAAGTGCCTCTCCTCTGAATCCGTAGGTTTCGATGTTATTCAGGTCTTCGGGCTCATAGATCTTACTAGTGGTGTGTAGCTCTAACGCCAACTCCACTTCTTGGGAAGGGATGCCTACACCGTCATCAATTACTTCGATTATATCTTTGCCACCGTTACGAATAATGACAGAGACTTTCGTGGCGTTAGCATCCAGACTGTTTTCTACAAGTTCTTTGACAACACTAGCTGGTCTAGTTACCACTTCTCCAGCGGCAATTCGTTTTATTGTGTCTCTGTCAAGGCGGATTATTTTCTTCTGTAACAAGAGATTCACCATTTATGATTGTAGGAACTGCTGTAGTTCGGCAAGAATATTGAGGGCTTGCAAAGGAGTAAGTGTGTTGATGTTTACAGTTCTCAAAGTTGCAAGGACTTCGAGCTCTTTCTTGGAGATTGAAACTGAAGCTGGAGACGGTTCTGTAGGTTGCTCCATGACGCTGTCCCCTAGGAAGTCAAGAAGAGTCGCTTGCAATGGTTGTCCTTCATGAGACGTTTGTTCCATAACTTGTGTGGGAATAGTCGCAGGATCAGCAGAACCAGAAACAATGACTTCCATGATTTTTTTGGCGCGATTCGTTACATAGCGAGGAATCCCCGCGAGGGCAGCAACTTGTATGCCGAATGAGCGATCCGTACTACCAGGCAAGATCTTGCGAATAAAACGTATCTGATCCCCATGAATCTCTATTTTGGAATGATAGTTCTTTACTCCAGGCTTGATTTTCTCGAGTTGTGCAAGTTGATGATAATGGGTCGCGAGCATGACTCGTGGAGGATTCTTCATGTCATGAAGAGCTTCAGCAATAGCCCAAGCGATACTGAGCCCATCAAAAGTGCTGGTTCCTCTGCCGATTTCATCCAAAATGACAAAAGATCGGCCCGTTGCATTGTGAAGAATGTTGGCGCATTCTTGCATTTCTAGCATGAAAGTAGACTGTCCTCTGGCAATATTGTCAAAGGCCCCAATGCGTGTAAAAATCCTATCGACAATCCCTATTCTGGCAGATTTTGCGGGAACAAAGCACCCCGCTTGAGCCATGATAATGATGAGTGCGGTTTGTCGCAGATAAGTGCTTTTCCCACTCAAGTTTGGCCCAGTAATGATTAATAGTCTTGAATCTTGCCGATTCAAATGAACAGAGTTAGGAACGAAAGGATCGGGGGAAAGGATTCTTTCCAAAACAGGATGTCTTCCCTCTTCAACATAATTTTCGTCTGAATCATCTACTACTGGCTTCACAAAATCGTTATCCTCGCTAACCCTTGCAAAACATGAAAGAACGTCTACAAGTGAGATAATTTCTGCTCCATCTTGTATTCTTTTGACTTGCTCCTTAACCGACTTCCTGATTTCTAAAAATAATTTTTCTTCTAGTTGTTTTGCTTTTTCGTCTGCTGAAAGGATGGATTCCTCAAGAGTTCTTAGTTCCTCAGTAATGAATCTCTCAGCGTTGGTAAGGGACTGCTTCCTCACATATTCAGGAGGAACCTTTGCCAGATGAGGCTTCGTAACTTCGATGTAATGACCGAAAACCTTGTTATAGCCTACTTTTAGACTGGGGATTCCAGTTCTGACCCGTTCTTTTTCTTGATATTCTTGCAAGAGTTTTGATCCTTTTGCTTGGATCGATCTATATTTATCTAGCTCCTCATTAAATCCAGGCTTAATTATGCCTCCCTCATTCAATAAGCGAGACGGTTCATCTAGAAGCGCTCTGTCGAGAAGACTAACAATGTCTTCGCAGACATCTAAGCGTTTAGCAAACGACTTGAGGAGGGAATCATTAAATTGCTCTAGTATGTCTTTGATTAATGGAAAAGAGGATAGTGAGTTTCTAATTGCCACCAGATCAGGGGGTCTTGCCGTTCCCAAGACTATTCTGGAGCTAAGACGTTCAAGATCAGCAATTGTTTCCAGAGCCGCTCGCAGATTATGGTGTTCAACAGCATTCCGCATTAGAGCCTCTACTGCATTCAGCCGCTCCTCGATTTTTTTTCGACTGCGAAGAGGCTTTAATAGGGAATGAACCAGTTTTCTGGACCCCATGGGTGTAATGACTTGGTCAAAAATAGATAGCAACGTTGCATTAGTAGACTCATCAAAGATATTCTTAGTGATTTCCAATGAACTAATTGCGGTCTTGTCTAAAATCAAATATTCAGAAGGATTAATAACGCGAGGAACACGGAGATTCGAAACTGTTGTTAAGAAATTCTCTTCAAGATATCTGAGAACAGCCCCCAAGACTCCTGTTGCCACCGATTCAGGCTTTAGCCCGAATCCCTCAACTCCTGAAACATTCCATGTTTCCTGGATTTTAGGAACCGCAAGTGATGACTCAAACCAGTAGTCTTCTACAAAGGTTATGTTAATTCCAGGTTCTAAAGAAAAACCAAGAAATGAATCAGGGTTTTGCTCATAAGAGCGTGGTAGGAGAAGTTCTGAAGGGTTCAAGCGGGCAATCTCGCCTTGTAGGGTATCTATAGCTTGATCCCCTGAAAAACATGCGTACCAGATTTCCCCCGTACTAACATCAGTAGCAACTAAAGCAGCTTCCTTTTGCTTGCTTTTAAGAGGCTTCACAAGAATAGCGACTAAATAGTTATTCTGATCCTCTTCCAAAACTCCTTCTTCAACAATGGTGCCTCGAGTAATAATCCTGACATGATCTCTTTTCACGACTCCCTTTGCAAGACTTGGATCTTCGGTCTGCTCAACGATCGCGACTTTGTATCCTTTCTTAACTAGGCGAGCAATGTAAGTGTCAGCAGCACGAATCGGGACGCCAGCCAAGGGATAAGATGCCCCTCCTGTTTTTCTGCTTGTCAGAGTGATTCCTAGTTCCCTCGAAGCAATTTCAGCATCTTTGAAAAATAGTTCATAGAAATCACCCATTCTGAAGAATAGAAGTGTATCTTCGTCTAGTCGATTTCTCACTGACCAATACTGTTTCAACATCGGAGTCAGTTTGATGTTATTCACTCGCAAGCACCTTCAATTGCCACTTCAAATATCGATAATAAAGGTTAACCTAGAGAAAAATTGTTAGAGAAAACACCACTATAGGCACAAGGCAAATTATTGTCTTTGCGAAATATCGGCTTGAATGGTTGAGAAGATTTCTAAGTGTCCCCGGTGTCGTGCAATTGTTGATCCTAACGCCAAAAAATGCCCCTCATGTGGCCGGTTTCTATTTCACGAAAAAGAAGATGTAGCAGACATTGTCGAGCGTTACGATTTGAGAAAAAAAGATGAAATTACAAAGAGAATCACGGTTTCTCCTCAGGAACGCCTGAGCGGAGTTGCAATAGGAATATATGGTGTATTGATGATCTCTTCATTTGGATTCTTTATAGCCTACAACTTGCTAGTGGCCCTTATACAGCTGGGAGTAGGAGTTTTCGCACTTTGGTCGGGAATCGCTTTATTCATAGGACATCCAAAAGGATCCTTGGGAAGTCTGGCCTCTGGATTCCTTGCTCTATTCAATGTTTTTCCAGCATTCTTATCTCCAGCGCTTTATATTTTCTCCATACTCCTAGGAAGCATTGCTCTGGCGGGTATTATTGTGCCATGGCTATTCAACGCTCTAACAAAAAAAAGGCTATGAAAGAGTTGGGAAGAATGAAAGAAAACAAACAAAAAAGAGCACTGACTGGCGCTCTAGTTGTGTTTTTCGTTGCTTCATTATTTTTGCTTGGTTTCTATCCACTACGCGACTCGATAATTTTTCTTGAAAACAAGAAAAGTATTGCACTCCCTAATGATTGGCAAGTTAATGAAACCGAAATACAGCAACATTTAGAACAACAACTAGGATTTGGATATCGCATCCCTGGCTCCAACGCGAGTGAACGGTTGCGAAACTATATCAAAGGAATTGCTCAAGGATCAGTTATTTTCCAAAACTTCACGTACATGTCGACACCAATTGTTAATATAGAAATACGTATTGGTAATCAAACTAGCCCCAATCTACTTATTTTCGGAGCTCACTACGACACTCGAAAAATAGCTACCAACGACGAAATTCCCGATCCCGTGCCGGGAGCAAACGATGGAGCCTCAGGTGTTGCAGGGTTGCTAGCAATGATGAATACGATTGTTGAAAATCCCTATTTTTTAGACCTACTGGAAGCTTTCGAAATAAGGTTTGTATTTTTCGATGCCGAGGATCAAGGGGGAATTGACGGCTGGAACTGGACTAGAGGTTCTACTTATTATGCTGAAAACATGACTAGCGGGGATGTGAATAGATCAGTTGCAATGATTCTGCTCGATATGGTAGGAGACCGAAATCTGAACCTAAAAAAAGAACGAAACAGCGACCCCGATTATCGGGACAAAATCTGGGAAGTTGCAGCCAATATTGGTTACTCAGAATATTTCATAGACAGACTCGGCTACAGCCTTATCGATGACCACGTCCCGTTCCTGAATAGAGGAATACCAAGTGTGGATCTTATTGATTTTGATTATTCTGAATGGCACAAGGTAACCGATGATTTGGCTCATGTTTCTGCATCATCAATAGCCATCGTCGCTAACACAGTCCTAGCTTGGTTGCTTGCAGAATTTCTCGAGATTCAGGTTTGGAATCTATCTTCGAACCAAGTTTCAAGTCCTCCTTTTCACTCCTCAGAAGTGTTTGAAAGCCCAGCGGAGTCTAGCAGTGAGGGTCGAATAACTATCGAGTTTTTCACAGCGCCTTTGATGCTACTGGTTGTTTTTCTTTTCAAGAGAAGATATCGAATTTAGGCGGCGAAATCCGCAAGCTAGACAGCTCATAGGTGACCTTTCCCTTTTGATCATCAAATGTCCATTGAGAGATTATTCCTAGCTCGTTGGAAAACCAAAACTCATGGTAGCGAGCAGGAAATGGAGCTTGAGTGAATACCTTGATCACATATTTTTGCTCCTCGGTCTTGGTAACATTTCCTAGTCTTGTCTCGTTCATTTTTTCAAGACTCCCGTCAAGGCGAACAGGGATTCCGGCAGGGATTCCGGCAGAACCTGTCGACAACCAAATCGTTGGCCGAACCATCTTGGAACCGGGTTCAGTCTCTAGGGCAAGAACAAAGTGATTTCTAATTGAAAGAAATGTTGATGTTAGGACATATGGTGCATCAACTGGAAATAGGTGTGGATCTGACTTTTTCCCAAGCCAATATTCTATTTTATTCAAGCCGCAAAGAAACATGGATCCCGCTAAGTTATTTCCTCGCTTTGATAGGAGTTCCCCTCCAATAGGGGTTCCTTGCCACGAATGCAAGAAAATGAGCTCTGCTCCGATAGGGTTGTCATCAGTTCTCCTGAGTTCGGCTTTCACTAGAGCCCCGTTTTTTTGTTGTGTAATCTCGAAAAACTCTATTACGCCAGATGGCTCTTGATTTCTGAAATGTTCGTATTTTCCAGATATTTTTCTTCTCTTGAATAAGGGGAACATCCTTCGATTGTGAATTAGCATTGTTGGTTGAAAAATTCTCCCCTTATACGATGGCAAATTCAGTTGAAATCTGCAAAAGTTTCTTTCATAGCTCGTTCTATGAACTTGATCTGCTCATGATCAAAATCAAAGATCTGGGAGTTCCAGTTGGTTAGGTTGCGTACTCGACTAAGCAAAAGGCGGAGTCTTTCACGGATCAAAAAACTCTCTTTTGCTGCTACTGCGGCGGCTATGAGCGGCGAATGAGGATCTTTCTCAAGAAGAATGATGTATTCCTCATGTTGTATCGATCGAAGAGAACCTTGTGAATCAGAGACAACTTCCTTGCTTAATTCTGAAATGGCTGAAATGAACCCCCCGATCAAAGAAGGATCGGATGGTGCTTTGAACTTCCAGTCTAAGTGGTGAATCGTTACACCGGAGGTGGTCATCAAGATAATTAGTGACGGAGGAGATACAGGCGATTCTTGGTTATTAGCAGGGATTGTTAGTTTGGGGAGAAGATGATTAATCAGGAAATCGTTGATGAAATGAACCCGAACAATGGGATTTAGATCACCTAGGTATTCAGTCGTTTTCTCATTGAAAAGGTTCTGGATTAGCGGAGCCAGCATGTTGACTAAGTCTTTGCTCAAATAAGTAAGACCACTCAGCCAAGCATCAACAGTATCCGTGGAAAGACTAGGGCAACCGTCAAGAACGTTTGAAAGAACCAGATTCGCGAGAGTCAGCATGTCCACCAGTTCGCTTGCTCCCTGGTCAATAAGTTGGCGCAACAACGGGCCGATTGTACCAATCGCATTTGTCAAGAGCGATTGTATTTTCGTTACGGTGTATCGTTTCAAATAGATAATCAGGAGAAGGGAAAAAGAACGAAATCCGAGGTCATTTTCTTCTCCCGTCGAAGCAATCGTTACAACTTTGTTGAAATGGAGTTGAGCGCTATCAAGATTACCTTTCGCCATCTCGAGAATTCCTTTTGATTCTAGTAAACGGATGTCAGGAATTTCAGCTTGTCGAAACGAGTTTTCTAACCGATTTAACAAATCTGTAGCTTTCTCAGTCTCCCCAAGCAAAGAATACAGATCGATAGTGTCCAAATAGGCAAATGAGTTTTCTATTCCTGATGTTCGAATAGCCTCGACAACTTCATCAAGAGCCTTAACGCATTGTTCTTGAGGCTGGTTCATTGTAATAAGGACCTCAGCCAGCATTAAGCGTCCCGTGATATTTAACCCGTAAAACTCTTGAGCCTCAACTAGTTCAATAAAACTTTGTGACAGCGCCCTTGCTTTCTCAAGATTTCCTCGAAAATATTCAATGCGACTTTGCATGATAAGATCGGCTATGTCAAACAGTGGAGACCACTGCTGAAATTCGTGAGAATTTAGTGTGCTCCATAAATCGAGCATTTTCGCAACATTTTTTGACTTAGAGTACATATCAAAAAGATCCATAGCGCAGAAATAAACTGCCAAAAGATTCCCGCTTCTTATTGCGTTGGTTAAAGCCAAATCATACTCTGTTATACTTCGTCTGGTGAAACCTTCTTTTGCATCAACAAGTGCTTCCAAGTAAATTCGGAAGGATACAATCCAGAGATATAGCTCCTTTGGGAGAGTTCCCAAAAGATCAGTTAGATTTTCATCTATTTGATCTAGGAGGAGCTTTGATTCGATAAGATAATTGTTCTTAGCTTTTGCAATTCCAAGAACCATATCTCTTAGAACAACAAAAAAAGGGGAACCACTAGAAAGAGAAGCAAGGACTTGCTCAGCTACATGGTAAGATCCTTGCAACATTTTGTAGGATGAAAAAACACAGCCTACTCCTAAATCCAGGTGATTTGAGATAATTTCCAATAGTTCAGGCCATTGAAACTGAAGGAGAAGAAGATACGACCGAATAAAAAGCCATGATTTATTGGGACGCCGAGAGCGTTTCAAGTAAGTACTAACTGCTGTGGAGAGCTCGTCAATACTGGTGGCTCGTTTGACTTGAATCGGGATACGCCTTACCTTATTTGCTTTAAGAATAAGCTCAATACTATTTTTGAATAAAGCAAATACATTGACAGCCTCGGGCCCCTCTCTCATGGCATTCAAGATAAAGACTAGTTTTTTGCTATTAGAAATTTGTGAAATCTCCTTTCACCTATCCATTGATAAGACATTTTTTCAAGCCTCGTAATGTAACGAACAAAACAATTAGAATTCTTTAATAGAGGACGGAGAGTCGATTTAATAAATGGAAGAAGAATGGCCCCGTAGTGTAATTGAAGATATTCGAGAACGGACAGACCCGGATCTCCCCGATGAGCAGATCATAAAGATTCTTGACCTTGCTCTCAGACAGTCGGGGAAAAGATCTGGAATCATGTTCAACAGAGCTGCTGTCCGCATATACGAACAGTTGAGGGCCGAGGGTAAATTGAAAGAAAGCTTAAAGCATCAAAGATATGCCGTCTCATACGAATCAGAAGATGCGGATATTGTGAGGTTCACCATCAACTACAAAGATCTAATAGAAGTCGTCGACGAGTTTAGCTTACCTCTTAATACTGATGAAGTTTTAGAAAATGAAAAGGAGCTACTGTTTATAGCTGAAAAAGTCCTTTTATCTCTGGACAAGCCATTTAACGAGAAAGGAAAATTATCTAGAATCGCCAGACGGACGATCTCTAAAGAATTGATTCGATGGAAGACTTCGAAGGCGAAAGATCAGAAAATGACTTCCAGAAATGCTGGAACATCCGAGTCATCCAGCCAATCGCTTACAAGTAGCGAAAGCGTTAGTGAGATCCCTAAGTTACCAATGCAAGAAGAGGAGAGACCTAAATCTTTCGTGGCACAAGCGTCAAAAGATTCAGAGGGAAGACTTTATTCACAGCTCTCATTGGTAAGATTTGAAAATGTCCCATTCCCGTCCCAAGTCATTCAATTCGAGGTCTCAAGAATTTTTGCCTATCCCCCCTCATGTGAGCTTTTTACAAATTTCAACGTAAATACGGCATTTGTCAATTATCATGAATATGGGGTTTCAATCGTTTCAGACGAATATGGTGACAGCGAAGAACTGTTTGTCATTTATGGAGCTGGCAAGGTTATCTATCAACGAAAAGGCACCTCTCACGTCATCGAACCAGAATCCCATAAAGTGAATGTCATCGCAATCTCCCCAGAACTTGTGAGGGAAGAAGCACTCATCGAGCTTTTCATGGGAAGCAAAGAAGCAGTAATGAAGGTAATTTATAATCATTTTAAAGATAGAGTAGAAAATCCCAGGGGAAGTGTGTATCGTGCAATACAGTTACTCTTAGATGTCGTGGGGGCAGAAAAGCTTGGATTTCCAGAGGCTGACCAGCCAGGTCAGATTATAGAGACGTTGATCAGAGCAGATCAGCGAGAAAAACTCCTTGACTTGATAAAAGAGTTCTCTCACATATTACCTGACGGTATGGGAGAGAAAGCGGTAAACGACTTGCTAGATTTCTCAGAAGCAGTATCAGTCTATTCTTACAGTAATCAAGAAACGCTTAAGAGCTTCGTTGCTACACTAGATTTTGCTTTTCGCTACGGTATTGACACTGCCCTTCTACCTAGACTTCAAAAGCTTATCAGGCAGTATTCGCACTCTCAGAAGGAAATGATAAGCGTTATCGGTGAACGAAATATCGCCATGTTGAGAAAAATGGTAAAAGAGGAATGTTTTGGCCCGAACAATGTGCAAGCAGAAATTGGCATCATGTTCTTGACCAAGACCTTTCATCTACCCCTTATTCTTAGGGCAACAAGCAATAGAACCGTTGAATACTCGATTCCTGCAAACATAGCGTGCAAGAAGAGTGAAAATATCGTTCCAAGGAAAGATTTACTTCGCGTGCTTTTCGGACTCGCCCCTGTTTCATCTGAGCTCTTGCAATACATTACGAAGCCCCCAGAAATATTGAGACCTCTTCAGAGAATCCTTAGAATCCTCAAAGAAGAAAAGGATCCTAACCTCAGCTTTGTCCAACATCCCGAAGATATAGAAAAAATTCCAGCATCAGTCATATACCATGCTTATCAAATAGCAGAAAGGGAACCAGACAAATTTAGAGATAAAGTACCCGAAATAGAGAAATGGACAAAAGCAGTAGAAGAGAAACTACTCTACTCATTTGTCGTTAGCATTGCCAGTCAGATACGTGCGAGATCACAAGTATTTACCAAGACAGCGGACCCCATGAGGAAACAACACCCACTTTACGGAAACCTAGATGTTATTCTCCCAGATCCAGAACAGCTTACACGGAAAATTGAGGAACTTTGGGAGTGGATAAAGCAGAACCAATAACATTGAGAGAAAAAACGTAGAGGAAAATTCGCAACGGAAACTACTCACTTGAAAGAGCTCACGCCCATAAAATCAACGCTCACGATTCTGTCCCCTTTCTTTTCAATAACAATCGGGTAATCACCGATTGCGGCCTCTTGGGTGGAATCTGCTTCGTCGTTACTAAAATGAATGACAAGCATATCCATTTCTTGTACATATTCGACATCAATTGGGTGTTCATTTAAGCCAAATTCTTCTTTTACTAAGGAGATAATCTTTTCTTTAATGTCCTCGGTTGGTGTGCTCATTTCCATCTCACATTTCAAGTTGTCATTCGATTCACAAGGAGGCGGAATCAGAACTTATCTATTGTATCAACAATCCAATATTTATGTACTTGTGATTACGTATTTAAACACTCTACTGAAGCTCTTTGGGTGTTGTGGCGGATTCTTGTTCTTTCCTCTAAGAGAAACTGTTCTTCGGATGAATAGCACAAGCTCTTGGCATTATGAAAGGATTTAGAACCATAGTAGCGAAAAGCGCGGGCGACGCAAATTAGAATGAAGGAATTGCAAGGCCAAAAGCATCATTGAGGAATGTTTGTAGCTGTTCACCAATTTTATTATATCCATGACATTGGGCTAAAGCTTTAAAGGGTGCTTAGTAACATTTGGTCGGTGAATTTTCCTCATGCAAGAAACCTTTGACGCTTTCAGCGAGGAATTGTCAAACGCTCAGAGTCTCATTTATACGGCGTATAGAAACCTTATTCTTGGCTCAGCAGATATCGCATCAAATGTCCAAGAAGTATTTCGTGCAGCGCATACTCTCGCGAGCTCGTCTGCAATGGTTGGGCTTTCAAAAACGAGTGAACTAATGAAGGCGCTTGAACAATTGACAACACGGCCCTCCTCAATTCATTACTTGCCTGCATTTCACGGATTACTAAATGAAGTCCTCATTTACCTAAATTCACTTCTAGAAAACATAAAACAAAAGAAACTAGAAGAAGGCGAAGAGGCGTTAGAAATCTTGGCGGGAATAAAATTTCTCCAAAGAATAGGGGGAAAAGTTGCAAGAAAGTACAGAATCCACGTAATGTTCGAAGAATCGTATGAACTAAAAAACATTCGAGCATTCATGGTTCTAAAAGAACTAAGGGATCACGTTCAGTTTGTAACGCTCAATCCAGACCTGACCAAGAATCAGAACGCCAATCTCAATAATGGCATGGAATTAGAGGTCATTTCAAATAGAGACGCTAAAACACTTCACGACATAATAAGCGGGGTACTCGAAGTCGTAGGGGTAAAGATCATGATTGAAATGAGGAAATCACCAGCTACGTATTATATTGGGGGATATGCCTTAAGTGATCAAGACATGAGAGTAACGGAGTTTGTTACATAAAACTTCAAGATAACAATGATTTTCCCCTCCCTTTTTAGCACAAAGAAGGAGCGAACTCGATTGAGAAACTTTGACTAATATTTCTGATTTCAATTAATGAACAACATGGCGAAAAATGACATACTTTTTATTTAATATTCAAAGAGTCGAAACAGACATTCCCTAGTCTACCCACGCCATTCCAAAGGTGCCATTCATGCCTAATCAATCCCCTAGTCTAAAAGTGCTTGTGGTTGATGACTCTACCTTCATCAGAAGTGTTTTGATCTCATACCTTAAAGAAGCGGAAGTAAACGACGTGCAGCTAGCAGGATCGGGGGATGAGGTGCTCAAGATCCTCCAAGGGGGATATATTCCGGATCTTATTTTTCTGGATCTTGTCCTACCGGACAGAGACGGCTTTGAGATCATGAAGTTCATTCAATCTTTTGTCCCCAGTTCCAGAATCGTAATTTTATCTGGGCTAGGTGAAGACAAAATAATTCTCAATGCTCTAAGAAACGGTGCTCGAGAATTCTTACCAAAGCCAATTAAAAAAGAAAATGTAATACTTCTAATTGATAGAATACGAGAGGAGATCTCTGCCCTAACCCCCCAGCAATCAGAGAGTAAGACTAACGAGATCGAAAGCTTGCAGAATTTTCTCACAGAAATCATTAACCATTCTGCAGGAGATTTTAAACCCCGAGTTGTCAGAGGATTGAATCGATACCTTGAAACAATGAAACGAAAGAAAACCATTCGAGATTTCCAAATATCAGATTCCAGATATGTTACACTTGTCCCTAATTCGAAAGTGAATTTGTTTGAGGGAGCTAGAAAGGGAGAACTGAAAGGATTAGTATTCTCCTTGTCAGAATTTATCGGAAAAGAGTTAGCAATTGGTCTAATTCGTGATGCTGTCCAAACGCTTTCACTCAAACAAAGTGAGGAAGAACGAATCTTCATTAGAGTATTATTAAAATCAGAAGGCTTAGACGCTGAAAAATGGGCAAACAGAGCTAAGCAAGTGGCGTCGAAATTTGGAACTTCGAGGGTTAAGAACACGTTTGATGAAAAACGTGTTTTAGTAGCCGCGTTCGAACTGACTGAGATGGGACCAGAAATCATTCACGCTCATAATCAAGATCTTCTTCCCTATGATATCTTGTTCAAATCCGGCATGTTTTATTTTTCAATAATGGGACAGGGAGATACTTACACGACAGGAGTATATGGGCCTTTTCCAGTGTCAGGAACCAAGGACTGGAACGCAGTTGTCTATGGAACCTTGGCTAAAAATCCTAATTTCAAAGATCCCCGAATGCTCGGAAACACATATCTCATGATCGCCATTTTTTATCCAACCGATCTTAATCACTTTTTTGCAGACCGCAAAGGAATTGAACAAATTATTAGTAGAATCTTTGGTAACACCCCCAAAGCAGGTTCTTGGGGGGAAAATGAGCTGAAACGAATCGTTAAAGAAATCGCACATACTAAGTCGAGTTGAATAGAGATGAATTCGGAGCCAATAGACCTAGATCATATTGATCGGAAGATCTTGGAGATTCTTCGCCAGAATGCTCGAAAAAGAAATACAGAGATTGCTGCGGAACTGGGGTTGACTGAGGGAGCAATTAGGAAGCGCATTAAAAGACTTGAAGCCTTGGGCATAATTAGAAAGTATACCATTGAAGTAGACCACGGAGTCCAAGGGATAAACGCCCTAATATTTGTCTACCTAAAAGAGGGAGTCGTACCAGATGAGGTGATTCAAAAAATCATGGACATTAGAGAGATAAAGGAAGGATGGGAAGTAACTGGAGAGACTGATATCGTGATTCGTTTTACCACCGATGCTCCGGAAAAAATGCAACCGATTATTTCGAAAATTCGCCGAATAAATGGCGTAGAACGAACGGTAACCCATGTTATTCTGCGCCACATTGTGAAAAGAGACTGACCGAAACACTAGGCTGTGAATCAATAATCACTAGAGGACTCACGAATGAAGCTTGCCACTCCCTTAGAACAGAAAGTCGGGATGAAGTATTATTGGAACAAAGAGAAAGGAACCGGAGGAATACTTAGATCTTCTCCTGAAGACTTTGTGGTACAGGAAATAATCGAGCCTGAAATCGTTTGCCCATTGGAACCACAACAAATCGAACTTCCAGGACGTCCTGGATTGTACGTGCATTGTATTATGAAGAAGAGACTGGTTGACCATTTCACGGCGGAGCGAGCTCTTCGAAAGTACTTTAGAATCACACAAGAGGATATTGGCGCAGCTGGGATCAAAGATACGGTTGCTATAAGTTCTCAAAGAATCAGTTTGTGGATACCAAACGACCCTCTTCCCACAGAACCGATTTCTCTTCTGGGAAATACAATCCTTCTATTTGGCTTTCAGAGAAAAATTGACAACGTTTACATCGGAGATCTTCATGGCAATCGTTTTACCATAACTGTGCGTCAAGCAAG
>JAJRWK010000013.1 GCA_024276795.1 archaeon | reverse complement strand
TTCTTGGTCTGAAAGCCAGTACAAATCATTATCTTCCTTAATTTGTGAAACAGCTCTCTCGGCCAGGTTCTTCAGCATCTCAAATCTATCAATTGAATTATGGAGAAATTCCTCTCCAAGTGTGTGTGTTGTCATAGACAAACAAGGACTACGCTCTTAGTACATTAATGGTTGGTTTTTGGAAGGCCCCCTTTTCTCATAATAAATTGTACACAGCATGGGTTTTTACTTTTACAAAACAGCTCGTCGCGTCTTCAAGGCTACTTTTCCTAGGCCCATATGGTTTATTTGTTTCCGAGAAATAAACACAACACACCTGTTGCATGACTAGCCTAAATTCTACAATAAGTGTATCAAATATTTATTGAAAAAGGGGAGGAGAGGATAAGATCAAGCGTGACTTTCCAGAACAAGCATTGCCCACTTACTAATTTGAAGGCTTCCTCATTTTTCTGAATTTGTGCCTATATTTAAAGAATACAACAGCACCTACAGCAACAACCACTGTGCTGATGCCGATGATGATGAGTAGCCAATTATCATTTGCTGGTTCTGATGGGTTTTCCGGGGGTTCGGTGCTGTTTGTTGGGTTTTCTGGCTGGGTTGCAGTATCGCTAGTATCGCTACCAGTGTCGGTTGATGTGGGCGTGGAGGTGGGCGGAGTAGGTTCAACATAAACTAATGGCCGATAATCATGGTTTTCATCGTACCCGTCTAGTTTGTAAGGGATATCCACAATTCCGTCATTATTTGCGTCGGGTTGTGACCAGTCGTTCCAAGTATTGTTGTAGAAAACATTGTTTTTCCCGCTATCAAGAGCCATAGCTATGTCAGAATCCGTACTATTAACAAATAGGTTATTTTGAATTCTTGAATCAGTGGTCTTGTCAAGATAAATCCCGTAGCCCGTAAATTCTTCCATTGAATTATCGATTAGTGTGATGTTCTCAGAAGACTGGGCATAGAACGATTGTTCTGCATTAGTAAAGCCATTGTTTTTTATTTCAGCATTTACTGATTTATATAGAAACATGGTCGTCCCAGATGCGTTTATGAACTCTGAATCCAGGATCGTTATGTTCTCTGAAAGGAAGACACTTACCGGTGAGAATGTGTTTACAAAGCTCACATTCCTCAGATAAACATTTGATACACTGATTGCAATCAACTGCCCGATTCGAGTGTCCTCAACCGAGACATCGGTTTTGTTATAGTAAAAGAGCATTGGAAACCCGTTAACAGTGTTGTTCTCGATTTGTAGTGTAGAATAATCGTTCCCTACAAGTGCAGTAGGAAACTTTAGCCCAGTGTTGATAAATTGGTTGTTGAGAATCGATCCCTTTTGAATTGAAACAATAACGCCGTTTGTTCCGTTAACAAATGTATTTTCCGTTATTACCGCGTTTGAACCAAAGATCATTTGAACGGGTGTACTGCTGGCCTCAATGTAATTCTTAGATATCGTTATGTTTTTAGCTAAACCGAGGCTAAGAATTCCCGAAGTGCTCTCAACAATGTTATTCTCAGAGATTGTGATATTTGAAGACGAAGAGAGGTAAATGGGGTAGTCCGTGTTCGTAAACTTGTTGCTCTCTATTGTTAAATTGTTCGTGCTGGATGAGAATATTCCCATATCTTGGCTTGTGAAATTAACATTTTGAATGGTGATTCTTGAAGAAGCAAATGTCTGAATACCGTAGTTTGCACTGATTGCTGAGTCTTGAATAGTTACAAATGTAGAGTTATAGAGCAAAACTTGAGCGACATCGCTAATAACCGTCGCGACAGTGTTTTGATTTTTTAGTAAAACAACGCTCTTGCCGAAGATTGAGTTGTTACTGAAAGCTTCAAAAACCGTGCCAAGATTCGTGCTGAAACTTAATTGGCTAACATCTATACCGGAATACATAATGTTGTTCGAAACATTTGTGGCCACACTTGAAATCACTTTGATGTCAGCCCCTGTCTTGTTGAATTCATTATTGGATAGTATCTCATAATTCGCACTTTGGAGCTGAATCGAGACACCCTCGATACCTGAAAAGGAATTCTGAGAAATTGTGAAATTATGAGCTATTTGCAACAAAACTCCGTTTTTAGAATCTCGGATCACGCTTTGATACAGCGTGCCATTATTGCTCCGATCTACATAAAGCCCATACTCTCTTGAGCTGGACACTTGGACACTGTTCATTACCCAATTATCAGAATAGTAAAGATGGATTCCGTCCGTGCTATTAGAAATGAAAGTATTCTCAACGGTGACATTGTCAGAATACCAAGCTCTTATTCCTCCTCCTAAGATGTTGCTATTGCTTATTTTAACACTACTGGTGTTTACAAGCAGTAATTGACCAAGAGAGACACTATTGACATCAATCCCTCTCGTGTCCTGATAATAATAGATTGGCTTTCCATCAATAGTATTATTCTGAAAATTGTCAAAAATGATTGGATGGTTGAAATAATTTGTTATTTTAAGATCAATGCCTGTGCTTTCAAAGTAATTGTTTAGGGCTTGGATCACATTTGTCGTACTCAGCATCATTCCAGATCCTGGTGAATTTCCGAAGAAATTGCTTAGGAAGACGACATTATCTGATGCTGAAGAATAAATTCCGGCGATTTGCTGGGAATTAAAGTTGTTTCTAGTAATGTTGGCAGAGTCGCTCAAATAAAGGTATATTCCGTATGAGTTATTTACAAAGGTCGAATGTAATACGTTCAATTGCGATGTTTGCATAGACTGGATGCCTTTCCCGTCGTTCTGAATAAATGCATCCTCAAATGTGATGTTTGAACTTGATGAAACAAATACTCCACTTTCAGACGATATTTGATTGTTGATCGTTATGTTTGAAAAATAGAGGTTATTAGAGTTTTCCACGGTCAAAGCACTGCTGTAGTAGTCCTCTGCAAAAAAATCGAATGCAGTAATATTATTTGTTGAAATAAAGAATGCTTGAGAAACCTCCGAAAGATCAAAGCTAGTGTTGTTTACGTTATATGTCACAAGAATCTTTTTGCCATTGATAGAGTTGTTTGAGAACGTGAGTTGGCCGTATTCTTGTGGTTGCAAATCAAACTGGAAACCACTATTTGTCAAAGTATTGTTTTCAATGGTAGTGTTCTCAGAAGACCCAATGACAGCACCAATTTGAAAATCTTGGATCTCATTGTCGGAGATGAGAGAATTCGTTATGTAAGTGTATATACCTATTCCCGAGATTGCTTCTTCGTATGAATAGTCCCTTACTGCCCTGTGCGTGAGCTTGTTCCCAACAATTGAAACGTTATCTGAAAAGAAAGATTCAATGCCCCTTACTCCCTCAAACACGAATTCGAAAGTATTTTCCAAGATGTTAATGTTTTTTGAGTTCCTATCCTCGATTCCCTCACTGACTCTCGTAAACGCGTTTCTTGTAATGTTAATGTTTTCTCCAGCGTTGATATAGATCCCTTTGGCATAGGTGTCAAAATAGTTATTCTGAATGGAAATGTTGCTTACAAGGTTCAGACTAATTAGCGGACCCTCTATCATGCTAAAGCTATTGTTCCGAATGATTACGAAAAGGTCGGTGTTTTCAAGTAAGATCGCTGCTCCCTCCGTTGAATTAAACTCTTTAAAGAAAAAGTTCTCAAAAACATAAGGGTCTGCTTTGCTTCCCTGCCCCTGTATGCCATTCGATGCCGCGAAGTCTTGAAGTTCGGTGTTGCTCTTAATAATGATGGGGCTCATTTCGGTTAGGGTTTCAGAATAATATCCTTCGTGAAATTTATTCTTACCATTTTCAGGCAAGGTAAAGCTATTTGATACAAAAATGACCATGGTCAATAATATCAGTATTATCGTTATTGACTTTGTTTTTTCGTATTTCATGAAAAGATGACTCCATGATTCGCTCCTCCTTATTCAAATTGCTAATTTACACATATCCAATAGTTAATAAGTAAGGGCTGATTCTATCTTTCATCACTTTAATTATATAAACATGGTGCAGATCGATCGATATTGGTCGTTTAAATTGTTCCAGAATAGGTCGAAGTCCACCGTTTTTTTCTTTTAAGAGATAAGCTAATTCGTAATAAGTGCTAATAATCCCATTAGTTAGTTCTTTTTTATTCGGTGCTTTTCTGATTTGTTGAGCTATGGATTGCTTACCGTTACAATATTGCCAGTTCAGAAAATGTTTCTTGAGGGGAAACTCCCTTATTAAAATAGGAGTAGCTTTTTAATTCTAGGTAAATGATCTCCTATAATCACAAGGCCTCTGATTAGCAGTTCGTTCTCAATCCGAGGAAGGATTTTCGCAGGTCTTGAACATACTGAGGGACTTCTTGGATCGCTAAGTCTCAATACAATATTATAACAGATGGCGTGGCAGATCGCATTTTGGCTTGGATTTGACCAAAGTCAAGGTTCGCGGCGATAATCACATAATCATGTTCGATAACGTACTAGAAGATAACCATGTCCGGCGAATCTGCTGGCATGATATCATTTACTCGGATGGCTGGGTAGTTTTTCTCTTTGAGAAATGCTATAACTTTAGGAGAAAGGGCCATATCGATCAGGAATTTAATCTGGTAATTATCTCGCATGCAAAACCCTACAACTTATCAAGCTTGTTAAACAGACCAGAAACAGCTCCAATCCCAACTAGACCGGAGAATTTATTTCACAGGAATTGGATCTTTAGAGATATATTTCGCTGCAATACTCAAGCATGCAAGAATGTCCTCTCATGGTAATTCGGGATAATCCTCCCAGATATCCTCAATAGTTTCCCCATTAGCAAGAAGTTTGAGAGGAATTGACACTGGAATCCTTGTACTACGAATACAAGGAGCTGCCACCATTACTTTCGGATCACGCACGATTCGCTCGCTCAGATTTATCAGGGGGTAAATTGCATTAAGAATTAGGTCAGGAATTTATTTTCACTTTCCAGAAGAAGATGGAGTCGTCCACAAAATTTAGTTTTACTTTCGA
>JAJRWK010000173.1 GCA_024276795.1 archaeon | reverse complement strand
TAGACGAGCGGCAACCAAAGAACCACCCGCACCGCTACCAATAATACACACATCAGTTTCAACTGAAACATCTTCAGATAAATGAAATGGTTGAATAATCATGCTAAATCACTTCTCCTCTACATCTACCGGTGGTTTCAATTTTTCCTTCCCGTACAAGAGGGTTGGAGTTTCATCCTCTCTTCCAATAGTTGGACCGGGATAGTCGAGCTCTGCATGGACGCTCTCTTGAGAGTAATAACCCCAACCACACAAACTTTTCAAAGCCGCGTATCCGGTCCTTAACAAAGGAATTCTGGAAACGGACCACTTTTTCAAATATGAGCGACGGCGGGAAACAGACAATCTAGAAAAACTAGAAAAGCGACCAACGAAAAACAGAGAAACAAAAGGAGAGCTCAACGCAAAAAACAAGAGACTCAAATCTTTTTTCAAATGCGAGGGCAAACCAAGAATATACTCATCAACATTATACTTGAACTCATCCCCCAACTCGGACTTAGGAACTCCTAGGATAGCTTCTGCTACGGCTTCAAGGGTTACTAACCTTTTGTGTGAGAGAAATTCAAGCGAATTAAGCTCTTTGACACTCATTCATTATCACAATAGAATATAGTATCTGTTTGAAATGCATTTCGCATTATTGGAATCAAAAAAACATATACGAAGACAAACATCGAAGAAAATATAGGATGAGCGGAAAATCAGAAAACAATGGCAAATCAAGAAAACCCCATTAAAGCCACCATAATAGGAGACTCAGTCGTGGTCTGGGATTTTGAGCAAGCAACCAAACTCTATAACATGGGGTTTTTTGGGAAGCCGATTGGGGTATCAAAGGCAAAGCCAGGAGAACCAGTAATTCATCCTCTTCACCTCTCATATTTTGACGCGTTGTATTTACTAGAACATGGCAAGATATGCATTGAAGCAGATCAAGGGGAAATAGACAAGAGCCAATTCGAAAAACTAGTCAAAAAGCATCACAAGCACTTCCAAGACAAGTACATCGTTTACAAAGACTTGAGAAAAAAAGGATACATACCCCGAGCTGGGATGAAATTCGGGGTAGACTTCGTGGTCTACGAAAAAGGACCAGGAATAGATCATTCACCATTCATGGTTCATATCGAACACGATCAACATGTCATAGATCCAGTTCACCTCCTCCGAGCCGGAAGACTTGCGACTTCAGTGAAGAAAAAATTCGTAACGGCAACAGTCAGTAAAGGAATACCGAAATACTATGTGTTTAATCGATACAAACCATGATTCAATAAAAACAACTATTCAATTCGCTCCAAAGCGCCCTCCACTAAATGCCTGTGCGCCATCTCGATATATTTGTCCTTGAAACGATCGAGCTCTTCTCGTATTTCCTTTTTGTCATCATCAAGAATATTCCCAACACTTCTCGCAGGAACACCAACCACGATTTCTCCCTTCTTAATTGTTTTCCCTCGAGAAATAACTGCTCCCTCTCCAACAACAGCCCATTCCTTCAGCAGGACATAATCAGAAACTACAGCACGCATGCCAATCACTACATTATTCTCAACAATGCAGTTATGTAAGATACAACCATGACCCATAGTAACCCTCGATCCAACCTTTGTAACTTCATCTGGTCTTGCATGAATCACCACGTTCTCCTGAATAGAACACCCGTCACCAATTATGATTTTCCCATAATCACCACGAATTCTGGCCCCAGGACCGATATAACATTCTTTGCCAATAACAACATCACCAATAACATCAGCAGTGGGAGCAACAAAAGTCCCTTCTCCAATTTGAGGGACTTTGTCTTCAAATCGCCAAATTGCCATATCTAAGAATAAAAGCTAAACCGTTTAATCTCTTTGCTCAAAAAAGAAAAGAAACTACAAAAGCGATACAATGCTTGTGCCTTTCGTTGGAATATTTTTATTGCAAAAAATAAATACAACAATATGGAACAGCCCTCTCCTTACAAATGGTGGGTCACACCCACAAATCTCCTCCTTATTTCCACATTCCTATTCATCGTTGACTATACGACCAAACAGGCAAATGGCAGACCCTACACCCTCAACACTTGGTCAACCTGGGGAATCCTACTCATTTGGCTCTTATTCGCGGTCAAAGAAGGAATGACTAGGCATCCCAGAACCGCATGGCTATTCGTACCATCGATCATGTTCGTCATCGCCATATACTTGCTAATTCTCGATTGGGCAAAAAAACCAAACAAGGGACCGCTAGGTTTAGATTTCGCCATCATCCCCGCATCGGCATTAATTATTTTTGGGACCCTTATACCCATAGTCTCCAAACTCGGGAAAAAAGAACCAACCCCATTAGAACGCTTTGCAAAAATAGAACCACTAAGTCAATTAGAGGAAGAAAAATGAGTGAAAAAACGCAAACCCAACAGGATTCAATCCCCAGAAAACAACTCATTAAACTATTCCTCTCTTCATTCATAGAGCCCTACATAGCAACATTCCATTGGGCAAAGAGCCTAGTATTCCCCTTCCATGAAAAGAAAAAACAAGCAATTGACATAATCAGTGACCAAACAATCATTGGAGGAATAAGATCTTTCCTCAGCTCTCTTGTACCCCAATTCAAAACGACGCCATCCCCAGACACAGATACTTTCTTTCTCAGAGGAAATAAAACAGGAATTATCATCACACACGGATTCGGTGCAAACCCAAGCGAAATCGCAGAATTTGCCGAAACGCTACACAACCAAGGCTACACAGTACAAGCACTACGCTTACCAGGACACGGTACCTCTCCCGACCACTTCTCCTTGGTGACCTTTGAAGACTGGTATCTAGCAATGAAAAATGCGATTCAAGAAATGAAAAAACAAAATAACAGAATCATCCTAATTGGTCATTCAATGGGAGGTACTCTTACCCTACTGGCAAGCGCATTCAACCCCGTAGATGCAATTATTACAATTTGTGCACCAATAGAACTCCACCCGCCATTCTACGCACTGCTCCCGACCGTTTCAAACTTCGTCGCAAGATGGCCAAGAACACCTAGTTCCCTCAAAAAGATAAGAGAAGCTAACGTCAAATCATATCAGATCGTTCCATTAAACATGGTAGTCGAATTATTCAACCTCATGGAAGTAACCAGGAAATTCATGCACAAAATCAGAAACCCTTCATTGATCATTGCCGCAAAAAACGATAAGGTTGTACCATTGGAAAACGCACAACGAATCTATAACACCATTCAATCATCTAGAAAGAAAATGTGGATAGCACCAAACTCTACACACCAAGTCTTCATCGACAAGACCGACTTTGACGATTTACTCCAGCAAGTCATTAGTTTTATTCAAACGGTAGGGAAAAAAGAAGAATAGAGGAAAAACAACCAAGCTATTCTGTACTATGATTCATACACAACAGCGACTTCTCGTTTCCAGAGCCAACGCATAGTTAGCGCATTGACCAGTTTCTCCTTGGTTATGTGATCTGATTCTAGAAACCCAAAATACATGAGTAAAACAGAGATAACCTCGCTAATATACAAGGTACCAATGCCTCCAATAACACTGTGAAAAATAGAGTTACCCAACCCAGAGAAAAACGCTCCTTGTGCCAAAACATATGCACCTATTGCAATATAAAGATTGTAAATGCCAGTACACGGCTCAAATCGCCCCTTCTTAGAACGTATGGATAATTGCCACTTGACGTAAGAATAGATCCCACCTCCAATAAGAGCTATACCGCCAGAAACAGTCAAGAGAGGCGAAAAAAGGCGAACTAAGGCTCTGGGGGATTCTCCTGCCACTTGCCAAGGGCGACCAGAAACCTCAACCCCCGTCTTCAATAATTCATAATTTAGTGGGGATACAATCACATAGTACACCATGAAGCAAAAAATATACAAAGAAAAAAGCACGAATAGGTGTGCAAAATTTTGGCCAGTCATCCATTTTTCCCACCAATTTGATACTCTCTCGCTCCGACGAAGCAAAGGATAAAGCAAGCCCACTGCGAAAAAGAATATTGAAGGTACGAGGATAAAGAGGAAGACAAAATTCCCAAAAGCAAAGAACAACCAGCTAAACAGTACCCAGATTGCTGAAAACAATACCAAGGCCTTGTGAGTATTTCTTGGAGAAATAACTTGTCTACTGGCAAACAAGTACAAAACGCCAGCTCCCATGAAAGTAACTTGAATCGCAGCAAGCGCATAATAAACTCGATAAATAATAGGTATCCATTCTCCGTAAACGAGACTAAACGCCTCAGCCCCAGCAGTAATAAAAAACAAGAACATTGCAATAGACCAGACCAATTGGTGACTCTTCTTCTTCCGCAAATACTGCTCCAAGACACTCAGAGAGAAAAGTAAAGAAACAATAGTCGTTGTAATGGGAAAAATTGCTTCTAACGGAAAACCGTAAAGTCCAGGGACAAAATCCGATCCTGTCATCATGGGAAAAAGACCCAGAGCATTTTAGGGGATTGTTTCAAGGCGTTCCGTATAAAGTTGTATAACAAAACTATGTGATCCTCGCAAAACCCCATACAAAAAAAATTAGACGGGAAAAAAAGAAATTCAAGTAAGTTGAATACTGAAAAAACAATACGCTACTTGCAGAAAATCCTAGACCTTACGCAAAACGAGGCAAAGACCTATGCTGCACTTTTGGAGCACCCCAAGGCAGACGTGTCAAGTCTCTCAAAAATTACTAAGCTTCCTCGATCAAGGATCTATGAAATGCTCGCAAAGCTTTCTTCCAAGGGGCTACTTGAAAAAAAAGTTGGCTCGACAAGTTACAAGATCATCCCCCCCAAAGACGCGTTTCAAAAAATCGCTGAAAACCTTGAGAGAGAATGCAGAAAGAAAATCCAAGCAATCCATGAGTTTTCGAACTATATGCAAGAAACATGGAATAAGCAAATGAGACAAGAGATTTCGCTTGGTGTCGAAATAATCACTTTTGAAGATATCGAACCAATATTCCTAGAAGACCTAAGAAACACGAAAAAACTTGTACTCATTGCCGCGGGCTCAGAAACACCCACTATCAATTGGAGAAAAAGCGGAGAAATACTCCTAAGAACACACCATCCCCAACAAACCGTCCGATATCTAACATCGAGCAGAGAGCTTGCAAATCGCGTACTTTCTGCACTAACACGATTTTCAAACAAAAAACAGCAAATTCCAATCGATGTGAGATACAATACCCAACTCTACACTTCCTTTGTCATTCTGGACAAAATCCTATTTCTCTTCTTTTTCGGAAACGATCCCACAGAAGTTCAAGTCATGCGAACCAGTAGCGAACACCTCTACAAAAGTATGACGTGGATGTATAATACCTTGTGGGAAAATGCGGACAAAATAAACACAAAACCCCTTTAACAACACAAGCAAATAATCCACAACAATGAAAGGCTGTGATAAAAGTGAAAATCGCAGAACCAACAACAGCAATAACAGATTATATTCTGGGAATCTTAACTGCTTACTGGGGAATTCGATTACTACAACAGCAAGTACTTGCAACGACCTTTTGGGGGATAGGATTCCTTTCCTTAACCATCGCATCAGTTCTGGGCGGAACAGCCCACGGGTTCAGACCAGTATTATCAAAAGCAATTCACGCAGTCATTTGGAGAACAACCCTTGCAACTATCGGGATCACTAGTGCTACAATGGTGATTGGCCTAACATTGGTTCGGATGACAGGAATCCTCAAGATGATCATAATCGTGACCACGAGTTTCTTATTGATTGGATACTTGATCCTCATCTCATTCAAAGACGAATTCATCTACGCAATTATTGGTTATGTGCCCTCAATTCTTTTTGTTCTCGTTGTTGAAACAATAACGATATTTGTTAATGATCGGGACCCTGAAAGAACCTCCGCAATATGGAACCTAATAGCAGTCGGTCTTTCTGCTGTTAGCACAACTGTCCAAGCAAAGAAAATAGGGATATCAAAAAACTTCAACCATAATGATCTATTTCATCTCATTCAGATGCTAGGAATGTACTGTTTCTTCCGAGCTGGAATGCTTTTTTGACAATCGAGCATTCAAAGAAGTCCAATAAGGACAAGCATCAACGGCGTGATCACCATGGTCAAAACACCGAGCCAACGAACTTGCGCAGGAACATAGAAGGTGATCGATAATTCGCCAACTTGATCAACAAGTATTTGAGCTTCCTTGGGAATATCTCCGAACAATTGAACTGCTTCTTCACCATGTTTTACCTCAAAGGATCGATGAAGCTTGGCAATGTTGTTCCGGATTGAGGGTTGCTCTTTGTCGGCAAGAGCAACAAGACGAGTAAAAACACCTTCTTCAATGAGCACGGTCTTGTCTCCCAGCTGAACTGTCTTAAGACCAGAAGAACCGCGTTCCAACTCTTCCCCAACACTTGACAAAGCAGTAAAGAAACCCGAAATCAAAACTTCATCAGTCTGGAAAAGCTCAATATGACTCGCAATTGGTTGCCCCGCTTCTTTGGAAATAAGCAAGACGTCATAAACATCGTTAGGATCATAGGTCAGCACGATAATTGCCAAGAACAAGAGCAGAATAAGTTCTAAGCCAAAGGTAACGGGAATCATCCAAGAACCACCCCATTTGTCAGGAGCAATGAGAACTTCTGCAAGAAAACTCGGTAATATAAAAGACAAAAGGACAAAGAGCGCAAGGTAACCAATTGTCCGCAAAGAAATCTCAGAGCTTGTTCTCCTCAAATGGTCAAAAGTGATCCTCAATGT
>JAJRWK010000172.1 GCA_024276795.1 archaeon | reverse complement strand
TGCTGGAAAAAAAGATATCGCCATCAAAAGCAAGCATCAGTTTTCTGTTATTTTCTTTGCTCTTCCCAAGGAAAAAGTACTGCTTAAACATTTGGAAACCATTGCTGAAAAGGCCTTTCTGACTATCGAGAATAAATGGGAAATCATTGATTATTCAAGTCCTTTTCAAAAGGGACTCCTAGTCAAACTTCGCGTACAACACAATTCGACTCCTCTCATAAAAGGACATTATTTGGGGCCATTGTATACGCATGAAGTTTCAATGGAGCCCCAGCCCTGGGAGTGTCAATGCGGCAATACCATCACTGTTGGCAAACATGGTAACATAGAATCTCTGTCTCTTCTTCAAGAACAAGGTTGTCCTCAATGCTCAAGCAAAGGACCCTTCAGATTTGCCAGCAGGGTTCCTATAAAATAACATTGCCCCAAAAAAATTGGTTCCGATCAATAGAACGTCAAATGCCACTTAACAGAAAACGATTCGATTCAAAGCTATTCGTGTGTAAAACCGATCGTGAAAAAATCCGATGATTAAGAGTGGTGCCGGGCCGGGGACTCGAACCCCGCACTACGGAGCCACAATCCGCAACGTTGCCAACTACGCCAGCCCGGCTCGGTTCATTAAGAGGATCAAAGGTATTGGTTTTTAGGTTTACGATTGGTAATTAGATGAAATCAGAACAAACAATCTAATGATTATTCAAGAAAAGCCTTATGACGAGGCTATAGAAGAAACAACCGATAAAAGATCAAAGCCAGATGTCCTAAGCTGGACAAATATAGGACGGGACAATTTTTTTGGGCATGCAGGAGGGGGTCTCTTGGAGTGGCGTGGTTTTAGCTTAACTCTAGCTCAAGGATTCCTAGATGCGAGAGCGCAACGAGGACACTGAATAAAGCAGAAACGCTAACTCTCTCGCTTAGTTTTGAAAGAAGCTCGCTTAGCCTTCTCTCTCTTTCATGAACCTCTTGAATAATGCTCATCGCTAATTCATGGTCTTCGATAACCATTGAGCCTATTCCTTTTAGGAGCGACTCTTGAGTGCTTGAGTTGGGTCCGGGTTTCGCTTTTGCAGTCTTAAGCATTGCTATGACAATAAGTGCCTCATTGTCTAAGGCTGTTGGAATATCAAACTTAGTTATTCTTTCTTGAATATAAAGTAGTTGAAATAAAACTGCTTTTGCATCATTTGGATGGATGAGCTCATTAACAGCCATGAGCTGATCTACCCAGTTTTCGAACTGGACATCTCCTTTGGCGTAACTAATAATAATTGTCCCATCGTGAGAAACAATTTTTCTCCCTTCAGTAGGCAAGTTATCTGTATTTAATTCAATCTTGACCCCGGTTTGCTCATCTACGTATTCGAAGAAATAATCACCTTCCTCTCCCTTGAAAAAGAAGTCAGGGACCTTGGCATGTTGTAGTGATGGATTCTGCAAGTCTGCTAACTGAGGAACCGGAATCTTTAATCCATTGACCTCATGATTCGTTGAAACCATGCTTTTGAATTCTAATAGCGTTTGAGTTCTTACTTTAAATGCCCCATCAATACTTAAGGAATGAAATGACATGCGGTTGTCTTTACAGGCATGCAAATCAACAATTTCGCTCAAGCCATTTCCAGTGGGGGCGTGGATTTCCCTTTCCAGTAAGTCTTTGTCCGCTCGTAGAATACGGCGCTTGCCGCAGTGCTCGCAGACATAAGGGATATTTATCACTTCTTTCTCCACACAGCTATTATTTTTCTCGTAGCTATAAACACTTTTGGTGCCTTGTTCCGCCTATGCACATTTTGGATTGCAAATAAAGGTTGTTCATTCCCCTTGCTTCCCTTTTTCAAAACCAAGAACGATGATATGAATCTTGTTTCCTCTCAACAAGCCTTGAACCAAGCGATGTCTGGCAGATCTTTGAAGTCGCCAAATCGTTCCTCTTGAAACCCCCATCTCCTTGGCAGCTTCTTCTTGCGTTAGCTCTTCGAAGTCAAGGAGTCTTAAAGCTTCGAGTTCTTCTGGTAGGAACTCCACTTCCACTTCTCCTTCTACAGTTTTCCAGTCAAATTCTACGAGAGGCTGGCTTCGAGGTCTCCCAACCCGTCTTCTCATCGGCATTCCCAATGAACCGTGGTATGGCTTTCCTATCCATTTCCTGCAATGTATTCTGATTGGTTGTCCGGGTTTTTGTGGTCTTTCTATCTTCCTCTTATCTGATCCTCTTCTCTTGGGGGGATGCATTTTGATTCATTTGAAGTATCCTTTTCTTCCTTAATCTTTCTTTCTCATGGTCTCAACTCGCATTGAGTATTTTGAGTTATTGCACAAAATTTTTAACACCCGGGTTACAACATATTATTGTGCAATAGCACAAAAAGGTGAAGCTCATGAAAAAAATGAGGACGACGAGAAGAATCCCCCGTTTCGTAGAAAACGAAATCGTAGCCGTTCCCGGACCGATGCGTAGCATTGGTGGAATGGGAATAAGAGGAAGAATGCATCGAAGAGGCAAATGTAGGGAACTAGCATTTGGCATCGAGAACTTCGGACCAGAATGTGGTCGGGGATTTGATGGAATCAGTAATCTAGAGTCTGAAGAATTCCGGCATTATCAGATCCTTGACTTGGAAGAAGAAATTACATGGCACAAATTCAGACTTGCTGAGATAAATCTAGCTCTCGACAGTCTCGATGCCATGCAAGAGGACGAAGACGTTTCAAAGACACAACTGGAAAGAGTGCGAGCGTACTTAGAAATGAGAAAACGTAACCACGAGGCTAAGATCAAGTATTTCAAAAAACTCAAGGAATTAGCGACAAACGAGCTTGAAAACCAGGAACAAGAATAAAAGCGTTGTTCCTCGCTTTCTAAGCTTTCTAAGTATTTTCTTAAGATGATGGGGGATTGCACATTATACAGTCCCAGCTCGCAGTCTGCGAATTGTAGTTGAACACTCGAAAGAAATTAGCTTCTCGTAACTGTTCGATAAGGCTGTCTTGTTCAGAGGAAGTAAGGAATGGCTCGCTAATGTAGCTCAAGAAGTCTGTGTCGTCTTTATCTTTGTAATATTCATAAACTTCTCTGACAGCTCCAACTGCGTCTCCGACACTAACAGGATAGATAACGGCTTTTCCGATTTTGACTGCTGAAAAGGCTATTTTGAGCCATTTGCTCCATGCCTTTGTTTCTGTTGTGAACACTCTGTCTTTAGGATATAGACAAGATTTGCCGTTTACAGAACATGCAAATTCAAGAATCAGTGTTTTGCGGATTTTTCCTTTAACAGAGAAGCCTATGGGAACGGGGAGTTTCTTTGTTACACTCGCGATGAAGTCTTTCAGAATTGATACGTTGTCATCAACGTACTTCACGAGATCGTCTACGGACTTGACTGCTTCCTTAATCCTTGCATTTTGTTCCTCTATCTGACTTGCGAGCGATCGTGCGTCTCTTCTTTCAACAAAGTCGATTATTGCAATTGCTTGGTCTCTTACAAATTCTTGAGGGTCGCTTTCCTTTGATCTGATTTTTTCCAAGTAAGGTATGACTAGGTCTCGATTTTGTCCTGCAAAATTCTTGAATTCAGAGAGCGTTGCAGCGAGTACATGTTGATCATTGGAATCTAAGTATTCTCCTAAGATTTTTAGAACGTAGCGAGCCTGCTCCTCCGATTCTTTGCCAATGAGCCCAAGAATATTTGGAATTAAGGGGCGAATGTTAGGGTTTGTATCGTATGCTTTTCGAAGTTCTGGAATTGAAGATTTTACTGCTTCTGGTTTTCTTCTTGCAACTTCCGCAAGTATCATACAACAGAGAGAGGACGTAATGGGAGAATGAATGTGTGAGACGATTTTTTCCACATACTCTGCCACTGCTTCTGGCTTGTCTTTTGCAACCTGATAGAGAAGGTTCAGTGCAGTAGATCTGTTATTTGGATCTTTTTCCATGTAATTGATGATTACTGCCATGTTATCAACAAAAGCTGAGGGGTCGTAAGAATAAAGATTCAACAGACTTGCCATGAGTTCCGGGAATCCACCCTCTATTGCTTCGAAAATCGACCTTACATTTTCTTTGAGCAAGTTTGGACTATGCATCGAGATTTGATTTACTACGGAATACGCGCTCCACTTTACGGAAGAATTAACAGTTAGTAGCTTCGTCAAAATGGGGAAGGCTTTTTGGGCCAATTCTTGATCAGAGAGCAAAGTTGCTTGGTAAGATTGAAGTAGTCTGACCGCTCCTCCCATTGCCAAGGACTCATCGGTATTCAGTCTTCCTTCCTCAACCATTTTTTCAAAAAATGCAAAAACGTCTGGAGCAAAGGCCTTTTGGAGAGATACATCTGTTGCGAATAATGCTTCAAGAACCGTGCACAATTGCAGAATGACATAATCATCACCAGTGGTTCCAAGGACTTTCAAAATCTGAGGGATTTCACCTTGAAATGATAACGGATTCTGTTCCACTGCTTCTACAAGTCTGAGGCTTGCTGAGCGACGAACACTTTCATCCTCGCTATAAAGATCGTCGAGCATTGCTAGTTTTTTGTAGCTGACTTTCTTATATTTATTCAAAGGATATTATCGCTGTGAGGTATCAATAAATAGTGAACCAGTGATGTCCAGGTTTGATACCTTCAGATCTTTACTCATCTGTTCGTTAGACGGTTTTTCAAATGAAAGCTTGCTAGCTCTCACAAGAAAACTGAAAATAGGAAAGTAATTCCCTCCCCCTCACACCTGCTCGATGGGAACGGTTGTTCTGTTCTTACTTCTAAGCTTTCTTCGCTAGGATTTTTTCTCTATCTTGGGGGTCCTACTTACTGTTTTTTTCGATACGGATTTGGTGCCTTGGGTCATGTCTTGCTTCTTGACGGCGTCTACTAATTTGGGAATGTCAAGACCGAAGTGTCGTGCAATGCCCAGGAGTTCTAGCATGTTTTTTGGAACTATGCTTAGGGGACTTCCATTTCCTCTACCGTTCCCCTCAGTACTGCCACTGCCGAGGTTTAGCCATGAGATTTCTCCGATCTTAATGCTCTTTGCGATCTCGGGTAGTTGTTGGATTAGTTCTTTCATCAGCATTGCTTCGTTGATTTGTTGCTGGGCTCTTACTTTTTCAGCAAGTCCTTCAGCCTCTGCAAGTAGTACTGCTTTCTTGCCTTCAGCTTCTGCAAGGAGTGCTTCCCGAGTAGCTTGTGCGATTTTCCTTCTTCGTTCAGCTTCAGCTTCAGCCATCATTTTGATCTTCATGGCTTCTGCCTCGGTCTGTAAGCGAATAGCTTCAGCATGCGCTTGTGCTTCTCTCAATTCTTTCTCCGCCGCGACTTGAATCTGTGTCTTGATGAGCTCAAGTTTCTTAGCCTCCGCAGCTTTGGTTCGTTCAATAAGCTTAGTTTCAGCTTCGATTTCCTTTGTTTGTTTGGCAATCTTTGCCTCTGAAAGCTCTCGTTCTCGCTCAAGTTTTGCAAATTCAACTTCCTTTAGTCTTGAAAGTTCTCCAACCTCCTTTTCTTTGAGCTGTTCTAGGGTCTGAACTTCTCGTTGCTTTTGTGTCTCAGCAAGCTCTACCTGCTTTTGCATCTCCACTATTTGCCGGTCTCTTTCGAGCTCTCGTTTTCTGGCTTTTTCTTCAAGTTCTGCTTTGTATAGTCTCAACTCCAATTCCCGATCAGCCTTGATCTTCTCGATCTCGAAGTTTTGTTCAATTCTCTTTTGTTCTAATTCTCGGTCTGTTTCAATTGTTATTTCCATTGCCTTTCTGCGTGCTTCTTGTTCGAACTTGGCTTGCAAGTGCTGGAAGAGAGCAGAATTTGTCAATTCTACTTGTACAACTTCAACTGTTTCTATACTTATTCCCCAATCACTAACCACGCTAAAGAGTTCTTTAGTAATTGCTTCAACAATTATCTGCCTTTCACGTAAGACTTCATCGATGGTTAGCTTTGCGACAGTTGTTCTAATAATTGATTCAACGATTTGTTCCAATGTTTTGTTAAGTCCTAGCATTGCGTTGCGGCCATATTGGGATCCGATCGCTCGGTATGCTGCCTCGGGGTCAACGATTCTCCACACCAACAATCCATTAACGATCACTGGTTGGTTTTCACGAGTAATGACTTTCTCCTGTGCGTGAATTTCAACTTGCTGAATTGCAGTGCTCAAGACTACATATTTGTCGAATATTGGGAGTAGGAAAAACGATCCTCCATAGCTCTTGTTTTTCAGTTTTCCTCGTCTAAAGTGAAGTACGAAATTACTGGAGTCAAAAACTTTGTATCTAGATCTGATCAACATGCCCATTAAAACAACCAATGTAGCAGCACTAATTCCTAATCCAATCCAAAGTTGGGGACTTGATAACCCTACCATATTTTCACCTCATAAAAAATGATGGAAAACATGGAGATAAGAGGATTGAATATATTCTCTATATTTTATATATTAACATAAAGTTCGCATTCTCGTTAATTGACCCACGAGAATAAGGAAAAGGTAATATTCAAGTCAAAAGCATAAATACTACCATCGCAACAAGAATATGAAGTGGGTATTCGAGTGCTAGTCAAGGAGGATCGAAATTATTGGATTATTTTCTTTTCGCATATTTGTTTGTGCACACGGCCATTGCTGTTTCAAGTTTATTCTTGATCCGCTGGTTTGCCATCACATA
>JAJRWK010000171.1 GCA_024276795.1 archaeon | reverse complement strand
TCATTGGTATGAATCAATCCTTTTTTGAACAAGTCTGGGGTACGGACTATATTGGGGAGTTTCCTCGAAATAACCGATCAGTATTTGCTGTTGTGTATCCTTTTGAGCTTGGAGACCGTCAACCTGAATGGTTTGTGGGAAAATCTGCGAACGTTCCGGCTGAGTGGAAAAACGAGAGAAGTATTGAAGAACGACTATATGCGTTTTGGAATGTAAGTGGCTTCAAAATAATGGAAAGTGTTGCTGCCTCTTCTTTCATGCCTTTCGGGATTGGGGACATCCCTCCCATAGTGTACATTGTTCCATTTGAGTGGGTGGACATGTACCGGGAAGCATATGAAAACACGCCCACTGAAGTTATCATTAAATCTTATTATCATGATTGGAAAAAACAGCCAGACATCTTAGCAGTTGCGAATGGCTTAGAATCCATGGGTCAAGAACTTGTTCGAAACTCGAAAAAGCTGGAGTCTCCATATCCTGAATACAAGATCAAATCTGCCGACTCTCCGATCTACGCACAGCTGACAGACTTGGGGGTAATACTTGCGAAAGTAAGATCCATGCTTTTGCTTTTCATTTCCCCTCTTATCATTCTAGGAGCTTTTGTAGCTCTATATGCATTAAATCTTGTAGAATCTAGGAAAAAGGAGTTAATTCACATAATGAAAACACGGGGAATAAGATCTGACCAAATCGCTTTTGCCCTTTTCGTTGAATCAAGCATTATCGGCTTTCTTTCTTTCATCGGAGGACTACTTGTTTCAGGTGTTTCTGTCTTAGCACTTCGACTATACTCATCAAACCCACTCTTGACTAACATGACATTTGCTCTGCGATCTCCTCGTTTTATCTTGTCATCCCTTGCATTTGCCGTAATTCTCACCTATGATTTGTCATACGGCCGAATCAAGTTTCTGAGCAAAATCTCGATCAAAGATGCGGAAAACCCCGAATTCCAATCCATTCCCTTTTGGAAAAAATACTTCCTTGATATTTTCTCCCTATTGCTTGGGATAATTGGTCTCATTGGGTTACATGTCTTGATTACCAAAACCTCGATCACTTCTGTGAATCTCTTGGTTCTCCTTAACGCTTCTCTTGTAGTGATTCTCATAATGCTAGGCGCTGTTCTTTCCTTTTATCGATTCTTCGGCCCAATCAGCAGAATCGTTGCCAAATTACTTTACGGAAGTATTGGCACTCTTAGTACCCTCAATATTCGTGGAATTTCGCTTCGACGCGAAGGTGTATCACAATTAGCCTCCATTGTCTTGCTGGCCTCAATGTTCGGAATGGTTCTCATGCTTGTTCCTCCGAGTCTAGAACGAAGTGCACAGGCACAGATTCTCTATGAAGTTGGTGCTGAGGTCAGAATCAGTTCTATTGCAACCACATGGAACGGAACCGATTATTCTGTGGCTCAAAACATAAGCGGGCTAGAATCTGTTTCCGGGGGAATGTTACTTGACTTGATCATAAGCTCTTATGCCGAAGATGAGTTCCACGTAACATTGCTTGGAATCGATCCCGAAACATATTTTTCAACTGCATATCTTCCAGATGGATTTTCCAAATACTCAACTGAAGAAATACAGCAACTACTTCGCGAAAATCCTCAGAACGCCTTGTTCTGGGAGAAGGATAAGTCTGTGCTGAATTCGACTGGAAAATATGTTCTCAGCTTGCGAGACCGCTACAACATTGGCATTACTCATGACTTCCTCTTCAACCTTAAAGGTTCATTCAACTATTGGCCAATCCTCATACCTTCTCTTTCCATGGTCGATGGTGTTCGCTTAGTCACTTCGCTCAATCAAACCTGGGCCATCTACGATATTGTTAGAAAACAACAAGTCGATCAATTTGATCTGTTCGCTTTAGGAAAAATTCTTCCAGGATATACCCCTAGCAATGTTTCCACCTCCCTAAGAATCGCTTTTTCCTCTTATGGATCACCCCTTGCCTTTTCGGTTGACAAAGTTTCCTTATCATCCGAAGACACCGCTCTTGGTCTTGCAATGCCCTACTTCACTGAAATAGGCACCCTTTCAATCATAGTGGTTCTCCTAGTGTCTTTTGTCCTGTACGGACTGACGAGCGCACGTTCTAGAAAAACCGAGATCTCACTCTACAAGACGCTAGGAATGACGAGATCACAGCTAATACGTATGTTCCTTTTTGAACTCGTATACATTGCGTTATTCTCTGCGCTTGTTGGCTACTTCGTCGGCAACGAGCTCGCGGATCTATTCAAAGCAATTGTCGTTGCAAGTGGATTCTACAGCGGATTACCTCCTGTGAAAATAACCGTTCAAGCATTTTTGATTCAGAGGTTCTACAGCGTGATCGGTTCTATTGCATTCATCACGAGCATCTTCCCGATTCTGCTCCTCTCACGGCTTAAGCCGGGAGACCTCCTCACACAATAATAAGTGTATGTTAATATTTGCCTAAAAAAATAATGAAAATAAGGTGAAAAAATGGATCACGAAGAAGTCGTCGTCTGTAAAGATGTCGTAAAGGAATATCCCAGCGGCTCATTAGTCATCAAAGCTCTTGACAACATCTCCTTCTCCGTACAGAAAGGTGAATTCGTAATTATTCTCGGCAAGAGCGGATCTGGAAAATCAACATTGTTATCAGCGATCACTGGACTAATTGATGTCGATAGCGGGGATATTTGGGTGAATGGACATCACATTACTGACATGAGCGAGGATGATCTCGCTCGCTTCCGGAGAAAGAACGTTGGAATTATTTTCCAATTCTTCAACCTTCACGAAGCACTGTCAGCAGTTGAGAATGTAGAACTTCCTCTCTTCATAGCCGGAATACCGAAAGCTGAGCGAAGGAAGAGAGCGGAAGAATTACTTGAAATAGTCGGCATTGCACATCGCAAGGATCATTGGCCCTATGAACTAAGCGGGGGTGAAAAACAAAGAGTAGGAATCGCTCGTGCTCTTGCCCCTGATCCCGCCATAATTGTCGCCGACGAGCCAACAGGGGATTTGGACTCAGAAACTGGAGCACAAATCATGGAACTTTTTGAAAAGCTCAACAAGGAACTGGGGAAAACATTAATCATTGTAACCCATGACGAAACCCTCATCCGTCCCGGGATGAGAGTCTTGCGCATGCAAGACGGAAAACTCGTCCAAGACCATATTGCTTAGAGAAAGATTGCATCTTTTTCCCGAGAACATCTCCTCCTCTTCTTACACACTCACTTTATGTACATGATTTTTATCCATAAGCATCTGCTTTTATTAACCGTCCGCCGAGCCTAGAATGTGGACGACGACATCGAAGTTCCAATCGTTGAAACTGCCCTTGATGAAGAAAAGGAGCAGATTCTAGTTTCTAAAAAACCTTCTAGCCAGCGTCTGATCCTTGGCGCAGGAATTGCAGCCGCGATTGGAACCTTTAGCATTCTCATGATCTCTCCCTATCTGGGTCTTCATGCGCAGAACCTTCGGGCACCAG
>JAJRWK010000170.1 GCA_024276795.1 archaeon | reverse complement strand
TGCGAGTGGTCTTTACGAACGTTTACCAAGGCGATGTGGTTATCACATATCAAATCGGTGATAGAATCGAAACAAAAATTATCGAATTATACTCGAATGCTCAGACCTACAACATCTATATCGAATTAAGCAACATTGCAATCAAAGCAAAAGACCTCTCTAAACTTGCCTCTCTCGGAGGCGTTCAATTGTCTGAAAGTGACAAATATCTAAATTCCTTCATTTCAGGTCCTCTAGAACTTGTCAAGACTGTTTTTATGGCAGAACTTGTTCTTGTTACCTTTGTTGTTCTTATTAATGGCATTGCAGTCATGAGAGGAGTAGTAAGTGAAACAAGAAAAGAGATTGAAACTCTTGAATACCTTGGGTCCTCTGTCTTCCATATCTTCATAGGAGTAATGAAAAAAATCATTATCTATGGACTAATTGTCGCTATGATTGGGACAGCACTAGGAATAGTCCTTACTGATTTAATAGTAAGAGGATTTGATGTTCGCTTGTTTTCACACACTTTTTATCCAAGTTATAACTTGAGGGTCTATCTCATCACAGGTCTTCTGGACATAATGGTATATACACTCAGCTTCTTTATCGCATATCGCATTGAACTGCGAGACGCTCAAGATACCAAATAAATTGGCTTAATCCAGTTCCAATTCAATCCTCCACCTTCTTCTCGCGAGCAAGGAATTCATAGAGTCGTTAGGCGTTATTGGCAGTCAAAGGAACAATCAAGTACTCTGTTTCCAAGTAATCACCGACTAGCGGTACTCCATTTATGAACTGTATACTTCTCCCATTGTCAACAGTTTTGAAAATGATTTTCCATTCATTGCCATCTGCTGTAGAGAAAATAGATTCAGAGTAAAAGTATTCAAGGGTCAGATTATTACAATCGAGCTGGTGGATGAGAACTTCAGCTGTAGTGGCAAATGATGTACCTTCGACAGTATTATTCTCCCAGAATGACCTTTTCACAACATCACCCAAAGAGTATCTGATCTTGAAGTCTATTGAATACTGGACTATTCCTGGAAAATACGAGAGGTCAAGCAATAAGTAGAAACCGTCCTCATTTTCTTCAAATCCCGAATAAGGAGTGGGGTCTTGTAGAGCGATCCATGAAGAATTGCAACTCTTGAGTACCAAGGCCGATGGTCCAATTCTTGGTCCGGAGCTGTGAAGCCTGTACAGTGCAAATTCATCATTAGTGTAGATAAGATCTGCTAAATACCCTGAAACAGTATATTTGAAAAGAGTCAGAAAGAAATACTGCTGTATGAACGCCGGGTAAAAGTCATGTTCTTGCCTGAGAGTTACGACATAACGAACATTCGCATTATCCAATCTTGAAAGTAATCTTGTTGTATTTTTGTCATTAAGATATCCCGTTATGTTCGTCTCGGTTATTGTCATGAGATCAAGGACGGGTCGTTGCGAGAAAAATTCTAGTCCAGGGGCATTGACCGTTATCGTGATCTCATCAGGTTTAGCTACGGATTGAAGGATTTCAGAGAGTTCAGTTATAGTTTCTCTATAGTCATACACCCATTTGGTCTGGTATTCTTGAATGCTAAAACCTGAATATGCAATAAGAGATACTTGACCTAAAGCGGGTGTGACGATGAGAATCAATAGCAACAATCTGCCTAGTTGATTAAAGCCTGCTCTGGAAACTCGCCCATTTGGCTTGAATACGGCTAGAAGAAACATAATTAAGGTGAACATGAAAACGTAGAGCAGTGTTCTCCACATCTCCTTATGGAAAAGATAGTATCTAACATGAATATTTTCCAAAACTAGTTCGAAAGGATAGAAAGGATATACTCCTCCATAGCCCAAAAGTAAGAAAAGAATGAATGAGATTTGACGTCCTTTCTTGGAAGACCGTGAACCAATGAAATTGAACAGGCAAACGACTCCTTTTCCTATAATGATTGAAAATGGCATGAGAAGTGCAGTGAGGTATCTCGCACTTACATTCGAGAAATAAGCAGTCCAAAGAAGGAGGAATGATGAACCGAATATGATTAATTGTTTTCCTTTCTCCTCTTTCAATAATTCCCTTAGACCGGCAAGCTTTGCCAGAAGCCAAGGTGCAACAAACAAAGAACCTGTAAACAATATTAGAACTGAAGAAAGCGCAGTAGCGCGATGCGCATTTTCAATGTACGTGGTCACCTCTGGAATTGCAATCCCGCTCCATTTCCATTGAATTTGGGCGTTTTTAGAACGGTAATATGTATTCAGTAGGAATTCCTTGGTTCCCGGAATAACAAAAATCATTCTGTATAACCAAGCCAACCCTGGCAAAAACCCGAGAATCACTGGGATTAAGTAGCCAGTAAGTTCACCGAGAGTTGCACGATCTTGTCGCGTAGCGAGAAGTAGCACTACGAAGAGAGCAATGACGAGAACCGCAGCAGAAACCAATACGTGAATCTCTGTTGCAGCTCTTCTGGCCAAGAATCCAGTGATTATTACGAATACAATTATTTGAAGTAAATTAACATGTTTGGGGACCTTAATAGCGATGAGGTAAACAAAAAACAGTGCATAACCACTCATCTTCGTCAGCGGTGCAAGGCCTAAGGCAAAAATCAGAAGCACAATCCAAAAGGCCTTTGATGTCATTTTATTGCTATTCTGGAGCTTAGAAAGAAAATAGAAGGTAACTCCATAGAAAAATGCAATTGGCAGATCTTGGTAATATGCCCATTCATAAATCAAGAAATACGTTATTGGCATTGCTAAGAAAACACTAACACTAACCCATTGTAGCTCTGTGTTTGGGTATGTTTCTTGCAGATAACCGTAGATTGAAAAAACTACTCCTAAAAGGAAGAGAAATGGAAGATAATTCGCTGCATCAAGTCCTGCAGAGAAGAAAGTGTAAGATAGCAAAATACTGACAAGAGGGGGCTTAAACACTGGAATCAAGTTCAAAGGATTAATAATCGGGATTTTTTCAGAAATGAAAAAAACCAAGGCATGAGAATAATAGAAGTGAAGAGCATCCCAGCCTCTTGGGGGAGAAATTGCCAGAATGAAAAGATACCCGATAAGTGCGGCAAAAGAGCTGGCTTTTGCAACATATTCTAAGTCAAGTTCGCTGGATCCCTTGTATTGCTTTGTTTTCATCAAAACTTCGTCGAAGTTTGCAGCAAGATTTGGGAGAAACCGAATAGTTGCAACCACGAAGTAGCCAGATCCAAAAGCCAAGTAGGAATAGACGAATCTTCCCAGCCAATTAGGGAATAATACTCCTATCGCTATGAATGGGATCACTAGGGCAGCCATGCCCATGACAAAAGAAGATAGAAACACCTCATACGCCTTCAAGGGTATTTTTAATGCTTTTGTAAATCTTCTTGTAAAAAAGAGACCTACTGATAGAATTGTAAGAGGCGGAATCATCTCAAGCAATACCACTACTCGTATCCCCCTAGGACATCACTTACAGAGACTGTAGAATGCTCCTCAATAAATTGTTCTAAGCCCCTAAAACCTGTTATCACGAAAGTAAAGGGAATTGCTGAAGTGATCATTGCCATTGAGAACCATCCCACACGTGGATCTCCAGCCATGAATGTCTTCCAAGTAGCCCAAGCAAAGACAAACGAAAACAAAAACAAAACTAGAGCTCCTATCGCATACTTGTACTTCGTTTTTGTTGGAGCCTTACTTTGTTGAGGTGATTTTGGAGTCCTATTAAATATTGTTCGTAGCCCTAAGAGTCCAGCTCCAATTGCTGTTACCAAGAATGGTTGTATCGCCATGGTGTACATGGAGAAGAGAAGAACCCCCACTACCTTGGGTAAGAAAGGTAGCTTGTTGTAGGTCGTTCCAACTCGAGAATCAATGATCAGTGCTGTTGCTCCCATGAATACTGTGCTTAGGGAAACCAGAATCGGTGCGATAAGGAAAAGCACACTGTCTCCGAGGTTTGTAGCTCCCGGCCTAATGATCGGAATGTCTGCAAATAACATCCCCAATAGGATAAAGTTGAGTAGCCAGAGCAAAACACCTAAAGTTGGCAAGAAAAGAGAGACAAGGAAGTCAGTCTTTCCAAATATTCCAAGTCTTTTCGATCCGATGACCTTCCTGATTCGTAGGCGGAATGCTTTGCTGAGTCCATTGTTCCATCTCCAGATCTGTCTAACTCCACTTATAGGGTCCCAAGGAACTAAGCCGTGCGTGCCAATCTTGTCGTAGAAAACGCCACGGTATCCCTTTGAAGCCAATACTATAGACGTATCAGTATCTTCAGCAATGGTGTCCTCCAGTATTCCACCCTCTCTGAAAACGATGTCTTGGTTGAGCAAAGCAGTAGTACCTGCGAAAATAACATTGCCAGAAAGATGCCGGGATCTTTGAAAAACTCCAAAAAACTGGGAATGGATGAATGCTGAAGCCTTTCTCATCCATGATCCGATGTTGACGAAGTCAGCTCGTTCTTGTACAAGGAAAATATTAGGATCCTTACTAGCTATTCCAACTGTATTCCTTAGAAAATCCGGTTCCGACACATGATCAGAATCGAAGATCGCAAAATAATCTGCAGGATATTTTCCCAAAACAAAGTTGATGGCTCCCCCTTTGAACCCCTTTCGGCTCTCTCTTCTAACGTAGATCCCACCGTTTTTCTCTACATGTTCTTGCAACCCTGATATTGGCA
>JAJRWK010000169.1 GCA_024276795.1 archaeon | reverse complement strand
CACATGCCCTTGAAAAGGCTCCTTTCACGTTCCTCTCCACGTTCTTGTCCTCTCTGTTGTTCAGTTGCGTTCAAGAAGGAGACAAAACTAATGCCATGAAAAAACACATCATTAACCAGACAGACCATCCCCTGATAGAAATTCTCCAAGAATATTATACCAATACCTTTCACCCTCCTCCGAAAGAACAATTACTAAAGTCTAACTATAACTTGAACCTGGAGCAAGCAAGACCAGCAATATATTACGAAGCAATGGAACACGCCCTTAAGTTTCCACTCAGCCAGAGAATCCATAAATTGGAGGCACCAACGGGTTCAGGAAAAACACTCGCCAATTTGGTATGGGCGTTCTCATTAAGGAAACGCTTGCAAGAAGAATACGGGACAAACTATCGTATAATTTATCTTCTTCCCTTCCTCTCAATTATTGAGCAAACCTTTGATGTAATTGATACAATCCTTCGTCATGATCATTCAGAAGAGTTACCCAGCACCCTCCTCCTAAAACACCACCACCTCATTGACATCGAGTTCTCTACTGGCAGGAACACAGATGACCTCACCCCCAATGAAGAATTATTCTTCATCGAAGGTTGGAATAGCGAAATCATTGTGTCCACGTTTTACCAGTTTTTCCACTCATTATTCACGGGGAAAAAGAAAAACTTGAGAAAGTTCAACAAATTTATCAATTCAACATTTATCCTAGACGAGATCCAAGCAATACCCACAAAATACTGGACACTACTAGAAAAAGTATTCCCCATTTTCCTTGATTTTACACGTTCATACCTTCTCATTAGCACAGCAACGTTTCCAGAACTATTTGGAGAATCTGCAAAATCACTATCATTTATCGGGACCTCGATATTTTCAACCCTCAAGCGAACACGTCTTCAGTATCACCCTGAACCACTACTGACTAGCGAGTTAATCCCTCATCTTCTCGACGAAGGATTCTTTGAAAAACAACAATCAACCCTAATTGTCGTCAATACAACTTCTGCATCAAGAACCGTATTTCAAGATCTTAAACAGAATATCGGCAGAAAGTACCGCTTATTTCATCTTTCTTCCCAAGTCATACCCAAGCACCGCCTTTCTAGGATTAGCGAAATAAGATATGCGCTTCAGAACCCTAATGAAAAACCCATTGCGTTAAGTACAACTCAACTCATTGAAGCAGGCGTAGACCTCTCCTTCATGCAAGGATTTCGGGATCTTGCTCCCTTGGATTCAATAATTCAAACCCTAGGCCGAGTGAATCGCTATGGCATCGATGTCAGAACAAATCGACAATTAAACCATTCAACTATGCGTGTTCAGCCTTTGATCCATGAAAAAACAGGCAGAGAGCTCCACACCTATATTTATGATACAATACTAACAAATACTACGAAAGAAATCCTTACCCAATATCCTGAAATCCACGAATCAGAATTTCAGAGCCTAATGAAGGAATATTTTCGCCTCGCAAAAAAACGGAAAAGCCAAGAGCTATCGAGAGAACTTATTGTAAGTGTCTGTCGTGGAGACTACCGCAAAATGGATAGTTTTCGCCTAATTGAAGAAGACACGTTTCGAATTCCGCTATTCATCGAATATGATTCCTATGCTCAAGAGGTTTGGGAAAAATTTGTTGAGATTAGTACTTCCAAGAATTGGGAAACACGTCGAAATCTGTTCTTGGGAATTAAGAAGACATTGTATGAATACGTCATTAATGTTTCTAGGAAAAGCGTGGCAAGCATTTATGATGATGTAGATAAGACGGTCAATTGGCTTTTTAGACTTCCTCATAATGTAGTCTCTCATTATTATTCTGCAGAGACGGGTTTTGTTGGAAGTGAAAATCTGAATTATGAGGACATGGTGCTTTTATGACTCCCGATGATAACACAATAGAGAGGGTCACACAGCCGGGGAATATTGAACTCTTCGATAGAAAGCGGAGAATCACAGGAGTGACTATCCAGTATTACTATTCTTGCCATCGAGAAGTCTGGTTCTATACCCACTTCTTTGATCCAGAGCAGAACACCAATGACATGAAGCTAGGACGTATGCTTCATGAGAAAGCATACAAAGGAAAGGGAAAACGATCTATTTCTATCGGCGACTCCGTCGTTGACTTACTTCAGAACGGAAAGACCATTATTATTTCTGAAGTTGTCAAAAGTAGCAAGCTTATCCAACCAAAGATCAAGCAACTCCAATACTACTTATGGCTTCTACGAAAACAAGGAATCCATGCCAAAGGTCTCGTCCGAGTTCCAAAGGAGAGAAAGAAAATCACGGTTCCGTATTCCGAGGAAATAGAAAATGAAATGCCCAGAATAATCCAAGACATCCTTCGAATAGCCGGGCTACCAATCCCCCCAGAGTACTCCCCGAAACCATATTGCAAGAACTGCGCATACAAAGAATTTTGTGAGGCCTAGCCATGAGAAAATCATTATATCTCTTCACCAATGGGATTCTTTCCCGAGAAGACAACACACTACTTTATGTCAACAAAGACGTGAAAACAGGCCTCCCGGTTGCACAAATCCAAGACATCCATGCGTATGGAAAAGTAACAGTCAAATCCGGAGCAGTGTCTCTTCTTGCTGAGAAAGGGATTCCTGTACATTTCTACAACAAGTTTCTTGTTCATATATCAAGTCTACTTCCTAGATCTGGAAATACAAATGGTACAATCATCGTAGCTCAAACAAAGGCCTATCTCAAGCCCGAAATGCGGAGCAAAATAGCGAGGGAAATAGTCCTCGCAACAAGAAACAACATTCTCATCAACTTGGAAACTTATTTGAATCGAGGGATCGACGAATTAGAGGAAATTATTGCAACAATTGAAGCTATTCGTGTCCCACAGACAAAAGTACAAGCAATCATGGCCGCCGAAGCCCAAATCTGGAAACAATATTATGCGGGATTCAACTTGATCTGCCCCAGTCTTCCTCTTGAGAAAAGAACATTTCACCCGCCCCATAACGAAATGAACGCCCTCATCTCATTTCTAAACATGCTAAGCTATACAACAACGCTTACACAGATCTTGCAGACCTATCTCCATCCTTCCATTTCTTATTTGCATGAACCGCTTGAACGGAGATATTCGCTTGCTCTTGATCTTGCAGAACATTTTAAGCCAGCGATAGCCCATCGAGTCATTTTCAAACTGGTGAACCGTAAACAAATTAAGAAATCCTCGTTCTCAAGGAAAGAAGGAATCCGTCTAGAGGAAAAAGCCTTGAAACTAGTGCTTTCAGAATATCAAAAACAACTAGATACCACAATTCAGGTGCCCCGGTTAAAAAGGAAATCATCCTATAGAGCCCTCATTAAAATGGATGCTCATAAACTGGCAAAGTTCGTGATGGGGGGCCATAACATAAAATTTTTCCACTCGAGGGGATGACCAATGCCTTATCTTATTATTGCGTATGATGTAAAAACGTCTAGGGTACAAAAAATACACGATTTCCTAAAGGGGTACCTCTACTGGCAACAAAATTCGCTGTTTGAAGGAGAGGTAACAGAAGCTGATAAGATCTTAATTTTTGAGAAAATTGAAGAAATCATTGATAAGGAACAAGATTCCGTATTT
>JAJRWK010000168.1 GCA_024276795.1 archaeon | reverse complement strand
TCTCCGACGCATCAAGATTATTCACCATTAACATTCGGGAAGTTTACAAGAAAGAAAATCTGAGGAGGATTACTTCTCTTTGTCTTCTTCAACTAGAAGAACTGCGTTAACTACACCATGATGACCAGGCCGACTTGTTACCCTTGCAAAACCGAGGGGAGTCTCGATAATCGCTCCCTTGGTAATAATTCGTCTACGGGTGAAGTCTCTGGATGCTGGATTTTTCTCTAGATCTATGATTTCTACTTTTTGTGCTTGCCCGGTACGAGGATCTAGTACATTAGCTGTGTGAGCAAGAATTAGCCTGTATTTCTTCTTGCCTCCTCGAATTCTTTGAGCTTTACGTTTGTCTTGAGGGCCAATCCTTGTTTCAACGGGATATCCGCCCAGTTCTCTTAATTTCTTCTTTCTGTATAGGTGATAGCGTCCACCTGAGATTTTTCGTTTTGATAGTCCTTGCCATCGAGCCATAATTCAAGCCCTTCCTTTTTACTCTATTCTGGTTCCATGTTCACAGAATTAAAAGACTTATGTTCGTGTTTTATATTTTCCAGCAATGCAGAGATTGCAATTGTTACCTAGCCAGAGAATTGAGCTAATGAATCGAGTGATCGCTGTTTTGCCCAGCAAGCTAGTTTCTTGGGTAATACGGGGAATACCATTAAGCAATTAACAAGGGGATAAAAACTTACCGTAATGAGTTTTATTTCGTTCATAAGACATGGGGAGACAGAGTATAATGCAAAGGGGATCATACAAGGACAACTGCACATACCACTTAATGATCAAGGCATAAAACAAGCAGAAAAACTCGCGAAGAGACTGTCTCGTGAGAAAATCGATTTATTAATATCTTCAGATTTACTTCGGGCAAAGCAAACGGCAGAAATTATCGTGCAAAACCACCCCACCATTGCTTATGTGGAGTATAGTTCATTGTTTCGGGAAAGAGCTCTGGGAGAATGGGAAGGCAAGGACTTTCAGAACTACCTGGAAGTTTCCCGAGCTGACAAGAATTTCCAAGTGAGAAACGGGGAAAGCCACGAAGAGTTCTTAGAAAGGGCGAAAAAGTCAACACAATACTTGGAACAAAGAATTCTAGAACTCAATAAAACAGGCATTGGCCAGCCTCACATCGCTGTTGTTACACACGGAGGGCTTATACGTAGAATGATACAGCAGTATGTCATGCCGGAACCAACACGCCACCCTCCGTACCTTGCTACTGATAATGCTTCAATAACAAGGATTGAGATAAAGAACCAATTATTCAAAAGAAAAAACGAATGGCATGTTAAGATCTTGTTCCTAAATAACACTTGTCATTTGGTTTGCGAATAGTAGCAATGGGCTATTTCCCTGAGACCTAATATCTTGTTCGAGGCGCCGATATAGCGATTTTTACCTTGGCACCTTTTTCTTTGAACACGAGATATTCTCGGTTGGATCCAAGAGGAACTGAAACCTTGGTCTTGATAATGGTATCATCTTTTTTAGCAGGATCTCTTTCCCTCATCACAAATGGAATTTCGATCGTTTTGGGATCTTTCGATTCAATTGCTTGAGTATACAGAGTCAAGCTAGGATTTGGTTTGAACACTTCGTTCAATTGAAGGTGTATCGTTCCCCTTGTTGGTGTTCTTTGACGATAAAGCCGAGGGCCGATTTCGAAATAGAATTCTGAGTCTCTTCCGATTAAGTCTGATTCTTCAATTGCTTTGATTGATACAAGATCTATTCTGAGCAAATAGCGATCTTCCTCGATCCTGTCTCTCTGACCAGCGGCATATGTGTCTTTATAGGTTTTCTTGATGACTCGTCTTCCCATATATATTTACTGGGGTGTTCATGCTTAAAATCATTATGTGAATTGTGCTCCAAAGAAAAAGTGTGAGAAAGACTGAGATTTATTGGAGTATGAGAAAGAGAGCAAAAAATACTGTGTCTTGCGTTAAACAAGTTTTTTCAAGACTTGAGCAAGAGTGCCAAGCAATTTGATTTCGTCGTCGCTGATGCTTCCATCAGCTCGAGCAACAATTTCGGCGCGTTCAAGTATTCTGTCTCTGAGATCCATCAAACGTCCTATTTCTTCAGGTTCGAGCATTTGATCTTCTTCTGCAGTTGCAAGGGCTTTGTTAAACAATTCCAAGTCAACTTCCACTTGCTTGATAATTTCGTATTCATCCTGGCTTAGTTTGCCATCTTCTTGAGCTACCTTATATAATTCTGCTAAAATGTCTCTGAAAGTAGCCATGTTTCGTCAAGTAGGTGTCTAATGGTTTACGTATTTGTGTGTTGGTTCTTATGAATATTCAAATGTTAACCATGCCTGGGAGGTCATGTTACATTCAGTAGTTAGGTATAGTGAGTCGATGTATGATGACCCTAAGAATGGCATATTCAACGAGTATGAAAGAACCAATTAAGAAGTAGTAACTGAAAGGAGTAAGAGCAGAACTAAGAGCGGGAGCAACAACTGTGAATAAGGAAGTCGTGCAACAAAGCGTTCCGCTTGAGACTCCGGCGGCACCACCGACGAACTGACTGGCAACTGCGGTTGTTTCTTCACTTGCAGAGACACTTCTGATTTTTCGAGATCGAGAATCACTAAGATCAGGATTTGTTTCTAAGTTCACAGAGTTAAGAGAATTTGTGCAATAAACCGGAAGGAAGATGATCCCAGTGTAAAAGAAGCCCATTAATATCGATAACACTACGAGACTAGTTCCTGGGTGATAGAAGAAACCGAGACTGATTTGCGAAGTTATTCGCCAAACAATCGCATCTGAGCCGATGTATAATCCCGTGTCTTGTTTTGGGCTGAAGGTAATCATGCCAGTCAGAAGAAGAAATAGAGTGAGAATAAGAGTTCCCAAGATCACAGATCGGAGGAAAAAGCTTAGTAATTGACGTTTTGAAGGAACCAAAGATTCCTTTCGCAAAAGTATTCTTTCCAATAGAACAGCAACCGGAAGCAAGGCAAAAAACCCAGGCAAAAGTACTACTTTAGAAATCCACGCGAAGGAGAACATTGCCCGTGTTCCTACATGTCTCTATTTCATTTTTTTCTTTTAGGAATCATTTTATTTGCATGGGTCACAAGAGACGGTCAAAAGTCATCGTATGTCATCTGGAATTGGTAGCAAAGCTAGAAGTAACATACCTAGCAACGTAACGATTGAGACAATCTGGAAAACCTGTCTTAAGGGGAGAAACGTCCATAAATATCCGATCAGAAGGTTCGAAACCCCTCTCCCCAATGAAATATATATTCCCAATGTACCAATTGCAATTCCTTTCGAAACGGGGAGCTGATCAGCTTTGTTAATGGAATAATTAAACGCAGGATAAGCGACGCTAAGCGCCGCGAAGAGTGTGGTGAGAGACAAGAAAAACATGAAAGGATTAGTTGATATTGAAAGCAGAAACAATGATGTAGCTGCCACAAACAGTGAGCCGATTATTGTTTTCTTGAAGCCAAGATGATCTACCCTGCTTCCAAGCCAGACTTTGGCAACAAGGACAGGAATGGCAAAAAAGGAGAAAACGTAGCCAATAAGAGAGTCTGTAAGTCCGGACTCCTTCATGAGAAAGGGAGAAAAGGAAAAAGCACCGTTACCAGCACTAGCTATGAGATAAACAGAAAGATAGGTGTAAAGAAGTGATCTGTTTGACGTTGCTTGAAAAGCATCATTGAATGACTGGGAGAAATTGCGGATGAAATCTTTTAGGAATCCGACTACAGACAGAGGTTTCGGATTTGGAATTGGTTCAAAAAGAACTAGCCTAATGAGAAATAAGCCAACGAGGGTGAAAATCATTGCAAGAATAAATACATCCTTATAGGTTGCTCCATTAATTGATAGGACGAGACCTGCAATAAGAGGGGCAATAATGCTACCTAGATCGTTCCATCGAAGAATTTTTCCCGTTGCAGCTCCAATATCCTCAGTGGTTGCGTCACTGGCTAGTGCAAAAAGAGTAGGCCAAATTGCAGACATGCCTAAACCTATGAAAACAGCAGCAAGGAGAATGAAATGCCAAGTGGGACCAAGGAATAAGAGTAATTCAGCAGTAGCATACATTAGGAAGCCAAATTGGATGAGTTTCAAACGTCCGTAATTATCACTCATTTTTCCCAGAGGGACTCGGAAAAAAATCTGGCTCAAATTCCGGACTCCTAAAATGATTCCAATTATTGTAACTGGTGCCCGAAGGTTCTGCGCATGAAGACCCAGATAGGGAGAGATCATGAGAATGCTAAAGGTTCCAATCGCGGCTGCAATTCCTGCGCCAAGGATCAGACGCTGGCTAGAAGGTTTTTTAGAAACTAGAATCTGCTCCT
>JAJRWK010000167.1 GCA_024276795.1 archaeon | reverse complement strand
TTCGATATCAATTGCTGCTAATTTACTCAGAACTGAGGTTGGAGTGTTGTCATCGGTCGCTGATGTTAAGAAGGGAGAAGCCAGAATGGGGAGGTTGGTGACACCGACTCAATATGGATTTGGATGGTTTATAGATGTCGGCATTCGGCCGCGAAAAGACGTTCTCCTCCCCCTTCATGAGCTAAGAAAAACGTTTCAGGGTTGCTCAGAACTTTCGTTGCGTGAGATCACAGAACAACTAGGTTTTATGGATGGGTTTCCGTTGTTAGTTGAAATTGTTGAGAAAAAGGTTTTTTCGCAGAATAACCTGGAAATTGAAGCCAAGCTTGATGAACGCTGGGTTGATAAGATAAATTCCTGGGCTTCTGGTGAAAATGAATGGTTCGTAGTGCTTGGAACTTTTCGAAACAGAATCCTCCACGCTCTTCGTTCTTCGGGACACTTTAGAGACCTTGTCGGCCTTGAAACTCTAGATCCTTTGTCTCATGTTTTGTTTTTTCAGCCTTCTACTCGAAGCTCGGGTTTGGTTCCTCGCCTAGGTCCCCATTTAAAAGGTGCACGCCTAGGATCCGGTCGACCAATCTTATGAAGAAATGATTGAAAAAAGGCACATTGAAAGCTCTATTTTGGTTCTAGGTTGGCAGTCAAGGGGCGGAACAAATATAACTACCCAAACATGTTTTGCGTTAGATAGTTAACGGGCGACGCAAATATGAGGATCTCAAAGAAAATAATGCTGGCTATTGTGTTTAGCTTACTAGTTACTCCCATGGTTACCCTAATGGCTTTTGGACAGTCTGATCAAGATACTTACGTAAACCCGATTTACAACTTTCCTCGGCTTCAAATTACAGACAGCAAAGATCCAAAATTCTTCTTAGACATGCAACTTTTCAAACCACAAGGGAGCGATTCTGACTACGCAGTGTTTTCCTACCTGACCCCAACGAACCAGTCAATTGTTAATGACATTGCGAGAGAACAATACAAGGAGACCTTCTTGGACTCAGCATCTGTGGTTTCAACAATAGAAGAAGTAACAGAATTTGGAATGTATACTTACAAAACCAATTTCAGTATCCACATAGCTCTAGCTCCTAACATCGTTCAAGCAAAAGAAACAACACCAACTTTAGTAGATGTTGTCGTTGCCAATGACGTGCTAGGATTCAGGTATCCAATCAAGGTCGACCCCAATGGTGAATACCTACACATTGCTTATGTGGTGCCTGTTTATGGAAATCGTTCCGAAGTATTCAAACCATTCATAGACGAGCGACCCGCTAATCGTCTGGTTTATGAGCGTTTCAAGATTTCTGATCTGCTCAATGGCGTTTCTACTCCTGATATTACTATCAATATGACGAGCCCACAGAGAGAATTTGTAGTAAGCACTAGTATCACAATCAATCCAAACAATGGAACCGTCCAGCTTGTTTGGAGCTCCTACATGGAGGCTCAAAATGTTATCGTCTCACAAGATGCGATCAAAGCTGATCCCACTTTTGCTTTCGATCGAAAAATCTATGTTAATTCCTATGCTCCATTGACGACCTCCTATCTGGAAAGCTATACGCCTGGAGATTATCCTGATCGATATTTATTTGGGCAGAATAGAACGGAGGTTCTTCCTTACGCTTTCAGACAGAGAAGTACATATCAAGCAATGAGTTACGTTGATGACGAAGGTTTTACTCACTTGATTTGGTCTTGGCGTTCAATTGCTGGAGTTATCAACAAGATTTACCATACCGTCCTTCCAAGAGAAATTCCCTATGCGGATGCGAACTTCACTTTCTCATTGGGTGGAGAATGGGAGCAGCCAGGAAAAGTAAACGATGCTCGAGCGATCCTTCGCCGGATAAATGTATTCCCATGGCAAGGCCGTGACTACATTGCTTTTACTCCTTACAGTGTTTCATTGCCTTACTACGCCCAACTCGATAACCCACGCCCGTTTGAAGTTGAATTTCCCGGAGATCTCAAGAAGAACCAATTATCCCTGGACGCAGGAGTAAGTTCGAAAGAGTCTTGGGTCGTGTGGAGTATCCTCGTAACTCCTTCCGAAGAGACTCAGCCGTGGTTCTACATGGTAATGATTGACATTTTTGGAGATAGCGGATTCGTTCAATCAAGAGTTACTCTAACGTCTGAAGTCGCCCACTTATATCCCAACGCGGAGTTCACTGACAATGACGAACTTGTGCTTGCTTGGATCGACGCGAAGAATCAGGGGACACCTCAAAATCCGAACCTTGAATACGAGCTAGTTCTTGCATTTCCTCCTGATATCCCACAAGCTCGAGCAGATCCTGTTCTCTTGCTTGTTATTGGCTTCCTCTTCATGGGTGGTGTTTTCACAGGCGTTACTATTCTCGTCTTGAAGACTATCCCGCGGGAGGAAGAGGAAATCAATATCCCCATCCCTGGTGAGTGAAACACCACATTGTATATCACCTCTTCCCTCCTCCTTCTCTTTCCACAATAGTCTTGGAAATAATTTTATGCTTGTTGCTTCTGATATCTTGTGAGATTTTCTTTTGCTAAAATCTGAATGAAAACATTGATTCTTCTAACTCTTTTTTGGCAAATCAAATGTCTCCTTCAGCTGCACGATATTTTTATATATGTCTCTTCATCACCTCAATACGACACTGGTGTTTGCCAGTGTAAAAAAGAAGAGAGGTAAATCTAATATGAAATACCGATTATCGACCCTACTCGTTTTAGGCCTTCTGGCCATAAGCGTGTGGAGTCAAAGCCCCGGTGCTGCTCAAACCACTGAGAAGCAACTAGTCTACGCAATGCCGTACGACTTCACAGAGTTCAGCGTGTTCACGCAGAGCTCCTATGCTACTGCTCAGTGGATGGGTGCGATTTTTGCAGGGGCCTATGAAAGAGACTCTGAAGCGGATCGTGCTTATTCTCCGTTACTAGCAGAGAGCATGCCCACGATCCAAGAAGTATCTGGTGAAGCAGACGGAACCGTCATGATTGTAACCGTGAAGCTAAAGGACGGCCTAAAGTTCTCTAACGGCGATCCCTTGACCGCTGAGGACTTGGTCTACACCGTCCAGCTTCACATGACCCCCATGATCGGTTCTGGTGCCTACGGATCATTGTCAGGGATTTTCCTCAAGTCCAATGACAGTGTAAAGGCAGTCGACGACACAACCGTCGAATTCCGCTTCAAGATCAAGTATGCTTTCTACATTGGATTCACTGCTTTCGCAATCTTGCCCAAGGAAATCTACAAACCCGCAGTAGACTCTGGTAAGTACGACTTTGAAGACAAGCCCGAGAACTACCTGATTGGTGCTGGTCCCTTCATGTTGGAGAGCATCGACACCACCAACAACGTTGTTACGGTGGTGAAGAACCCCAACTGGAAGACCACTGGTCTACCAGAACCAGGAGTTGACAAGATCGTTTACAAGAAGATCGGAACCAAGGAAGCCGCAATTGCTGAGCTCAAGAAGGGGACTGTTGACTTGTTCGACTCCCAGTACAAGCCTCAGAAGGATGACTTCGCTGGTATTGACGGAGTAATTGACGAGTTCGTCACCGTCTTCGGCAGCCAGGAAATGGCCATCAACCACATCCACCCAGTCTGGGGTCACACTGCTCAGCTTGATGACTTCCTAGGCGTAGAATTCAACTACAATGCAACTGGTCAGAGTTATACCATTAGATCCTTCTGGAATGACATTTCTGGTGGAAGCATGAGCGAGGCTGACAGAATTGAAGCTGCTCGCCTCGTCCGTGAAGCCATGAGCTACATCGTTCCACGAGAAGACATCGTGGACAACATTTTGGAAGGCTTTGGTGAACCCGCTCCAACCACCATGCCCAAGCCCGCAATTGGCTGGGATCCCAACCTCGAGCCACGCAAGTACTCCGTGCTCAAGGCTGGAGAACTCATTAAGGAAGCCTTCGC
>JAJRWK010000166.1 GCA_024276795.1 archaeon | reverse complement strand
CTCGCCATTATTGCAGATACTTGGTGGTCAATAGGCTTGTTCGGGGAAAACAAATTGAGTTTGGTAAGCACTCTTTTCATTTCAGTCTTGGTCGTTTCCGTTATCGTGGGGGTCTTCACAAACAGGCTGTTTAGGACTGGGTTTGCAGGTCTCAACTCTGAATCGGTTGCCGGTTTATATATGGTAAGCATCATTTTTGGAGCTACTGTTTGTACTTATTTTCTAATGGCAGGTATACCCCACTTTGCTCTTAGCCAAGACCTAGAAATGGCGCTCAAAGATCTCTACGAACAAATCCAAAAGAAGCATTCATACGAATTTGAAGTGAATAAGTCTATTGAAAGAGCACTTGAATGGGTAAAACGAGAACAATTGGAAGGAGGCATCTGGGGAGAAGAGCATCCACTGCTAGAAACTGCACTAGTCCTAAGGACTTTCTTTGACATAGGACTTCCTCTCAGTTATAGCTGGTCAGTCACAACGCGTGGGGTGGAAGAAGTAAGAGCTGTTGAACACACTTATTATGTTCTGATTGATTTTGTCCAATCAATGGAGCTAGAACCTATTCCCGAGAAACTCATTGCCTTAGAAGCGATTGCATTATATGATCGTTCCAATATTGACCCCAAGCATCCTCTCTTTGAGGAATGGCGAAAGAAAATCCTCGCCACCTCTGAATGGGATCTCATCCAAGAAATTAACAAATACGATCCAAAGGATGATACGGGAACTACTCCTGTTTTCTTCTACATGGTAATGCTGTTTCGATTAATGGAAGACTACGAAGTTGTCAAAGTAGCAGTAGAGACACTCGGAGCAACGTTGAACATTATTCTTGAGAGATACAAATCCAGTTACCAAACGAGCAAAACCTTCGATATCCACCCAAGAATGATTGCAAGAACTTATATTACACTTCTAAGACTGACTGACGACAGATGGATTACCCCACCTACGGAGGTTTCCCCTGAATTGTCCGCAAGTGAGTTCCCAGTAGTTCCCGAGACCCCGAACCTCCCAGAAATGCCAAACACAGATTCAATGCCAGAAAGCCCCACGCTCGATACAATCGGCATTCCTTCACCATCTGATTCTGAAAGAGAAACCACCGTTCCTAATATCCCGTCTCCTGAGATCACACCATCACAACAACCCACACCCCCAGCACCAAATCTTCCCCAGCAATTACAACAACAAGCCATGCCATCAATAGGCCCTGGAAGGGCAAACATGGGTGGAACCCGTGCGCTTCTTAAACGCATTCAATATCCAGAAGGATACTGGAGAAACGGAGTTATTTCAACGGCAGAAGCCCTAGTTGTTTTATCGGATCAAGAAACGCCAGAGGATTTCAATATTAAACTTGCTTTGAATTACTTGGTGTCATTGCAGAACACCAATGGGTCGTGGTATAATGACTTGAGAAAAACACTCACGGCGATTCGGGGGCTCCACAGAATCAACTCGCAAATAGTCTATCCTCTTTGAAACAAAGCAAGCGGTTGATTTCCATGGCCAGTTTCTTGAATCCAGTTGGGGCAATCTGGATCATTCTTTTCTCAATACATCTGCTTGCGCTCGCTATTGCTACAGTATATGATATCAAATATCGGATCATTCCCGACAAAACATGGGGTCTTCTGCTTTTAAGCTCAGCCATACTTCTTTCCTATGAATTCCTCGCGAACACCTACGATGTTGTTTTCTTTATTCTTTACGCCGTCAATGCCTTTTTCGGTCTTTTCATTGGCTTGACCATGTTTTACACAGGAGCTTGGGGTGGAGCCGATTCAAAAGCAATAATGACAATAGGCATAACGTATCCCTATATTCCTTTTCTTTCCTCTTGTTCCGTTCCCCCTATACTCATATTGAGCGTAAACTTCCTTTTCGTTATAATACTGGTTGTATTCGGGTTTGTTGGATACAATCTAATTGATCAAGTGTTGTCCAAAGAGAATCTCTTTCAAAACGTAGAAGGAACATTTGGCCAGAAAATAATCGCTCTGGTATCTGGGTTCAAAGAAACTCCAGAGAGGCTTTTAAATTCCAAGTTCCTGGAACCACTTGAAAAACAAGAAGATGGGTTTTGGGTTCTGTCTGCTCAGCTATTTCAAGAAATTTTCGACGATGATGAGCTAGCAAGAATGAAGAAAAAAGTGGCACAGCAAGCCATTGAAAGCAACAGGAATAAAATTTGGGTGAGGCCACAGCCTCCCGGGATATTATTTCTTCTTGTCGCCTTTATGTTGTCAGCATTCCTTGGCAATCCTTTATTGGAATTTCTCCTTTGCTGATTGTAAACCATCGCTTCTTGTTCGACATAGAAAAAGAATTACTTAGAAGAATAACGCTGGTCCAGCTTGAGCTAGGATCATCACGTGTCAGTCGGCTCTTCTCTCTTTCATCCCAGCATGAAAAAGTAATCAGACAAGATATTTAACTTGATGCAAAGTCTTTTTCTGCGGTGGCCTTTTGGGTTTTTCAGTTTTTGAGAGAAAATTGTGATCGGTACGCCATAAACTGATTATGCACAACGTTTCATAATTTTCTAGGTTTTACTCTTTTATGACGTGAGGTATTGTGTTTTTTTGAGAAGAGAATCTGGAGATGGTTTTGCGGTGGTAGTTCCTTCCTTGCCAGGTTGTATCATTTAGGGGTGATCATAGGAGAAGCATTAGAAAATGCAAAGGAAACAATCGAAACATATCTTGATAGCTTGATCACTCATGGAGAAAAAGTCCATCATGAGGAAGACTACATTGAAGTTGGTTTGAATATTGAAGTTTCTCAAGCATCGTAGATGGTCATAATACGAAAGGAAAAGGCTAGAATTAATCTAGGTTCTAGGTAAAGGCGTTTTTACTACTGCTAACATCTCTGAAAACCCGTAATTTGAGAAAAATGATAACTTTTTTTGATTTTTTAGGTTCTTCTGGTCATTTTGAAGAAATAATTGTTTCATTATTCTAGTGTTATTTCTAGAATAAATGGTCGGGGCGCCGGGATTTGAACCCGGGACCTGTGGATTAATGCACTGACCTCTTTTCATCCTTTCGTCAAGAGGCAATTCTACAGTCCACCGCTCTGCCAGCTGAGCTACACCCCGGCAGAAGTGCTCCACCAGCTCCGCGCTGGTTCGAACCGATACTTGTTAATTCTTATCTCATTTTATGAATTTCGATTATTCTCTAACAAGCTGGGAATAAAAATCATTATTCCTCTCGGATTTCTGAAATCTTACTCATTAGAACTCTAGTTCTCTACCTCAGTGATGCTCTCAACTTTCGCGTGTCGCCAAGTAAGATGTTTCAAATTGAATATTTTTTTTCCGTTTTTCCTTAACCATTCCTTGAACTCTTTTCTTGAATTTATTCTCATTAATTCTCTAAATTTTTCTGTTGAAGAAATCTTGATAGAATAGTTGAGCAACAAATACTCGTCGGGTTTTCTTTCCATTGCTATTCTTAGATGAGACCACACCATCTCTGGAATTCCGAGATTTCTGCTGACTTCTTGGTCTCCCAATTCTAAGATTTCTCGTGAGAGGGCAAAAGCAACTTCTCCTCCTACCATCTTACCGCTCTCATGATATAGCCGAATTACTATGCCGGAAGCTCGAATGTTGGATGATATTGTAATTGCGGATTTGGCGACCCAATATCGAGACTGAAGCTCACTATCATTCGTTTCCATTTACAAGAGAGAAAGGAATCTCAATTTTATAGAAGTTAGCTTTGTCAAAAATGTCAACAGACTCTCTCCAAATCTATTCATGGATATTCAAAAGTTACTCCAGATCAAAAAGTCTCAAGTATGATTACAAGTTTCGTGATCTTAGTAACAAATAGCCCTAACTGGAAAATGTTGCCAGCGCAAGGACGCTTGAGTGTTTAGCGGATTTATCTGAGCGATTTTACAGAACAGGGTTGTCAATACCCAGAAACTTTGCTTTCAAGGATAAAATTGCTTCTTTGTCCTGTATGTTTAAATTTTCAAACGATTGTCCCAGTTCAGAATTCTTTGGGAGGAGAGGCTCTATTGCTCGTGGGTAAAAAAGCAGATATGCCCCTTTGATCCTTACATCTCCACTTCCCATTTCCCTTCCTATTACGTAAATAATAGCATCGTAGTTCGTTTTTCTGAAAGGCAAATTAGCAATCGTTTTAGGAGAGTCTTGTAATGCTGTCAAGCTTCGCACTCCAAACTCAAGAACATCGTTCTTAAGATTGGTAGGTCCATCAAAGTATTTCATCTCTATGCCTTTTTTCGCGTTAACCTCGAACCAAGCTAGGAATATCTGTGCCTCCATAAGCATAGTTTGAAACATTTTCATAATCTGTTGTTTACCATTTGCGTCTACAATTGCTCTGTTAATTGTTGAATAAAACCTACCAGACGCGGAGAAAATGTCCCCTTTAGTTAGAAAATCAGACGCTCCAGCATCTAGCATTCTCAAAGCTAAGCCGATGCTTTCGTCCTGAGAGATTGCAATAACATAAGCGTTAGGGTTAAGTTTTCTAATTAGTGGGATATAGTCGATTCCTTCCCTATCGGCAAAATAATTATCTAAGAAAATTATGTCGAACTTTCGCACTGATAGTAGCTCTTTCATTTCTTGGAGATCTTCGACCAATTCTAGATCCAGCAGAGAAAAGTGCTTTATGAGGTTACGTTTTAGAACCTCAGCATCGCGTGGACTATCATCGACGATCAAAGTTTTGAAACTGGTCTCCGCTGTAATTGCCATTTGCCTCACTACACATTAGTGTTTTCTAATATTTTACATTGTTGAGAAAACTATACATCTTTTCTCAAACTTCTCTGTTTTCTAGTTCATGAATAAGAATTCACAATGAATAATCATGCTTTCTTTACTTTCCATTCTATTTAGAGATAGTAGTCCCGGAGCTTAACTCGGAAGAGATTTTAGTTCCTCCTTGATTGTGAAATTTATATGTACAGAAAGTCATGAAGCCATCTCATTTTCCATGAATAGGTCTAATATAAAGAATAAAAAGGAATACAAAACTATGATCTTTAAGAGACTAATAATCTACTCTCTAGATGGTTGCTATTATGGATACGTTACCCCCCGATGATTTCCAGAACATTAGGCCCCAGTCATTTTTCACACTGATTGATGACCTTCCACTTCCTGCGTCCATCCAAAAACCAAATAGAGAACTTATATTTCAAAACAAACTTGCCAAGAAATTCTTTGAAAGCAAAAAGTATCCAAAATACTGTTTTTCCCGATGGGAATTTGTCTCTGAAGAAGAAGAAATTCCTTGTTTTGCATGCCCTCTGCTTCAAATGCAAGAAACTAAACTTCCTAAAACAATAATCCGACAGACTAAGGATATGTCTGGAGCAACGTTATTTCTCGAGATTTCTCATTTTCCACTTCTTGACGAAAATACTGGGGAACTTAGATATTTTGTCGAGGTTGTACGTGATGTAACTGAACAAGTATTGTCTGGTATGCTCGAAAAAGGCAAATACTTTATCGAATCAAAAGAAGAAGCAAAGGCCTATTTTCTAAGCATTCTCAGCTTTGTTAACTCGCCAAATCCGCTTGCATCAGAAGCCTTGCCTTTTATCCCCTCAGAACACAATGAAAAATTTTTTTCCAGTATTACTGCTGTGAGCTATTATGCCGTAGGCCATACTCAGGAATGGATACCCGGACTTTATGGGCCTCTCCCTGTCAAAGATCACGAAGACTACTTCCTAGTGCTATATGCCTTTGCGAAGAAAACCAGAAACCCTATCACTGATCCCCGTTTAAGTGAAGATCTTGTAATTCTTGCAATTTTTGTCCGAAAAGAGATGCTTCCCTTCTGGAGCTTTAGAGAGACCCTTTCGACTCTGTTTTCTTCATTTTTTTCAAAAATAGAATACGTAGAAGATATCACTATTGATACGCTTGCCAAACTGCGAAAACAAATAAACCGCCTAATGCGAAGTGAACTTCATATCCTCTTGAACATAAAATAGCACGTCGTTTGAGAATGTTACCGTGATATTATGGTTGGTTTTAAGTAGCAAGAACCTTCATGGTCATATGTCATCTTTGACAACAATGTTGTCTCGATTCCTCAGCAAGAAAAAACATGCTAACCTCTGCCTCATAGGTGAAGTTAATACCGGGAAGAGTACTCTTGCCAATAAAATCGGACTTGACTTCGCAGGCAAAGAAATTAGTCCTGTTAGCGAAATTCCTCATGAAACAAGAGAAATTGCAGTTCTTGAAAAGGTAGATTTCTCAAATGATGGCAAAGAATTAGAGCTCACGATTATTGATATGCCCGGAATTGCAACTCAAGTCGACTGGAGGGAATTCACAAAATATGGCCTTAGCCAAGAAGAAGCAATGCAAAGAGCAAAGGAAGCCACCAAGGGTATCGTAGATGCCATCAAACATCTCAACTCCATCGACATTGCTCTTGTTGTCATGGATAGTACCAAAGTTCCTTTTGACCAGGTTAATCTAACATTGCTAGGGGCACTGGAAATGCAAAAAAAACCATTTATCATTGTTGCCAACAAAATTGATCTGCCAAACTCCAGCCCTAGTTTAATACAAGAAACATTTCCACAACACAAAGTAGTTCCAATATCTGCTTTGAAAGGAGAAGGTATCGACAAGCTCTACCAAGCCATTGCCCAATTTGCCAGTTAAAGAGGTGATAAAAATGACGGTACAAGGAGTAGATTTCATACCAGAAGCGATTTTGGACAGATTAGAAGCTGATGCAAGATTTGACCTCATTCTTAATAGTGTCTCGCAAAAAAACGTTGTTGTCATTGAAAGGGCCTTAGAGCCCCAGGAAGAACTTGATCTAATTTCAAGAACCATGCAAAGGGTCGATGCAGACAAATTCACTGGAATTAAGCTGTTCTCGCTAAAGTCACGAATCAACGGAGGAAAATCGCTATTTGGCAGATCTAAATCGTTGACCTTTAGCGTTATTGCTCCCTCGGATTCTGTTCAAGTGCGAGACGTAGGGGGCGTTCTTTCATTACGTATCCCTTCCTAGACGATATCCCATTCACAGATTTTCCTCTTGTTTTTTTCGCTAACTTCTTATCGGAATCAATTTGTATGAGAAGAAAAAGCCTCCGATGTGAAAATTGGAAGAGGAAAATTAGGTAATAAAACTGTGGTTTTATTAAGTACGCAGAATACGCATGAAGCATTTCCGGAACAGTCTCTGAATTCTATTCTAAAAGATCCACAAGGATATCAATCCCAAGGAGAAAAAGTCGAGGCCAGAGAGATTTCCCTCCTTCCTCCAGTCACTCCTTCCAAAATCGTCTGTGTCGGAAGAAACTATCAAGATCATGCGAGGGAATTAGGCAATCCAATACCAGATGAACCACTGCTTTTTCTGAAGCCTCCTTCGGCAGTTATCGGCCCCGGCCAACCAATCTTATACCCACCAACAACATCCAATCTGCAGTTTGAGGGAGAAATTGCTCTCGTCATGAGAAAAAGAGTAAGACAAGCAACCGCTCAAGAATTGGCAGAAAGCCAAGATCTTTTCGGAGTTACCCTGTTTAATGATGTAACGGCTCGGGATTTACAGCGCGGAGACAAAACTTGGCTTAGAGGAAAAGGCCACGACACTTTTGCGCCTCTAGGACCTTACGTCATTCTTTCTCCGATTCAAAACGAATATGACATCTCAACAAAGTTGAACGGAAAGATTGTTCAGGAATCAAATACAAAACATATGAAATTCCAATTTCTAGACATCATTTCTTACATATCCATGATCATGACTCTAGAACCGGGTGATGTTATTCCAACAGGAACTCCTGCTGGGGTCGCTCCTCTAACTGTGGGGGATCGGGTAGAAATAATTTCAAGCCAGATTGGAGCATTATCCAATCCTGTGGAATCATGGGATCAGCGCGTAACGCTCATTAAGTAGCTGGAAAAAAATAAGCATATTAAATGTTGAGAGAAAACCTTAAGGAGAAAAAACCCGATTATAAAAATAAATCTCAATGGCTTGGCTGGGATTATGGTGGTATGCTAATGGCTCGTGAAAAAAGTAAAACTCTGCTTCTTCACCCACTACGCAGAGAAATTTATAGAATTGTTTCGGAATTCCCTGGTTCGTATTTCTTCGAAATTGCTTCTGCCTTAGATCTCCCTCATGGCACCGTATCTTGGCATCTTAAGAAGCTTGAAAAGGCCGGATTGGTCAGCACAATTAAATACGGGGGCAGGAGAGTCTACTTCTCCAAGGCCTTGAGAACACCAGAAATAGAACGAGCGTTTGTCGTTCTGAGAAGTCCAGCCACCCAGCAAGTGTTTGAGTATATTCTGAATAATCCTGGTTGCTATCAAGTTCAAATTGCCGAGAAATTAGGCCTGCATCATGACACTGTTAGACATCATGTAAATAGGTTAAAAGAGGTAAAACTGATAGAAGTCATCCGCGAAGGAAGAACTGTCAGATACTTTATCGGAGAAATTGGGAAAAAGATCATCGAGGGAAGCACAGAAATCATTTCAAGGGCTTATATCGAATATCTTTTCTCTAGACTCGAGGAGGAATGTCTGCATCCAGAAATTGTTGAACAAGATATCAACAAAGTAACTATCAGAGTATCCTGCCCAGGTAGAGAAGACGCATATCTCAGTATCGAACTGAAAGGATGGGAATTCGTGAAAGAAAAAACAGAAGAAGCACTCGAAGGATTCAAGGATGACGATGAAAGTGCGAAAGTAATCGCTGAATCGAAAGGTCCCGCGGAAGGAAAAATAAACGCAGACGCTTAATTCTCTAAACCCAAATTTCTTCATTTTTTCACGATTGCCTCTCTCTTCTTCCAAGAATCGTATGTTCTCTCGAGAAAGCAATACATTTTATTACTTGAAATAATAAACAATGCATTAGGAACTGATTACGTGACGAGTGATTAAACCCTTGCGTATAAAACTTAAAAAGGACGCTTCACATTTAGTCACGTAATTGGGGAAAATTACAGTAATAAGGTGCGGTAGTAATGACGACAGCTTCAAGCTTCACGTTAGCAAAAATGTGTGTAATTGAGGAATCCCAGCCAATTGTTTTGCCAGAGGAATTCTTGAAAGCATTGCAGCCAGATGGGAAGAAATACGCAATCATGATCTTGGCTCCCAATACCAAGATCATTCGGATCATCCCAACGAACTCTCCCGAAGTGGCAAAAATAACCATCAACATCGGCAGGCTTTCTCCTGACTTCTTGCGGAGGATGGGAAGCATTTTCATCAGGCTGGGAATAAAAACTCTATATTCAACCGGATTGTGTTTCACCCAAGAAAGCTGTAGTTATGAGGGATATGTAGATTCAACAGAATTGGAAAATATTCCCTTAGAAGTTATCAAAGAAGAATTTTCCCAGATTGAAGGAGTTACTTCGGTTCAAATCGACATGTTAAAGGTAGATGGAGTATAACTCGAAAATTCAACCTTCCGTTAATTTTCCCCGTCGCCTTTTTCTAGTCGCACCTTCTCAAATTTCTTCGAACACTATTTGGAAATGTTTATCCTCTTGTTTACCATCTAATCATTTGTATGACTCTTAGATGCCCGAGTTGCGAACGAGAAATCGAAAAAAATTGGCGCTTTTGCAGATTCTGTGGAACAAGGTTAGACACAATCCAAAACCATGAGCCAGAGGCCTCGTCCCTTAATAACGAAAATGAAGCAGTTTCGTTGACCGAAGAAACACCCGTCCTCGAAGAAGAACCAACGCCTCCAACGCCTCATAAAATCGACAGAGAAACCTATAGGCGCATAATTCTTACAAGAGATAAAAGAAGACGTCTGGCGCTGGAAAAGAAAGAACTCGTTTCCCAAATTGATTCACTTCTTGAACAAGTTAGAGCTGGCCTCCTTACCAAAGAAAGTGTTTTGCCAGAAATCCAAAAGATCAAGAAAAGAAAAGAAGAAATTGAAAAACAAGAAAAGGAAATCGGCGAACTCCCTGAAGAATTGCCTATCGAGAAAATCCTCGATGAGGAAGGCCGCATTAGAGATAAGCTAAGAAAACTCGATTTGTTGAGGAAAGATGACAGTGTTTCAAAAGAGACTATTGCAGAAACTAAGAGAGAACTACAAGCAGAGCTTGATACTATCAGAATGAAAAAACACCTGGAACAAGCGGAACTCAAAAAATGGCTGGCTGATCTAAAACAAGAATTGTCTGACAAGCGAAAAGAGCTAGAAAAGCTCTATGTCAACCTCCAACTAGGCGAGCTTAGCAAGGAAAAATATGAGGAATTAAAACAGCAATTCACAAAAGAACTAGAAGGTTTGTCCGATCTTGTTAGATATCTGGAAGGGCTTTTGAAAAGATAGGAATTCCCTTAACAAGCAAAGGGAAGGTTGGTTGTTTCACTTTTTCACTTTTAATTAACCCTCTGCTTTATTTAAAAGGAGCGCCATGACAAGTTATACATGATGGCTGTTAGCCTAGCTTTGAGTCGTGAGAAACACCGCACCCACCTTCCAATTTCAGAGCTAATACTACTGCTCCTTGGAGTGTCTCAGGAACCTCTATCTCCTCCTGATCTAAGAATGCTGATTTATTCACTGTTATTACACGAAGGCATTAACGCACCATCAGACGAAGCGATCAATGCATTTGTCTCAAAGCTTTACAAAGTGGGGCATCTCAAAACCACGAATGGACACAAAATCACTCTTACCCAAAGTGGAAAACGGGAATACGCCAAGCTTCTTGAATTTCTCTCTCTGGAAGATCTGGACTTTTTGTCCTCCATTGCGAAAATAGTTTAGTGATCTGTCAAGATTTAGATTTCTCATACCCGTAACACACAAAACACCCAAAAACAATTGTTGAATGTGAGTTACGAGTTATTCCCAGGGATATACCGTATTCAATACGGAATAAGCGAATACGGGGCAAACATCGGAGGCTACTTAGTTGTGGATCGTTCTATCGCTCTGATTGATGCGGGTCTTCATGAAAGATCGCTAGACATTGCTGCGAAATTTCTTGAAGAAGATATCGGCAGACCAACAAGTGAAGTCGAATTTATTTTCCTCACCCATGCCCATCCCGAACAAATAATGGGGCTCCATAAGGCTCACGATGTTTTTCCGAACGCCAAAATCCTAGCCCATGAATCACTTGCCCCAAAATTGGCAAAACCCCGACGTTTTCTAAAGAACGAAGCATTTTCCCTTCCAGGAATCAAATTCAAAGCACTTCATAAACTAGCTGACAAAGTTCCCCGTTCTCTTGAGGTTGAAGGAATTAAAGGAACAAAGAAAATTCCACTTGGTGGAAAAAGTATACTCCCCGTTACCGTTCACGGTCATTCCTTTGGACACACAATGTATTTTGAGTCTTCTTCCAAAGTTCTATTTATTGGCGATGCTTTGAATGCTACGGCAAACGATCCTTTAGGAATTATCATTGATGCTTCTGGTTCGATCAAAGATGTCGAGAAGACTCTTGATTTCTTTTCCAAAGCTTCATATCATGCTTTGTGTCCTTCTGGAGACGAACCTAACCTTTCTCAAGCGAAGGCTTGGGCTATACAAGTAAAGGACTCGTTTCAAGATGTATTCGTAAAAGGAACGGTTGCGATAATCAAAGAAGGCTATGAAAATCTTGAAGGCATTCGTCTCCAATTCGAAGAACG
>JAJRWK010000165.1 GCA_024276795.1 archaeon | reverse complement strand
CCGCCGTGATTTCCGCGTTCGGGATGGGAGCGGGTATCACCCGGCCGCTATGGCCCTGGCGAACCAGAGCTTGACAGCTTTCGCGAGCACAGCTCACTACTGGCTGTCACGCCAGCCGGCTTGACTTGCGGTCACGGCGGTATTCAGCAATCCTATGCTTTCTAGCCTCTTATTTATGCTTTCAGTTAGATAACATTCTAGATGCTTCAATAGTCCCGTTACCATTTAGCCACAAATAAGACCAATCTTTTCAACATGCTTCCCATGGTAACTTTGCTTTTACAAAAATCTCTCAGTTCGCTTTTCTTATCCGGCGGATTTGGGTTTGAATGCCTTTAGCCTTTTTTCCTCGCTCTACTCTCGCTTACTAATTTGCCTATCACCACAGTGAAAACTCCTAGAAACGAGAACAAGGAAGAGGGATACGATAGGCGTTGATGGATTGCCCCTTCTCCAGGGTTGTATGCGCAAGCGCAGTCTAGATCAACATTAAATTCAAAGCTATACTCTCCATTATTCACAATTAAGATAACTCCGTAATTGTCAAAAATCTCAGGGTTAAGTATCGAATAATCTGATTTTGTCGGCGTATCGTAAGATGCTCGCGTCACGAAGAGAACATACCTTCCGTCGGGAAGAATTTTGTCGTCCCATTTTGAAATCAAGATGGATCCAGAAACACTAAAGTTGTTTTGTCCTGGGTCGAGAGTAACTATTGTTTCAACTGGTGCACATACGTCCCTATGTTTCCTCACTGTCTCTAGTTTGGAATCAACCAATGATACGTTAATCCCTATTTCAAAGGTACATGATGTTGGAAACTTCAGCTCTATTACTTCTGATCGGTAATTAATGATCGTCATGCTCGAATTGAATAGAAAGACAGAGCCAGCATCGTCTTGATTTGTTTTTGTTATTTCGAGATCATTATTTATGAAAATCTCTGCTCTTTCTTCTTGAGCACTAATGCTCTGAACCCAGAACATTCCCATTCCTAACACTATTACTATGCTAATGGCTATGAATCTATGAATGGGTTGCACCATAATCTGGTAATGTCGGATCCCATTTATGTGTTTGCTGAACTTTCTTTGGACTACAATGGCATTCGAGTGTATCAAAAATAATTTTGTTCTATTCCCTTGTAGTAGCCAGCTCTGAGTTTTGTACAAAACGTTCATTGAATCATGCGTTTCCTCTTTTGGTTTGTTTTCTCGACTGCTCTTTTCTATAATCTTTCTCAATCGAGCAAGTCAACCCATAAGCCGTTTGTTTTTTAGGAATAGAGAGTAACGTGAGAGCCAAACTTCTGACTATTCTGTTATTGTTCTCTCTGATAGCCGGCTCGGAATTTCGGCTTCAATGTAAACCCTTATTTCTTGACGGAGCCTAGATTTCTAATAGCATGATGGCTCTTTTACGTAAAACACTGCCATTATTGGCAATTCTGATCCTATTATCAAGTGTTTCTGTCCAAGCGCAGATTCAATCCACCGTGTGGGGCATCGGTGAAGGTGGAAAGGTCTCCTATCTCTCAATAACTAAGGTCTCAATTACTAGTCCATCCATTCCCTTCCCGATTTCGTTCGAGAATCGCACATCCCTTGAAGTTGAATTCATTGAAATAGCCGATGACGGGTACAAGTACTTGCAAACTGTTGATGATAATACTACAGAGCAACTAGTAACTATCCAGCGCTTCGACACTGAAAATGCTACGATATTCATTCCTAACGGAGGTATTCCGTATCTCTTGCCGCTGGCTTATCAGGAAGTCGACGATTTTCTCCCTGCTTTTGGTGAATCTTGGGAGTACTTGGGCCAACTTGCTTTCCTGTTTGGAAATGAAACCGTCATTGACGCTGGTCATACCTTGTCCGAGACCTCCTTGGCACTTTCTTTAAATCTTTATCTTCCTAATGCTACAGGACTTGAAATTTCAGATATTCTGCCCTTCTCCGAAGGAATCTCGACGCGCTACTTCAATGCTTCATCAATCATGTTTGATCTTGAAATGGAATATGCATTAGATACAGGCTTGTTAACCACCAATCAAGCCAGTGGAAAACTAAATGGCACTCTGCTTTTCGAACAAGGAGATACCTCCGAGGTCATTAACGCGACTTTGATTTTTGCTCAGAAAGCTGAGATGCAATCGGTCGAGGAAGAAGGTAATGTTGCCAAGAGAGAAACCCTTGGCTTCGATGCTTGGTTCTCAATTGGCGCTTTGGTACTAATTGGGCTTACAATGTTGACATTCTCGAAGAGAAAAAGGAAGTGATGCAGACGATCACCATAGTCGAGACTCACGATCTGAGGAAAGTCTACGGTGAAGTAGTTGCCCTAGATGACGTTACGCTTACGGTTCCTAGCGGAGCTGTCGCTTTCCTAGGACCGAATGGGGCTGGAAAAACCACCTTTATCAAGCTGATATTAGGCATCGCAAAGCCCACCAAGGGAAGTTTCTCCCTTCTGGGCGTTCCACAGGAACAAATTGGAGATATTGTTAAATCGAAAATAGGCTATATGCCAGAAATTCCAAGCACGGTTTCCAATGTTACCGGAGTCCAGTTTGTTAGACACATGGCTCTCTTGTCTGGTTTGCCCTACGAAGTTGCAATGCAACGTACTCATGAAGTACTCGACTATGTTTCCTTAGAGGAAGAACGATACCGAGAAACCAAGAATTATAGTACTGGAATGAGGCAACGCCTCCTTTTAGCTCAAGCTTTAGTCCATGACCCCGCAGTGATCATTTGCGATGAACCAACTTCAGGGCTTGATCCCGCAGGGAGAGAAGACATTCTAGCTCTTCTGAAGGATCTGGTATCCACCTATGGTAAATCACTGTTCTTCTCCACACATATTTTGCGAGACGTTGAACAAACTTGTGATCACCTGATCCTCCTAAATCATGGAAAGGTTGTCTACGAGGGAGCAATCTCTGAAATCAAAAAGAGAAAGCGAAAAGGATACCTCATTAGATTTACAAATGAGACAAAAGCAGTTGATTACCTTACTACGCATGGAATTCACTATCGCATTACTCATGAGGGCATTATTGTAGATGGCAATATTGATGTTCGAGAACTTTATCGCCGAATCTCGAAAATCGGAGCCGGAATACTCGCTTTTCAACCTTATGAGATTTCGATGGATGATCTGTTTATAGAAATGATTAAGTGAGAAGGAGGAACGGAATATGTCGAAATCTTCATTTATTTCTAGATATGCCTACCGCCCCTTAACCAAAGATCGACTTTCGAAAAGACAAGCGTCAAACGAATTGAAGGCTTTCTGGTATCAAGTAAAATTTGACCTTTATCGGGCACTAAAAGGGGGGTGGGCTAAAGGGCCTATTATCTTCTCGGGTCTCATATGGTACGTCGGTATAATTATTACTACCAATCGTTTGACCTCTGGATCTATCCTCGGAGTAGATTACTGGGGAATCTTTGCGGATTCAATTGCTGCCTTTATGGTTCCAAGAGAAGGACCTGGTGGAATCCTTGTAGGAATAGCGCTTGCGGTACTAGCCTCTGGTTTAGTTGCTGATGACAATCGTTCTCGAGCATTGGTTCTTTATCACACTAAACTAAAGACAAGAACTTACGTTTTTTCAAAAATAACAGCCACTATCTCCATCGTATTCATTAGCATGGGTGTTTGGTCTTTGTTATTCTACATTGTCGTTGTTTACAAGACGACTCCGCCCTTTGGCGAAATCCTCGCTCACCTTTGGTTCCTTTCCAGCATGTTCTGGGTCTTTGTAGCCTATTGCATGGCTCTGGGAGGGATCTCTCTCTTTTTCTCAAGCATTACCGATCGAGCCCTAGTCGCTGGAGTTCTTACTATTGTTGTTCCCCTACTATTTCAATTCATTGGAACGGTGTTGCTTTACGACATTACGGGAATTTCTTGGTTTTTTGCATTCGGCCCCTTTAATGCAGTTTACATTATTTGGGACCTGGTATGGCCTGCTGATGCGGAAGTAGCAACGTACTATAAAGAAGCAATAGTAGCGCTGTTTTTCTACGCCTCTGCTG
>JAJRWK010000164.1 GCA_024276795.1 archaeon | reverse complement strand
TTCGATAAGTCTGAGCTTACATGATAAGCATAAATAAACAAGTTCCCGATTTTGAAGCAGACGCGTACCATGAAGAAGAAATCAAGAAACTAAGATTATCCGACTTCCATGGTAAGTGGGTAGTGGTCTTCTTCTACCCCGCAGACTTTACTTTCGTTTGTCCCACGGAACTTGAAGAACTAGCAGAGCATTACGAAGAACTAAGAGACTTAGGCGTTGAAGTACTCAGCGTAAGCACAGACACCGTATTTGTTCATAAGGCATGGCACGACTCTTCGCCATCAATCCGAAAAATTAAGTTTCCAATGCTTGCCGATCCAACAGGTAAGATTTCTCGGCTTTTTGGAGTCTATAGCGAAGAAGAAGGCATTGCTTTTCGTGGAACATTTCTCATTGACCCTCAAGGCGTGCTGAAAGTAATCGAGATTCACAACAACGACATAGGAAGAAGCGTTAATGAACTCATCCGCAAGATCCAAGCAGCAAAATTCGTTTTCGAAAACGAAGGCGTCGTTTGTCCTGCTAATTGGGAACCGGGTAAGGAAATCCTCAAGCCTTCACTCAAATTAGTTGGCAAGATCTAATTAATAGAGCAAAAATAACGGAATCCTCAAAGAACGTGCCCCCCTCCGTTTCTATTTTCAGTTAAGGACTGACCCCTCAAGCAATCAAATATTGAAATGCTCACGTATTTCTTGGTTCTTCTGTCATGATCTTCGGTAAGCCCTCCACCAAATATTAAGCAACCAATTTGGCGTAGTTAGAATCGTTAATTGCTTTCGGGGAGTAGACGAAATCGCAATCTTCCGGGTCCTTTTGTATCGAGGTCAAACGATAAGAGGACGTTCTTCCCAATTTCTAGCTCTGCGGGATCGCCAAGAATAATCGCAGTGAGTCGTTGGCCAGTTTCGAGTTCAACGATTCCCACAACATATGGAGCCATGTGTTGCAAAGAAGGCGGTGCAACGTGTATGATGGTGTAAGTAAGAAGACTGCCTTTTTCAGCAGTTATCTCGACGAGTTTAGTTCGAGGAGACTTACAATCTCTGCAAATTGGTCGTGGCGGAAGAAAAGTAGCTCCACAATCTTGACACTGAGTCCCTACAAGATAATCTTGGTCAATAGCTTCCTTGTATTTTTGCGTAAAGCGTGATGTTGTAATGGTGCTTTCTTTATATTCCATGGTTTTCACCTTTCTCCTCATAGTTTTTTCAAAATATGGAGCACTTGAGTCCCACCACTTCCACCGAGATTCTGAGTCATCCCGATTTCTGCGTCAGCAACCTGGAGCGGCCCAGCTACACCTCGCAATTGTTCAACTATTGAAAAAACTTGAGAGATCCCTGTTGCGCCGATAGGATGTCCTTTCGCTTTTAGTCCTCCAGACGGATTTACAGGCAGATCACCGTTTCTTCGTGTCCTTCCTTCAAGGATTGCCGGCCCAGCTTCTCCTTTCTTGAAAAACCCGATGTCTTCGAGAGCCATTATTTCAGCAATAGTAAAACAATCATGTACTTCGACTACATCGACATCCTTTCGCTCGATCCTTGCCATCTTAAATGCTTTATCGGCAGCGATGCGCGTGGAGCGGAAACCAGTAAACTCTGGGCGGTCATGAAGAGCCATCGTATCACTTGTCTGTGCAGAAGCAATGACTTCAATAGGTTGTCCCTCAAATTCCTTGGCTTTCTCCACAGTTGTAACAATCAAAGCAGCGGCTCCATCCGTAATAGGGGAACAGTCGTAAAGATGGAGGGGATCAGCCACCATTGGGGATTCTAATGCCTTGTCAATAGTGATTTTCTTATGAAATTGGGCATAAGGGTTTAACATAGCATTGTCGTGAGCCTTGACTGCAACAGCAGCCATCATTTCAGGCGTGGTTCCGTACTCGTACATGTGCCTTCTGGCCATCATGGCGAAAACCCCGGGGAAAGTCACTCCCAAATTAGCCTCGTAAATATCATCAGAACACATGGCTAGTGCTTCAGTCACTTGGCTTGTCGGGAGATTAGTCATTTTCTCAACACCGCCAGCAAGGACGACGTCATACATTCCAGAGGCAACACTCATGATTGCTGATCGTAAAGCGAGCCCTCCGCTGGCACATGCAGCTTCTGTTCTCGTGGCAGGAATATTATCGAGAGCAAGATAATCTGGGAGTAAGGGGGCAAGATGCATCTGATGTTCAAAAACGTCGCTTGATAGGTTTCCGACGAAGACTCCGTCAATGTCTTTATGGGTAACACCGGCATCAAGCATAGCCTTATACGCAGCTTCTGTGAATAACTCTCGAGTTGTAACATCACCAAGCGCACCGAATTTTGTCATGCCAATGCCAATAATGGCAACTCTTCGTGCAAGACCCATTTATAATCAAAGTGATTCTTCCTCCATCCTATATAATGATCTTGCAAGGCCCAAGTGCAAAAAGTCAACAAACTCGTGTGAAACTAATCACATGTTTTATCATGGTAAAATCTAATAAAGACAACTAATTTTCCAAACTGAAAATGAGGGAAGGAAGAACGTTTGAAAAGACTGCTTCTAGAGAAGCAAATAGTGGTGCTAGAAAAAATTTCTCCATTGACCCCGCTTTCCTTTTATTCTAAAGAGACTCTTATAATACAGTGAAGGCAGAAGAGATCCGAAAAATCATACGTAATCCAAGTAATTGGGATCAAGATTCTGAAGGGAAAAACAAATATGTTCGCACAGCGAGAGAAGGCGAAGTTACTCATTTGCGAGCTATCGGAATCCGAAACGGAACACTAAGGAAATTGGTAAAGAATTATTATAAGAAGCACAAGGCAGAAGATTTCTCCTCGGTAATTAGGACTGTCGACCAAGTTTTCAAAAACGCAGAATTCATTGAAGAACACATATTTGTGTGCTACTTACTCGAGATGTACAAGAAAAAATACACTTCAGAGATTTTTGCCATCGTTGATCAATGGATTGATCTTGTGGATCATTGGATGAGTTCAGACCACATTTCGATTAACGCAATGCGTCACTACCCCGTGGAAAGACATTTGGAGGAGATCCAGAGCTGGGCTTATTCACAAGATATCTGGAGAAAAAGACAATCACTGACAATATGTCTCAAGCATTTCCATGAATCAGAAGTAAGAAACACTGCAAAAAAGAATGTTGAAACTCTTGTAAATGACAAAAGCTATTACGTGAGAAAAGCATTAACCTGGGTTGTAAGCGAACTGGGAAAGATCGAGCCTAATTGGGTAAGAGCCTTTCTTAGAGAAAATTTCGACGCTCTCACGAAAACAGAGCTTCGAGAGTGTAGCAAGCACTTGAACAGCAAAGAGGAATTGCTCGAGGTCTACATGACGCAAAAGAAAAATAAGTCATAGAATAGCAGCAAGACACAGGAATTCTTCACTGTGAAGAATATCAAGACCTAGAAAACGGATAAATGCCCACTAACTAAACAGCCAGAGTGGTAGTTGTTACAGAATTAGCGCAAAAAAGATTAGTATTGGTAATCCCAAGGAAATAAAAGCACATCATCGTGTTATTATGTGATGAGTATGAGAACTCAATCCCATCAAGCAAAGGTTCCCGGAACGCGCTACGTCTGTGCGTTAGAGATTTATCAAGGACAATGGGTTTTACGCCTAAAACTTGGAGACAGTGTCGAAGCAGAAATCCCGCTGTATAAATTGAGCAGAAGAACGATTCATGAAGGAATAGGAGCACTGCTCGCCCAACAACAAATCCAAGTAAATGAATTGATCCACGAGCAGATCACCAATCAGATCGTTTCACAGCTGGGACCATTATTGAAGGAGGATCGAAGTTCTGGGATTAGTAGTGGTAGCACAGATATCGGGGCTTCGCCAGACTTAGAAACACGAATTTTAGACTTGGAGAAGCGAATCGCTGCTCTTGAAGAAAAAGTTGAGTCGCTGAGTAAAAAACCGAATTCTGAAACAAAAATACCCTAATTAATATTTTCTCCCTTGTTTGAAATTGGATCAACCGTGTTTCGATAGGAAACTTGGAATAATTCCTTCCTACGATGCTTTCATTAGTTATCTTAAGAAAGGGATAACAATCAAGATGAGTGTTGAAACAATGATTACTGAACGATACCGGCCAAAGACTATCTCCGAACTAGTCGGAAACAAAGAAGCAATACGCATGCTAGTAAAATGGCTCAGTGAATGGAAAAAAGGCTCAACTCCAAGGAGAAAAGCAGCATTGCTGATCGGACCAGCGGGGGTAGGAAAAACATCTGCGGTGTATGCCATCGCTAACGACCTTGGATTCCAAATTATTGAGGTCAACGCTTCAGATACAAGAAATGCAGAAGCCATCAACAGAATCATTGGAAATGCAGCGACTTCAACACTCATCGATCAAGAAGCAAAAGGAAAAATCATTCTTGTTGATGAGGTTGATGGGATCCAAGGAACCTTTGACCGTGGGGGATTATCTTCTCTAAAGAAAATAATCAAGTCCACCAAGTATCCTTTAGTGTTAACCGCAAATGATCCAGAATCATCAAAAATAGATCAACTAAGAAGAATAGTCGAAGTAATCCAATTCCACAGAGCAAGTGAGGTTGAAATTTTCAAGCTATTGCAATACATAGCAAGCACTGAAAAAGCGAGTATTGATAATGATAGGCTTCAAGTAATTGCAGAAGTTTCGCAAGGAGATCTCCGAGGCGCTCTTAATGAGTTTGAAAGCGCAAGAAACGTTGACACAGAGTTTGACCAGTTTGTTGCTCAATACGTCGGGAATAACCGCACCCATCAAACCACAGTCTTGGAAGCCGTGCAAGGCGTTTTTTCGTCGGATTCTCCTGAGAAAGCCAAAGAAGCCATGAGTTCAGTGCCTACTTCGGACTATTCTTGGCTATTGAGAACCATGGTCGAAGCAATCGTTCTAGCAAATGAACCAGGTATTGATGAGAAAGCAAGATTACTTGCAGATATCGCGGAAGCAGACCTCGTACTTTCCCGAGTATGGAAAAGAAATCAGTGGAGACTGCTGAAGTATTTCTTCTTTAATCTAGGCTACCAACTCGGAACACACAAGGAAACAAACATTTCCGTTCATGAACTCAAATTTCCCCAGCTCTATGCAACGATGGGAAGATACAAGCGAGTAACAGAAACACTGAAGAGAGTCTCCGAACATATTTCAAGAAAGTTTCATTTATCCCCAAAGAAAACAAGACATGACATAATTCCTGTTATCAAATTTATCGTGGAAAAGAACCCTAGAGCAGGAGCAGAAATCCTAGCCGATCTTGACATCACAGACGACGAAATATCCGCTTTTTTAGGGAAGGAAGTAGCAGAAAAAGTTTTCCAATACATAGAGGAAGCCAGAGAAAAAGTTGGCAAGACCAGAATCCAAGAATCCATTGGTGAAGAGCCAGAGTTCTATCCTTCCAGTACGTTATCACGCAAGATTAAAGGAGAAAAAACTTCTCCAAAGCACTCCAAGAAGAAAGAAAACCATGAACAAAAAGAGGCTCTTCAAATGTTTGAACCAAAGGAGAAAGAAGAGGAAAAGAAGAAGCAGAAGACTCCCGAGCAAGAAGAAAAACAACGAACCCTTGATGACTTCTTCTAGAACATGAGCTAACTTTGTTTGCGTTCAAAGTTTTCGTGTGCTTTCATTTGCGCCTGGGATTGTTCCCAAGAGCTCAAGCACACCGGACGGCTCACGGCGTCCATTGTCCCGGGGCTTTTTGAAAAAGCAACGGGAATACCGAACAAGGTAACAGCAAGCAAAAAGGTTACGCAAGCTTTAGACCTTATGACTGTAGTGCTTTTCTCACTTCTTCTTCGAAATGTTCTTTATCCAAAACAAACGAGTGTATAGGGGTGCAATTGACAATGCAAAAAGGCACTTTTCCTCCCCTCTTGGCGACCTCTTCTTGTTGGAAAAAAATATTGATTTCTTGGACTTCCAAATTAGGAGCTATCTTTCGCAGTGTAACCCTAGCCAAGTCATTGAAGTAGATGCAGAAAGGGCAGGAAGGATCATAGAACAATAGGGCCCTTTCTCCATCTGTTTCAAGGGACTGGTATTCCTGCTCGCTCCTGATGTATCGCCATCCTTTTTCCAAAGGATAGTAAAAAAGGTCAGTGTTTTCTTTTGAAATCTGGAAAAAACCTAGTTTTGGATATAGTTTTCGTAGGGGAAAATAACCTGGAACGTCAAAGGCAGTGGCAATGAATCCTCTGGGAAGGGAGTCGTTGAAAAGAGGGGAAAATGTGTTTGCGTCCTCCTTTAGAGATTGAAAGAGTTTAGTAGCAATTCCTAGTTGCTGAAAAGAGCGATGGGGAACGTAGACAAAAAGAATCTCTATTACTTTTTCCTCAATCCTCAGTTGATATTGTATTAGACCTTTGGGTTTGTCGCCAACATACACAATCTTCGCGACTGATCCATACTTCTCCTCGCAACAGAAAACCATTCTTTTTTCTTCCTAATTCCTTTTTTGAAAGATTCAAGCTGTTGGCGTTCAAGCGGGACACAAAGATCATTTAAATCTTCAAACAAAGATTCATCCACATCGCGAATAGTGATTCTAGACATTCGTTAAACATCAGCAAGAAAAATATTTCTACATTTCTGACCGGATCCTTAGAATCTATATTCACAAGGATTTTTCTATTCCACTATATGCTCCCCAAATACCACAAATAGTTGCTTTCAAGAGCGTTTATTCTTACTTTTTTTGAGAATCCTTCTCACTATTGTATCAAATTCTCTGAAGAATGATTCTTCGTAAAACGTTTGAAGTGGGCAAATTTGTTCCATATGGGCAGTCTTGTTCCGTACTCTTTGATATATTTCCAAGGACAAGATTCATATGGTGAATATGATAACAATACGCAAACACAAAAAAGAAGAGAAAAAAAAGCAGAAGAAGATTGAAAAAGCCTTAAGCCAAGACGTTGAGCAGTTCAAACAAGAGTTGATAAAAGATCTCAGGAAAAGACTGGAGCAATTGAACACCGAGATTAGTGAGAAAAACTAGACACAAAATCGGTAGCTATGGCAGAATCAAGCTTTGCGTAGCAGTCGTACCTAAACGACGTGAAACTTCTAAGCTTATTATGAGGCTACAGGATTTTTCTAACGAAGAAGTAAGGAGCCCCACAAGACGGCTAAGGATAGCTCTTGCAATATCTTCAATGCGTGCAGATTGCGTTTCTAACAATAGAACATCTTGTTTCGGGAAAGAATAACTTTTTCCGTTTACGAGCACAGTTGCCTGAGTCCCTTGCAAGGAAACCAAATGTTTTGGGATGAGAATAACATGGTCAAAGGACTTTGCAAGCAATTTTGCTTGTGATACTATGTTTTGAACATAAGGCCAGTCCAGCTCGTCATTCTGAGACTGAACAGAGAGTGTTAGTCTTGCGTTATGCCCGTGAAGGCTAAACGTTGTCGATGAATTGCATGATTCTATATGGGCAAATCCAATCAAATCGATAAAATATTTCGAACTAGCCATCATCCTTTTTATCCTCATTTTATTATAGTATCAGCGATTAGTCAGCAAAGTAGGATTGAAGTGTTTCAAAGCTGACGGTTTCCTCAGCAATGGCATCATATGGGTGAATACTTTCATAGTTTCGCTGTCTAACGAGGATCTCAGTTTCAATAGGTAGTTTATTCTTAAAAGTGTCATAGATGCCTTTTAACATCCGGCGGACTACGTCCTCAACGAATACAGGATCTAAATGGGCTTTGACTACGAGGACATGTTCATCAGGTCTTTTCAAGAGTTCATAAATAGGGGAACTCATTGATTTCTCAATAATATGAGCAACTTCTTCAAACCTAGGCATTGCATCGGCAATCGCTTCATTTCCCTGAAGGGTAATAGTGATTTCACCCAGAGATCTCTGGTTGTGAGCGGAAAGGGGAATTTCATTGAGAAGATTTTGAGCCTTTTCAAAAGAAATTCCTGCATTCTGCATGGTTTCTAGAACATAAGCCCGTGTCATCGCCAAGGAACAAGGACAGACAGTCATGCCTTCAACTTGTGTGGTTGCTGAAAGAATGTATGTGGGAGAGTCTCGACCATTTAAACGAGCTTCTGCTCTGAGAATCACGTGTGCATGGGTTTGAACTTGCTTATTGGTTGAGGGAGAAAATTGGTCGTAGTACACGTTTGTTTCTAATTCAACAAAACCACGGGTTGCGCTGGTTTGAATCTTTACAAGCTCTTCAGCTAATCGCAACGCGAACGAAGGAAGAGAAAGAGACTCGACCCTTGTCAAGTTGTTAATAATAGAATTGAGGACTTCCAAATTTCGAGACATGTGAATCCCGCGATTAGTGTCTGGAAGATCTACAAACGTGTTCAAGATGATCTCAAATTCGTGTTTGTCGCCATCATGGGTCAAAGGAACTCTTTTCTTGATCCCTCCTAACCCTACCCTTGTCAGAGGAACTTTGACTGGTGGTTTCTTGCTTTGAATGTCTGGAAGGTCCCTTGGAATCAGGTCTTGAGTATTGGCACTAGCATTTACTGTTTCATTTTCAGAGCTAGGGATGGTATCGGAGCGAAGAGGCTTTGTAGTGTCAGAATTTGCATGTTCTGCCATTTCAAATCCATACTACCCTCGCATCAAAAGCTTAAAAGGAATGCTTTTATCCCGAAAAAATCCCTAGCATTAGAAGAAACAAAATCTGGAAGAGAAACACCACTATATTTCTTAAGGAAAGAAAACAAAACAAAGATTAGAAAAAAATGGTGATTAAATGGTAGAAGCTAAGCCTTTGCTAGAATTCTATAAAGCTCTGTCCAAGGATGAATTAGAGCGCTTAAACTTTGAAAAAAAAGCGTTTCACCCAAGGCGCGTGGTTCTAGTTTTGGATCGCATGAATAATCGCATCTGGGTCGTGAAAGGAAAGCAAAGCTCGAATAAGGCAGCATACACTGCTGGTCTTGCGGCAACAAAGCTAAATGCTAAGAATGGGTTCAGATTTAAGATCAGCACTGTTGAACCAAGTGAAAGCTCTGAGTTTGCAACCAAGATATTCAAGCAATTTGAAGAATATAAAGAAGGAAAGCCATTGCCAGATAGCGAAGCAGAAAAGACAATTGTTGCAAAAACAATTGAAAAACCATCCAAGGAATCAATTCCGGCACCACCAATAAAGGTTGAAAAAGAACCAGTAACTCAAAAAGACGAGAAACCTGCAAGAGAAATTCCTTCCTTTGGAATAACATATGTAGACGAAGGGGAGGTATCTGAAGAGCCCGCAATGTCGGTGACAACTGGTGCAAGGTTACCACCACTACCAATCCTACTCCTTTCTCTTGGATATGACATTTTGGCAAAAGAGTTCCTGCTCATGATTGACAAGAGTAAACTACCGGATCGAGCAGAAATGCGCAAGAAGCTCATCGATGCAATTGACGACTTACTCAATGAGCTTTACTGAGCCAAAACATTAGAATGCTGAAGTTCCCAGAAATCTCATAATTTCTGCGTAAAGCTCGTTCTTGTTCCGAAAAACCCGTATAGGCAGATATTTTGCCACCCAATTAACTCGATGATCGAGAATTATTCCAACACCTTTATCGCGAGATGACCTCGTTGCCCTACCCACCGCTTGGATCAATGAACGAATTACTGGGAGTTCCTTCGAGACAAATTTTCCCACTTCTTCATTGTGCTTTTCGGATAAGAATTCTTGAATCAGGTGTTGTTCCAAACTAGGGGGAGGAAACGGGATACCTAGAAAAACCACAATGTCGAAGATTGAGCCTCCTCCTTGAACCATGTTGAGACCTTCCATTATTCGTCCCCCGTTAACGGCCATTATTATTTTGCCAACGAGTCGACCGGAACTTACAGAAAATAACGAATCAATTGATTGCCCTTGTTGTTCGAACCACAAAGGATTAATGTAAGAGGAGATTTGTGAAGCAAATTCATAGCTCGGAACAATCACTAAAACATTCTTTCGTGAGCATTTTTGAAGCTCGGAAACAATTATTGAAAAGTGCCGTAACACACTGTGAGAACGATCATGGTATCGAGAAGTAAGAAATGGAAGAATGAGGCCAAAATACTCTAATCTTTTTTCCACTGCAACCGATATTTTTAGAATCTTTAGAGAAGAAAGTCCAAAAAGCTCTGCATATATTTTTGGAGGAGAAAGCGTAGCACTTAGAAGAATCAGCTTTTTGGCCCGGAGAAAATGCTGGAATCGAGAAGTAACGTCAGGAATAATGACATTAGCATTCGAAGATGCAATCCAAGCAATGCCTTGTTTCCAGAATTCCAAGAAAACCTTAGTCTCAGCTAAGAATGGTGGGACTTCTCTTCCACAAGAAATCCGAGTGGAAATGACTTCATTCACTTTTTCCAAGGAATACTCGACGTCATCGTTAAGATCGATTCCTCTGAGAAACTTATGATTCCACAAAGACTTCACCAAATAATCTTGGTGGATGAACGACAGACCTTTGTCAAGAAGAGAAGAAAGAATGGAATATTTCTCAGGAACAGCAAAGTTGTGTGCTTCGTCAACAATAGCTACAAAATCGTTTAGAAAAGAATCCGCGAATTTCTCAAGAAGACCAAGGCCAGACAACGAAGCATTGGCGTAAGTAGTGACAATAACCCTACTAAAACGTAGAAACTCTCGGTGAAGATAATATGGACACCAGTCAGTAAATGATTCTAAAAAGGAAATCTCATCCTCCACAGACCTAATCGTGAAGATATTTTCCCTGAAAGTTACCCATTCCTTCTTGCCTAGTTCTCCTGGTTTGTAAGCTTCTTTTTTTTCATCGTATTTCTGCTTAAGGGGACAAGCATACGCATCACATCCTCCTTGGAATTTAATTAGCTCTCTGGCTACTGGGTCTTCACTAAACTTGCAGAGACGGTGTTTCCCAAGAAAAGCAACGTAAGGAATTGAGTGCTTCTCATTTAGCTGGGAGAGCTCATTCAAGTAACTCCTCATTTGGCTGTGAGTTCTTGTAAAAATGAGAACCCCACGCAATCGCAGTCGAATAGCCGCTTCAAGCCCAATCGCTAACCCTGCAGCAGTCTTGCCAGTCCCCACAGGAGCCTCAAGCATTGTTATTTTCTCATCAAAGGACTCACGAAGTATCCTTTCTTGGTACTCATTTGGCCGTTCATAAGGAAAAAAGGTGAATGCATCAAATACGGGGCCTAAGAAAGTCATCTGCCTCATTTCCCTCTCTACGATGCTTTAGGAGGATCCTCGAAAATCCCAATCACTAAAGGATCCTTTTGTAAAATTGTTGGACTCAAAGAACCCCATACATACTTCCGAATAGATTCAACAACCTTTGATCCAATGCCAGGAATGGATTGATCCAGATTAGGTTCCAAGAAAACCCTCAAAGGAGAACCATAGGCGGCTAGCAGTTGCTCAGCTTTCTTGACCCCGATATTGGGCAAGGAAGCCAGCACTCCAACAGAAGGAGAAACAGATTTCTTTACAAACGAAACGAGTTGCGGCATTCCTCCATCATGACTTCCCTTGGATTCTCGAATGATCAACCGACTAAGAAAGATAGCCAAAGACTCCTTTGAAGAAACTTGAAAAATAGTAATCCCCCATCGAAAAGTCATAGACATTAAGGCAGCATAAATTGCATCCAGTATTTGCTCAGACGAAGCGTTCCTAGAAGAAGCCGCTGTGACTTCATCTTCGTAAATAATTAAGAGTCGCCGAACAATTATGTGGTCAAATAAAGAAGATAATACCAAAGAATTTTGAACTTGTTCGAATAACCGACCGTCGTAGAGAGAAGAAAGGAGATCGGATGCTCGCTTTAATTCGATGATTAACGCATTTCCTCTGCACAAAACAACAAGATCACCGACTTGCAAGCGTCTTTTGCGAAATTCAACAACTACAGGCTTTGATAGAGAACTTAGCCTTGATTGTAGGTTTTCAATAAGCCGAGAATGGTATTCTTCCCGATCGTCTACGATAACCACACACTTCATTCTGCTACTAAGGCGCATTTTTGTTAAAAAATCAAGAACCAGGAAAAAATGCTTTCAAGAAGAAATCAACAGACCGATGATAAATGATTGGAAGTTCTTTAGGAAGCCATTCAACAGAAGTATCAAAGACCACAATTGCACTTGCCCCGACTCTTCTAGCAAATTCTTGATTCAACAAGAGCGAAATCTGAGCCAAAGAATACTCATATTGTTGTCTTGTATGAGGCCCAAGAAGTAAGTCCCAACGTTGCATCAAGTACTCTTGAACTGGGGAATAAACAATGACTGGCTTTCCAATCTGCACTATTGAAGTGCTTGTAAATGGATGCTCAGCAAGGAAGTCTGGATTCATAAAAGCCAGAGACTGGTGAATCTTGTCTAGGTTCAACAGAAGAAGAGTTTTTCTAAGTGAAAATAGATTTCGCATCGCTTTGATCAGATCAAAATCAGAAAGATGAGAATTCATAAGTCTTCGAGAATTAATGCACTGCGAAAACTCGCTTTCTATCTGATCCATAATGCTTTCAGTTGGTAATATGATTAACTGGGGAAATTCATTTCTCAAAAGAAAGTATAGCAAGCGAAAAATGCGATGACTGTTCACAGAATAATTAGAAAAAATAGAAAAATCTGAAGGCAATTGCACGAAATGGATTCTAACATCAGTTCTTGCAGGTGAAGTTATTGTTTTCTCAGAGTTTTTAAACGCCCTCAAATTCACATCCATATACGAGGAAAACAATTTTTGCACCGAAACCATGGAATCTAAGCGATCAAGGGGCCGCCATGGATTCCCTTCTGCAATGTATAGAAGATCGTTAGATAAGAAAACATACGGTTCATCAAAATCAATAGCAGATTCCAAAGAAGAGATTTGATCCAATAAAGAATTACGAGGTGTCGCTACAGATTGGGCTCGAAGGATTCTATGTTTCAAAGCAAGGAATACCAGAGGATCAACGGGTAAAGGCAAGAGTGTGAAACGAGGAACTAACAACAAATCAGTAATTTCAGCATTTGGAAAAAGTGAATCTAGTTCTTTGAGAAGAGCGAAACTGACGGTGATTTCTTTATTCCTAAGCACCAACTCAGGCATCGCGAGTATGACACAAACCTGGTGCAAAGAGATCCCAAGAATATGACACAAGAACATGATTCCAGAAGGAGACGCAAATCCATGAGTCGCCACGATCACGTCTGATCGTCGAGCCAACTTGAACTGCAAGTAATATGGACAGAACCCTGTTGATGATAGGATTTGTTTTGTTTTTTCACTGGATGAATGAACAATTTTCAACGCTAGTTTGCGCAGTAGCTTAGCAGGCATTTTTCTCGTACTCTGCTTCAAAGGACAGCCCAGTTCCTCACAAATCATGGAGTGAAAGACACTAGCTTCAGCTTGAATACACATTGACTGTTTTCCCAGGAAGGGTAATACTTGAATACTTGACGTAGAATCTGAAAATGTTTTTTTCAATGAATCTGTCAGAAACAAGCTAGACAGTCTAGAAGGAACCAATACGATTACTTTCCTCTTGTTTCTCCTAACCTCAAAGTCAATCAAGAGGCTTAATTCTTGCAACAAGTCATGACTAGACATCGAATCCGCCGGAGAAATGGTTGAACCTGTTGGCCTGAGCATGCTAGCTATGAGACTAATAGGAATAAAAATTAGGATCAAGTTCAAGTAATCTGTAATAGTGTGAAAATTTTAGAACCTTTGCAATAAAAAACAAAAGACGATGGTTTCTTGTGATTGAAATGCCAGAAATAATGCCTGTTCCCAACACAACCATGTTGGAAGTAGAAACCAGAGAAGGAAAGATAGGTGTGCTCTCAGATTTACATCTGGGAACTTCGACGACTTGGCGAAAACAAGGGATTATGGTTTCGAAACAAGACGAAAATGTCCCTTTGACCAAGCTAGTTACTCAACGCAAATTAGACCGCCTTCTCCTATTAGGAGACGTCAAAGCTTCGAATTATTCCTACAACAAATGGGAGGAAAAAGCACTTGTTAATTTTGTTAATTCAATCAAAATTCCCGTGGAAATCATCAAAGGAAACCATGACGCTGGAATTGAAAATATAGAACATTCCCGAATTAAAATTCATCCCGAACTAATCCATCTAGAAAAAACAAAACAAGGGCTTGTCGTTGGATTTGGCCACGGCCACTCAATCCCTCATCATCTAATCAAAAATGTCGATATCCTTGTCTTGGGGCACTTACACCCTTGTGTTTTGATCAAGGATGAAATCGGCGCATCTTGGATAATGAAGGCATGGCTGTTTGGTAAGATCACAACGAAACAAAAAGAAATGAGAATCATTATTCTACCCGCTGCGAATCCCTTAATCAGAGGACTACCTGTTAACAGCTCAAGAGAAGAACTGGATGCAATTCAAATAATTGTTGGAGGAAAAAGGTATCCAATTGATTCATTTATAGTTATGACACCAGAATTAACTATTCTTGGAACTATTGAGGATTTACTACTTCATCACTCTCAATAATTACAACGTAAACTAGTTTTCCTATAAACAATAATTAGCAACGAACCAATGAATTCCGATAAAAACAATTTCCAGTAGAAACAAAGGAAATAATCTAAATAGGTTAAAAACAGAAAAAACACACCAAAAACAAATAATTGACCACCTCCAATAGAAATGATCGAGGGTATAAAGATTAATAATACCCTCAAAACAACAATTTTTCAGTAGAAACAGAGCAGAGTACCAACATAAAATAACAGTAAAAACAGAAATTATTGAAAATAGCCGTTTAGAAGGATAATCATAAAAAATCATGTGAATCTTGTTAGTCTCCAAAAGAAGCAGAGGAAACAACCCTTAATGATCAATAAGACGAAAAATGAATTAGCCAGAGCACAAGAAATGCGAGAACCGAGATATCAAATGGTTAATTAATCTGCTGAATTCATCTAGCATGATGGACTCTGATCAGATTCGATTTATCTTAGCCACCGAAGAAAATGCAACTCAGTTCGCTAATTCAACATTAATTACAGGATTCTATGGAGTCGGCAAGTGTGGATATATTGCTGTAAATCACTTAGTCAAGATCCTAAATGCTAAACGAGCAGGTGTGATCCTAACAAAAGAATTACCACCATTCATCAGTGTTAAGGGAGAAAATCTCGTGTTTCCATTTGAAATCTATGTTGCACAAACGGATTCAGGAAAAAAGTTGACTCTGCTTCTCCCTTCTTTTGAGCCGTATAAGACTGAGCAGCAAGCTTTCGCTAAGGCTGTAGTAGACTGGAGCAAGAAAGTCAATATTGATGACATCATCTTGATTGGAGGGTTAGATTCACGCCTCAAAAAAGACGATTCAATTGGGAGAGCACTTTGGACAAAAGCCTACAAGAAAAAGGGAAAGCAAACTTTGCTTCCGAAATTTGAAGAAGGCCTTTACCTAACCGGCCCACTTGCCCTGTTGATCATGTTTAGCGAGTTACAAAACGTTCCTGCCCTTGGTATCCTCACTTACGCAGAACGCTCAAGACCAGATCCCATTGCAGCCGCAAATGCTATCAAACTACTGGAAGTATTATTTGATACAGAGTTTGATGTAGAGGAACTAGGAAAAGAAGCCGCGAGAATCGAAGAGGAAATCCAACAGATTCTCTCAGCAACAACAGAGGAAGAAAACGAAGAGCATGATAGAGGGCTATTCGCGTAACATCGATTACGGATATTTTTCTACCTCGTAGATTCGATTCTTCATCTATTGAACTCGTCAAAGCAAAGGGAAGTAACGCAATTAATCCAGAAGAACAGTTTGACCAATGGGGGGAGCCATTGTTTCTCTCTTAGTAATGCGGTGAATAGAGCTAGCAAGAGCTTGACATTTGGATTGTTCTCCATGAACAAGAATGTATTTTTGGGGTCGTGGGGACAAGTGCTTAGCAAAATCGATCAGTTCTTTGCGATCGCTGTGACCTGTAAATCCACTGATCTGCTCAATCTGCATTTTTATCTCCAAAGCTCTCGTCTTGCCGTTCTCCATATGAATAGGTATTTCTCTGGCTCCTTCAGCAATTTTCCTACCAAGGGTTCCTTTTCCTTGATAACTCACAAAAATCAAAGAGTTCCTCTCATCTTCTGCGAGTTCATGGAAGTAAAACACGCTTGGTCCCCCACTTAGCATTCCGCTAGTAGCCATGATGATGGCTGGTTCTCCGTGAACGATTTCTTCTCTTTCCTCCTTACTGGTTACTTGGTGGAAATACTCAGCGAGGAAGGGGTTGTTTCCTGCGTGGAAGATTCTATCCCGTAGTGATCGGCTCAAGAACTCAGGATTAGCCGTAGTTATTGCTGTTGCTTCACTGATCATGCCCTCAGTATAAATAGGAACTTCTGGAATCTTGCCATGACGCATCATACCTTCAAGAACAATCATGATTTCTTGAGCTCTACCAACAGCAAGCACAGGAATGAGGATTTTCCCACCTCTTTCAACAGTCTGCTTAATAATCCGAGCAAGTCGTTGTTCCGATTCTTGCCTACTTGGTAAGACATCTTTGGGATTACCATAAGTAGACTCCATAATGATTGCTTCCAAACGAGGATAGCGCGTATTGGCCCGATCAAGTAACCGTGTTTTTGCATACTTGAAATCGTGGGCAAAAGCAATGTTGTAACGACCTTCACCTATATGCAAATGCACAATTGCCGAGCCAACAATGTGTCCTGCATTGTAAAAAGTTAAGCGAATATCAGGAGCAATGTCTGTAACTTCACCGTAATTCAGGGTTATAGTGTGAAGAGTGGCATTCTTAATATCAGTTTGAGAATAAGGCAATAACTTGCCTTCCTTTTCCGCAATGTCCAAGTAATCTAGCTGTAGCATTATCATTAAGTCGCGTGTCGGGGGCGTCGTGTAAACAGGTCCTTTGTATCCATACTTATAGAGGAATGGAACAAAACCAGAATGGTCCAAATGTGCATGCGAAATAATGACTGCGTCCAGATTGTCAATGTCAAACTCAGGAAGATCAAATCGAGGCAACGCGTTACCAGCACGAGCTGCTCCTACGTTTACCCCACAATCCACTAGGACTGTACTTTCCCCAGTTTGAACAAGATTCGCGGTTCTACCCACTTCCAAATAACCGCCAAGTGCTGTGATTCGAACACTTCCGTTGCCAAAGACAGAAGGGCGATGAATCCTGTGTCCGATGCGACGAAGATTCTCGATCCTAATTTCCTTATCAGAAGCAAGAATGTGCCGAATAGACTGCACAATCTTCGAAGGAATAGGAGGAGTCCTAACTACTCGCGGACGCCACCTAGTTTTGGCAGCAATTTCTCTAAGGCGAGCAGCATCCTTTCCAATGACAGCTCCAGGTTTGTCAGCCTCAATAATGACTTCTCCAACAGTAGGATCAAAAATAATATCGCTAACCGTTACTTCCTCATCAGAAAGAATGGTTTGAATCATCTGCCTACTATCTTCCTCAGGTAAGCGAACAGAAGGATCCGAGCGAACGACAATTCGTTTCTTAATGGATCGCGCAAGATCCCGAAGAATAGATTCATCTTCCATTAAGACTTGAGGATTCCTTGCGTATATCGCTACCTCCGCACCTTCAAACTCTACTTGCGTAATGTCGGTAGTTCGCGGAACATGTTGTTTTATTTTATCTATGATTTCTTCCAGAATCGGCTGCGTTGCCATTTAATTCCTACCAAGAGAGGATTTGAGGTAGAACTCTTAAACCAGCACGGTAAGAGCTCCGATAAAGCCTAAGAAGAAGGTTTCAAGTAAAAAAAATAACTCTCCAATAATAAATCTTGCTTTATTTAAGATAAATTAAAAATGCAAACCTATAAACCATAGAATCGAGAACGCCTATTGCGTACAGTGAGGTTTAACAAGCCAGGATCGATCTTTTGATGTACACGAGTCAAGAATTTCTTGCGAAAAACAGCAACGCTTGTAAACTTCTTAGATGGCTTAATGCTTAATTCTTCTCCCACATTCAGCGATAACACATGATCACCGTCAACCATCAACGCTGCCTTGTGTTGCTTGTCCTCATTTACAAACACTACATGCGAAAACGAAGACACAACCAAAGGATGCGAAAAGGACAAGAAAGGAGCAATTGGTGTAATAACGAAAACCGGTAAATCATGACTAACAATAGGACCACCAATAGCCAAGTTGTAAGCCGACGACCCAATAGGAGATGAAATAACAACACCATCGGCCTTAGCCGTGTACAGACGATGCTGGTCAACGTAAATACTGAAAACACCAGGTTTACCAAAAGCCGCATAAGAAACCACAATATCATTAATCGCTTCATACGTCTTACCATCATACTTGGCTTCTAAGCGCGTAATCGATTGAATCACGAAATCAGGATCCGATGAACTCAAGTACTGCACTAGCTCGGGATAATCATTTTCCTCAAATTCGCACAAGAAACCAAAAGATCCTGTGTTAACCCCAACAACAGGAATATCAGGGTGGTGCTTGCAAGCACGAATAAACGTCCCATCTCCACCAAAAACGACTACTAAATCGCCCTCCCTGGTTCGGGACAAACCCAAGTCGCTCATATCCCGTTCAGTAAATTCGCTCAAGAACAACTCGTGAGACGTCTTTTCACTGACAAGACGCAAGAAATCGCGCATGACCTTCAAAGTCTGCAATTCGGGTTTGGGAAAGATAAGCATCCTCACAAGCCTTCACTCAACATATGCTACACAGAATTTTAATTCTTCTGTGCCACGACAGACAATCACCAGAACATTAAGAAAAAGACGGCAAACAAGACGTTATTTACTATCCTCCATGATAAATAGGGATAATTTTCACCAATAAATCAGAAGCTACCGTCTTTTCCAACCCACCTGTGCTTTGAAGCTCCACACCTTCGCTAACCAGTAAGTAGCCGGGACGAATATTGCGGTGTTCATCAAAAATAATGGAAAACCAGCCCGTATCGCGTAATAACTTCTCCATCCCAGCAAGAAGAGTTGAATCCTGTTCAACCTCGCCTTCAACAAGTCCATCCAGTCCATGCTCAAGACACAAAGCCCTGTGAAAAAGAATTACCAGACGCATTTCAATCAACCAATTGAAGAATAAAATAATAGGGGTTTTCATAACGGCCACTATTCAGAAGACACAAAACACTTCGACCAGTGAACATCAATTCAATAATTCTTCAATCGGTCTTAAACAAACAAGAACAAGAATGGATTTCTCTAACAATTTGTCTTGATTCATGGGTGAGGTCGGTGTCCAAGTCTCAATTTGGCGGTTTGACAGTGCCGATGCGACTACGGGCGTTAGTCTGGCGGAGTGGTCTACAGGATCGTCAATCGCTGGTGATCATTCTTTTCGCACATTTTACACGCCTTCTACTACGGGGTATTATAGGTTTTATTACGAATTTTTTGACGCTAGCGGGAAGCAATTTGCAACAGACTGGAGCAACACGTTATACAAGTACATTCCTCCTAATAAGGAGGCGGATACAACTACGGGTAAGACGAAAAAAAGCTGATTCTCCTTTTTTTACTGGTGGATAAGATCCATTATTGCTTGAACAACCCGTAATGCTGCTGGTTTTTGACCGGTTTTGAGGCTAACCTCGAGAAAAGTAGCGTAATTACCGAATTCTCGGATGAGCGCTACAAGATCTTCCGCTGCATCCGAAGAAACAATGCGGAGTCGCTCAAGATCAGTCTTGTTACCACAAACAACGATAGGAATCGAAAAATGGCGTTCTCTAAAAACCTGTCTAATCCATTTTTCTAAGCGAAACATGGTGTCAGGACGAGTAATATCATACATTGCAATAACGCCGTCAAAACCAACCAATTCACTTCTATTAGGAAACGACACGGTATGATCTACATCATGAAATTGGATCCTAAACAGGGTTCCCTCATGCGAAATTACTAGGCCACTATCCAAGGATTCAATAAGCATATCCAATAAGGTGCTACGACCAACGGATCTCTCGCCAACAAGAGCAATTCTTATTTCACGAGCCATGTTAGGTTTAACCCCTACCTTTATGACACCAAAATCATGAGCACTAGTAGGAACGCTAAGCAACGCTTCGGAATCCGGTCCGCGAGAAACGCGCCGCTCACCTTCTGGTGGAGCAGGAATTTCAAAATCCTCAATTGATTCTGCGGAATTACTGGCACTAGGTTGCTTGATCTTAGCTAATTCGGACATTGTGGGAGGGCGAGGAATATTATGAATAGATGGTTTTTCCCGCGATTCCGGTACTTCTTCTTGGACAGAGGATCCTAAGGAAACCCTCGAATTAGGGCTGAGAATAGAAGATTCAGGAGGAGGTGGAACCGATGGAGGGGTTTTAATGCCCATAGCTTGCATATATCTGCGCTCAATAAGTTCCTGTAAGGAGGAAACGGATTTGACATCTTGGAACGAGTTAATTATTTCTTCAATCTCACTGGGTTCCAAGAATTCTAATTGATCTTGAATTAGGAAAGAGATAACTTGGGTTTCTCCCTCGTAAAACTCTAGAACTTTATAGTATTCCTCTTCACTTAGTTCCTTACGTAACAACGCGTCGTACTTCTCCCTAGCCCAGGAATACAATTCACCTAAATATATTTGCCATTGTTCTTTGCTCAATGACTATCCCACTAGCTCTTAGTATATGATAGCTAAAAGAATAACGTTTTCATCCGAGTAGTATGCAAAAAAATTATTCGGCCAAAACAGAACCTCTACAATAAGAATCTGTAAAAAACAGACTCTGTTGGTACTAAACTATATATGTAGTGTAGCACACACCCCTTGATTTCCTTTGGAGTTCAAAAACTGAAAATTAAAACCGCTGATTTTAGTAATAGAAATATTTAAATGAAATATTATTCTTATAGGGAGGGGGTAATAATTTTTGTTACACTACAAATCAAATAAATAAAGCTAAAATAAATCCAGCAGGGTCTTTATAATTCCAGCCGAAATGCCGGGGTCGGTGTGTAGTGTACCAAATTTTGTGTAGCCCAAAAATATGCCTATCCCAAGGACAATTACCTTTGTTTCTTATGGATCGAATAGCGAATATGTATCTAATGGATTAACGCGTTAGGCTTTCTAAGTTGTATTTCATTAATCTTATTGTGAGTGAAAAATACTATTGCAGTATTACCCTATTTCATAAGGAATGTTTTATTTCCAGTGGAACGGGTAGAACAACAGGTGCGAATCTTATGAGTGGCGCAGAAGACCTTGAAGCAATATTCGATCGTTTTACAAATCAGAAAAACCCTATTTTCAAAAACCGTGATGTAATGCGTCACACTTACATCCCGGAGCGATTACCTCACAGAGAAGAACAATATAGGACTTTAGCACAAGTCCTTGGCCCAGTTATGGCAAATGAAACCCCCTCTAATGTTTTTCTGCATGGAAAACCTGGATCCGGGAAAACAGCAGTAACCAAGTTCGTTCTCAAAGTTTTGAAGGATCACTGTGAAAAGGAAAAAATCAACATGATGTTTTCCTACATTAATTGTCAGCTGATTGACACAAGTTACCGAATTTTTGCTCATCTCGCCCAAGACCTTGGCAAGAACGTTCCCATTACAGGTTTGCCAACAGATGAAGTATACTTTATTTTCAAGGAAGCTTTGGACAGCAAAAACACCGTTCTCGTCGTAGCTCTAGACGAGATCGACTTGGCTGTGAAAAAATCACCCGATATTTTCTATCCTCTTACAAGAATAAACTCCGATCTTAAACATTCAAAACTTAGCATCATAGGAATCACAAACGATGTTCACTTCAAGAATCGTCTGGATCCTCGAGTCAAGAGTTCCCTAACGGAACAAGAAATAGTCTTCCCACCGTATACAGCTCCTCAACTTGTAGACATTCTCGTTGAACGCGCGAAAGAAGGCTTCCATGAAGGAGTAGTCGATGATGCTGCTATTGGTTTATGCGCAGCACTGGCTGCTCAAGAAAATGGGGATGCTAGGCGGGCCCTTGATCTTTTGAGAGTAGCCGGAGAATTGGCAGAACGTCAAGGAGACAAGAAAGTAACAGAAGGTCATGTGCGAAAGGCTCAGGAAGTCATTGAACGTAACACTGTTGCAGAAGTGCTTACTACTCTACCCATTCAATCCAAGGTTGTTCTTAGCGCGATTTATCGTTTAAGCGTTGAAAATCCCAAAGAAGAAATCACTACCGGTCTGCTGTACGAGGAATACTGTGGTATTTGCTCAAGAATCGGTCTTGAAAAATTGACTCAGAGAAGAGTAGGTGATCTAATAAATGAACTTGACATGCTTGGCATGGTTAGCTCAAGAGTGGTGAGTAAAGGTCGTTACGGAAGGACGAAGATTGTCTCCCTAGCGGTTCATGCCGAAGAGATACGTAATGCCTTAGAAAAGGATTATCGGATGAGTAGTCTACTTAAGCCAGGCGAATAGGGTTTTTCACACTACGTTTTTTTACGGTTTTCCAATGGATAACATTGCTTCTTACA
>JAJRWK010000163.1 GCA_024276795.1 archaeon | reverse complement strand
TTTAGAATCAGGGTTTTTTCGAGAGGGTCAATTTCTTTTTCTATTGAATGAAGTTCTATTTTGAGTTCTTCTAGCCTAGAATAATAGTCCTGTTTGCCTACAGCTTCAAGAAGTGTTTCGAGTTTTTTGCGATCGCTTTCTCTTGCAAAGTTAGTTACCGTATCCTCTGCGGTGAAGGCAAGTTTACTGGTGGGGTTGATTCCAGCTAGGTGAGCTATTTCTCTAATGCTTGATTGTGTGAGTTTTTTCCCTTTGAAGGTTTTCTTTCCATTTATTGCATAAACAATACCTTGCTCAGTAAGTTCACAAGTTAAGGTGAATGAATCGGCATCAAGCAATTGATTGATTTCATTAGAGGGATGAATTATTCTTCTTTCTCCGTTTTCATGGAGGGGGTTAGAAACAGTTATTTCTATGTGGGCTTTATTCTCCCACGGACCAATGAATTTACGGAATCCGGCGCCTCTTATTCTTGCTGATTGATATCCGAAGGCGAGTAGTATTGCTTCAAGAATCTGGGTTTTGCCTGAGCCATTGGCTCCTACAAAGATAAGAACGGGTTTTGGAGGGAAGTCCAAAATAGTCTCACGATGGAGACCGAAATTCTTTATCGTGAGTTTTTGGATTAGGACTTCCACTAAGACGCGCCCCCTAAGACATTTTTTTCTAAACTAGCATGTTCAAAATCAATACATGATATGAGTGAGATATCTGTGTATTACGTTGTTGTAGATTTTGAACTAAATTTAAAGGGTTTTGTTCCCTAGGTTCTAAATTCATGCTAAAAAAGAAGTGCTTTAATCAGTTATAAGTTTGGAGAAATGAGGAGGGGATTAGTTAAGAGGCCCTACAGCTTTACATAGAGCGTTTTCTTCGATATGCAATGGCTAGAGCCAAGGTCAGAGTTCCAGCAACTGCCATGGTCGCACTTGGACCAGGTAGTGATAGAGGACCTCCACCGGTAGTTGTACCGTTTGAAGGAGTGGTGGTGTTAACTGGAGCGGTTGGAGAGGGGAATTCATAGCTTGCACCGAGTTGGTATTGGAAGCTAGAGATTTCGAGCTGTCCGTTGTACCACACTGTTCCATCTTCGATTTCGGTGGAGTTGAACAGTAAGTTGCTACCAGTGATGTCAAAGGATAGAAATCTCATTGGATCATCCAGTGCGTAAACAATGGAGAATGAAATGTTCCCTTTCCAAGTGTTACGGTCGACATGGGTCACGTTTTCGTAGCCAGTGCCATTCCATGATTCCCAGACAAAGGTGGAGTTGATAAAGAGATCAAAGCTTATGTCGAGCTTCATTTCTATGTGAGTTGCATTAACTGTATAGGTCGGGGTTAATGTGAGGGACATTTGGTCTCCACCTTGGGAGTTCCCAATTTCAGTTGTTCCCCATGTGCCGTCGTTTTGTTGATCGATTATTTCAAAGAAATCAATAACGTCTTGGGCGTCTAGGTTGGAGAAAGCAGTCATCCATGACTCGTAGATTTCCATATCAGGTGAGGAGAAAGGTCCTAAGAAGGTGCCTTCTCGAGGAACCATTCCAGTAAATGTGTTAAAGGCCATTCCATCTGCATTAGTTAGTGGGCCGAAGGGATAGATTCCGAAGGAATGGTACCAATAGTCTCCCTTAAGGATGAGAGCGTCGGTAGGCTCATCATATGCCCATGTTCGTGCTTTGTAATACATTCCTTGTGTTTCAAGGATTTGCAGTTTGAGAATGTCTTTTCCTTGCATGGCTGTAAAGTTGGCGAAAGCCTCGTCAGTCTCGGGCCCAGCTGCATCTCCGTATGCCGCGTATTGGACGGATGCAACGTCTACGGACAGTGTGGCATTTGTATCAACAGCGAGATCAACGGTTATGTCCTGAGTGCTGAGCAATGAAACCTTAAAGTCTAGATAAGTTGCTGATGAGGTTGTATTGCTAATGGTGAATGAGGCTTGTGTAAATAACCCGTCAGAAAGTCTCCATGTGAGGTCACCGTCCAAGAGAATATCAAAATCTTGAACGTTGACACTTACGATGAATTCGCTTGTGGTTCTTACTGCAGAGACTCCATCAGCAAGATCAACTGTTGCTTCATGAGTGTCCCATTCTGAGTTGAGGTATAGGGGTAGGGGCATAATGCTCATTCCAGACCAATCAGAAACGTTGAATCTTGTTACGGTTCCAAAGATGAATGGCACAGGATATCCGGCACCAGCGGGAAGCGATACGGTACTACCATTCACGTTAAACGTGATGGCATTCTTGAGGATCATTCCGGCTGCGAGGTCGACGATTGGATCTTGTGTGGTTACGTAGCTACTTGTTGAGGGATCCCAAAAGGTGACTTCCTCGTTGCCCACATTGATGACTTTGGCGTAAAGGATTGAACCAGTGAAGTCACCAGTGTACGAGATTAGCCCTGGCTCTCCCGTTAATCCGTCAAAATTGACGTAAAACGAGTCCACCTGGTACTTGATGAGCGTTCCCGGGGTTGCTCCAACCGTTGCTTGGGCAACTGCAGGACGCGGTACATTGCCTATTCCTAACATTAATACAGTCATTAGAGCAATGCTTGCAAGCAGAAGATGCGTGTTCTTTTTCATAAATAGTTCCTCCTTCCTTAATTAGGAAGAGCGTCATAGTTATCTAGCCCGTTTTCCTATATAAAGAAAGTCTTATTCTACCATCACCTTGTTATCAGAATGCATCATCTCCAATGCTCCTACGATAATTGGACTTAGGAAGAACCTCATTACAAAGATATCAATTAAGATAGCACCAACAAGAGTGATGCCAAGCTGGGAAATGAAGGGGATGGGGGAATAGATCAACTGAGCGAAGCTTAGTGTCATGACGATCCCAGCAATAAATATGAAAAGAAAAGACTTGTCGAGGGCGGCAACCATGCGCTCAACAACAGTACCTTTGCTCCTCATGAAATGGAAATAAAAATAGATGTCGAAATCTAGGCCAAACGCGTTTAGGAGGCCTAAAGAGACAACAATCACTAGCGTGTTAAGAGCCTGTCCGGTGATATGAAGAAGCGTCTGTATGAGGAAGATGGAAAACAAAAGGCCAGCAAAGACAGTGTACTGGAATCGAAGGGGGAGCAGAAATGATCGAGTCCATACCAAGAGTACGGCAAAGGCAAGAAGAATTGAAATTGGCACTAATAGCCTAAGATCGCGTTCGATGGCGACGAATTGTTCGTGAGCCAGAATAGGAAGCCCTTGGAGCTCGACTTTCTGAACTAGTGATCTTGTTTCAATTTCTTCAGAAACGATTTTTAATAGTGAGTTTATCTCTTCTCTGATCTTGTTTCTGAAAATACTTTCGAACATTGAAATTAGAAATAACGCGGTGGTTCTGTTTCTTAGGACAAAGTTTTCTCCGATTTCGTTGGCTACGAGGTTCGGCAGATATCCCTGTGGCTTGCTGGGCTGTAGCTCTCCATAGGGACTTACGGGACTGAAGATTGCATGTAATTCTAGTTGCGCTAGAATATTCTGGATCGTGTAAAGCTCTAGAATGACGGGATTCTTTGTGTCAGTGAGGTTCTCAGGAATTGGCTCTGAGAACGCTATTTGCAGGAAAACACGGGAAAGGTATTGAGGTGGAAAATTGTTCCCGATTAGTAGAAGGGCTTCTGAGGAAGAGTCTTGTTCTCTTGCGAAGAGGTCGAGGGGGTTATCAGTAGTTCCTTGAACCCAAATTAATCCCATGAGAACCGTGGAGACGAGGATGGAAGTAAGGAGGATTTTTCTTGCATGCTTGATTGCTTTGAGCGTAAATGCGGAAAGATCGGGAAGATGAGGCAGATGGTAGCTGATTTGCTTCTTTTTCTTGATAGTCTCATCTCGGTGGAGACCAACATAGTAGATCAGGGGGAATACACTTAATAGCTGAAACACGAGGATGGGGAGCTGTAGTAGGATTACTCTACTGATCGTGGATAAGAGGTCTGCTGAGCTTGCGAAATAAAGGGGAAATGCAGCTGCAAAGACGACAGAACTGGTCACGAAAATATTTTTACTGCCACGTTTCCACGCTTCCATGAGAGACTCCTCTTTCTTAGAGTTCAGTACAAACGCTCCAATCATAAACATGGTATAGTTGATTGCGGCTCCCATCAGCAAGCTATTTCCTATGACATATCCTTCTCTAGCTATGTGGAGGCCTAGGATGTTGGCTGTGACAAGAACACCCCTTGAGGTAAGGATTGCTGAAATCAGTGTGAGTTCGCTTAGAATAGTGAAAAGCAGTCTTCGTGAAACAATCAGAATTGCAAGAAAAGCTAGAACGATAGCCCATTGGTCAATTCTTGCAAATTCATGTTCGTACTGTGTTTTTGTTTCACTTTGGAGACCTATGTCTGAGAATATGTATAAGGCATATGAGGTGTTCTTAGTGATTGGAGAGAGTAGGTCGCGAATATAGGAGTACAAATCCAAAACCTCCTGGTTTGTGAGGTTACTTTTCAGCGAAACGGTGAATAGTGAGATTGTAGGCGTGTTTTGGATGCGGGAATCATAGTTGGTGAATAATTCAAGGATACGGTCAATGGTCTCCTTTGGGAATCCCGGGAGCTGAATCTTCTGATTGAGAAAATCAATGAATTCCTCCTCTGCTAACCTAATAGGTGTGGTGAAGTCTCCCCCTCCGAACGCTTTTCGGACCGTGCGGATGTTAAGGGGAGAATCGCTTCCTAGGAGCCATTTTGCGAGGATTTCTGTGAGAGACGTCTCGTTCCAATAGTTGTTTGCTGTAAGATCAAATTTGTAAAGAATCTGATCAAATAAACTTTCGAAATCAGGATCAGTTTCGTTCACAAACCAAGTAAGCCCATGGGATTCCAGAATCTGGTCTACTGCTTTCGTGCCAGCCACCCGATCCTGTAACAGTTCAGGCTGAATGGTGAATGCTTCATTCCACCAAATGGAGAGATTGTTCAGAAAGGCGGTTACAAGATCTTGGGCAAATAAGCCTCCGGCTAAGAATTGTATCTCGTACGTAGTGGTGGAAATTGCTGTTTCTAGTCCAGTGATGAGAGCTTGAGTCGTGTTACTATCTTGGACATAAGACTCGTAAAAGGAAGAGATAAATTTAGCAGTTCCATTGAACATGATAAACGTAGTCAGATTTGCAAGAACGGTTATTTTTTGTAATCCAGAATAGAAGGATTTGAGTGTTTGTCTAGCTGCGGAATAGACATTATCAATTGGTCTTGTTGTTACTAGATTAGGGTGTATTATTGGATCACTTCGAAGAAGATAAAGCAATGAACTTGTGAGATTGAAGGCTTCCCAAGTGAGAACATTTTTTTTGTTATGAAGAAAGACCAGAATATCACGTGACGTTACTTGGACTTCTGGCAGAACGTCTTCATCGGTCTTGGGCAACAAAGAGGAAGCACCTTCGGATTTTACTTGGAGGATATTGAGGTCATTTGCACCGATAGGGACGAATATAACTAATAGTATAAAGTTTAGAGTTAAAATAGCAATGTAAGCTTTGGGAAGGCGTATCACATTTTCTTGAAGGCTTCCGAACTAAATGTTCTTTTCCTTTTTCATTTCTCGACGTCCATATCCCCCACCACCAGGTGTTTCGATTCGAAGTCGGTCTCCTGGTTCAGCAGTGATTGTAATTCGTCCTGGTAATTCCTCAATCGAACCACTTTTTCGGATTAGGATGTTTCGCCCTTGTTTCCCATTTTCTCCTCCAAACAATCCCCATGGTGCAAAAATTCTTCTTTCGGTTTGGAGAGAAATCGTTACAGAGGTCAAGAATTCATATTCGCGGATAATTCCATCACCCCCCTTGTTAACGCCTTTTCCTCCTGAGTTCTTACGAATCCGATATGCAGTCACTTTTATGGGATAGGCTGTTTCCAATGCTTCTATGGGGGTGTTCCACGTGTTAGTCATGTGTGAGTGGATGGCATCCTCCCCGTTTCTACTTTTTGTTGCTCCCGTTCCTCCTCCAATTGTTTCGTAATATGAAAAAAGCTGATGTGTTTTAGGATCTTTGCCTCCTACGAGAACATTATTCATGGTTCCTTGTGACGCTGCGGGAACGATGTCTGTAGCTTTTGCAAGGGCTCCAAAAACCACATCTACGATCCGTTGACTGGTTTCTGTGTTTCCCGAACTCACGGCTGCTGGCCAAACTGGGTTTACCACGGATCCCTCAGATGCTCTTATTTCGATTGGGCGAAAACCTCCCGAGTTGGCGGGAACATGTTCTCCAGTGAGACATCTGAAAACGTAGTAGACAGCACTTTTTGTTACTGCAAGTGGTGCGTTGGCATTACCCTTTACTTGGGGAGCGCTTCCGTCAAAGTCAACAATTGCGGAGTCTCCTTTAATATGAACTGTTGCCTTGATTGGAATGGGATCTGAAGAGATGCCATCTGAATCAAGATAGTCTGTGAATTCATATTCTCCGTCAGGTAGTGATACTAAGAATGTCCGAGTAGCGTTTTCTGTCATTTTCAGCAAGATTTCCTGAGCCTTCAATATGGTATTCGTGCCGTATTCTCTAGCCAGCTCTTGCATGCGCTTTACTCCTTTCCGATTTGCCCCTACTTGTGCCATGAAATCACCCCTACGTTCCTGAGGCGTTCGGTAGTTTTCTAGTAGCAGAGCGAGGAGATCTTCAGAAAGTTTTCCCTTAGAAAATAACTTGATAGGAGGGATGATCATTCCTTCTTGAAAAACTTCCGTACTGGTACCAGGAAGTGATCCGGGAACCATTCCTCCCACATCAGCGTGATGAGCCCGGTTGGCAACAAAGAATTGTGGATGATTGGTGTCATCGACGAATACAGGCGTAATCGCAGTGATATCTGGGAGATGTGTTCCTCCTCTAAACGGAGAATTATGAATAATCACATCACCGGGTGAAAATGTCCCGCGAAATGACTTGAGACCTTCTATGACAGATGCACTCATCGAGCCCAAATGAACCGGAATTGCGTCAGCTTGGGCAAGTAGCTCCCCTTCTGCCGAAAAAATAGCGGTGGAGAAGTCAGCACGCTCCTTAATATTAGGAGACAAAGCAGTCAGGCGGAGAGAAGTAGCCATTTCTTCAGCAATACTTTCCAATTTCTTTTGCAGAATAGCGAGCAAAATCTTGTCCATTAATCTACCCTCCTTAAGAAAAGATGCCCGGTAATATCTAGAATTGCCTTCCAACTGGGAGGTATGAAAATAGTTGTGTCTTCTTGGAATACAATTACTGGGCCTTGAAATTTGGATTTTGGCCGCAAAGCTTGTTTTGTGGTTATTTCAGCAGTAATCCAATCGCCATGATAGAAAATTTCAGCTTCGGCTGAAGGAGGTCCTTGCAGGTCAGAAGTCATTGCTTCGATTCGAAGCTGTGGGTTCACGCCAGACTGGACTCCAACTACTACGATATTTACAATTTCAATGGGCGTATTCAAAGTGTAACCATATTTTGTTTTATGAGCATCTTTGAAACGAGACTCTATGATCTGTTGGTTTTCATCCTTGTCCCAAGAAATTCTTATTTCGTAACCTTGCCCCAAATAACGTAATTCAAGATACCACTCAAATCGAATGGCATCGAGGGAGATGTGGTCGTTTTCTAGAGAGCGTAGGAGACGTTTTTGCAAATGCTTTGTTCTCTCAACTAGCTGAGGGAATGTTGATTTTTCAAATGTTGTCAGGAGTGATAGTGACTGCTCATAACGATAATCGGAAGCAACAAGTCCCATTGCAGACCAAGCCCCAGGGAAGGGGGGAATGATCACTTCCTTGACTCCCAAGCTTTCTCCTAGCTCTGCGGCGTGGATTGGACCTTGACCACCGAAGGCAAGCAGAGAAAAGTTACGAGGATCATGACCTCGTTCTATGGATGCTCGCTTCATGGCAGCCGTTATGTTGTTTCTATAAACTCGCTGAATTCCTTCCGCAGTTTCTTCCAATGAAAGTCCCAAGGTTTCAGCTAGGGGTTGGATCGATTTTTCAGCGAGCTCGGGGTAGATCTTGACACGCCCTCCCGCAAAATTTTCGGGATGAAGTCGACCAGTAACTACGTCGGCGTCCGTTACTGTTGGAATAATATTGCCTTTACCGTAGCAAGCAGGACCGGGATCACTACCCGCACTTTCCGGACCAACTTTGAAAAAGCCGTCTTTCAAGAATGCAAGGCTTCCTCCACCAGCTCCAATAGTTTCGACATCAACTACAGGGGTGCTGATTACGATCCCTGAGATTTCTGAACGCTTCCGAATGGATTCGCACCCATTATGCAGAACACCAACGTCTGTGCTTGTACCCCCAATATCAAGCGAGATCAAATTCACGCGCCCAGTTAACTTAGCGCTGAAACTCGCTCCTTTCAATCCTCCAGCAAGTCCCGAAAGTAATAGTTCTACTGGTCTGGAGGTTCCAATTCTCGAACTACTAATTCCAGCATCTGACTTGAATATTGAAAGATTTCCATTGAACCCGTGATTGACAAGGTTACGTTCTAGATCTGCCAAATACGTTGACATTATTGGTTTCAGGAACGCATCAGTGACGGTTGTGCTTGTTCGTTCAAATTCTCTGAATTCGGGAAGAACTTCGCAAGAAATACTGACAGGTACATCAAGACGCTTTTTTAGGCTCTCGGCGATCATTTTTTCATGAGCATCATTCTTAAACGAAAAGAGAAAACTGACGGCAATAGTCTCAGGGGAGAAATCGACTAGGATTTGCTCGATTCTTTGAATTTCATTGTTGGTCAGTTCAACTATTGGATGCCCATTAGCGTCAATTCTTTCGTTTACTCCTATTCTATTGTCTCTAGGGACGAGAGGCTTTAGACGACTTACTTCAAGAGCGTAAAGCCGAGGACGATTCTGACGTCCAATCTCGATGATATCTTCAAACCCCTTAGTCGTTAATAGAATGACCCGCGGACCTCTTCTTTGAAGAACAGCGTTTGTTCCTACGGTTGTCCCATGAATGAGGAGCTTGGTTTGAGTCTTTTCTTTTATTAAGTCGAAGCCCTCGATCACTGCGTTCACGGGATTATGTGGTGTACTGGGGATCTTGAAAACTTGAATGTTATGTTTTTCGGGGTAGTAGATCACAAAATCGGTAAAGGTGCCACCGGTGTCAACGCCTACTATGAGATTGCCCATTAACAAGGCGTTGATGTTTCCGTTTTTATGTCAATCGCGAAGGTGTTAGTATTTGCAACGCCACAGCAATTTCCTGGTGAACTAAGAGGTTTATCTTGAAAACTTGCGGATTAGTATTAAGGAAGAGTTTTAACCGGGAAAAGAGGAATTTCATCTGAAATGAGCCTACCCTTGAAGATGATTTTTGCTGGTCTTGATGCTGCAGGTAAGACCACGATTTACAAGCGAACAATGGAGGAAATTGATCCAGATTTACTAGAATCTCTGAAACCAACCCGAGGTATTGAGCGCCACGATTATTCATTCCTCGACGTAGACTGGTCGGTATGGGATTTAGGGGGTCAAGAATCCTACCGGCAAAAATATCTCTCAAGACCAGAAATATTCAATCAAACGAAAGCATTGATTTACGTTGTTGATTTGCAGGATCCTCAAAGGTACGAAGAGGCTTAC
>JAJRWK010000162.1 GCA_024276795.1 archaeon | reverse complement strand
TGTAGCTCGCCAACGGATTGGCATGGTCTTCCAAAAACCAAACCCTTTCCCAAACATATCTATTTATGACAACGTCATTGCTGGACTAAAGTTGCAAGGAATTAGGGCCCGTAGCATTTTAGATCCAATCGTTGAACGAACCCTCAATGTCGTTGGACTGTGGAGCGAAGTCAAGGACAACCTTAAATGAAGAGGGAAAGAACTTAGCGGAGGACAACAACAACGCCTTTGCATTGCCCGTGCAATCGCAGTAGAACCAGAAGTCGTTCTCATGGGAACCAACAGCTTCCCTTGACCCCGCCGCCACATCCGTGATTGAGGACTTGATACGAGAGCTACGAAAGCAATATGCATTAATCGTTGTTACGATCGTTGTTACGCATAACATGCAACAAGCCGCGCAAGTGTCGGATCATACGGCGGTTCTGTTCAACGGAAAGCTCATTGAGTATGGAGCCACTTGCCGAGTGTTCGAGAAGCCCCAACAAACATTCACGGAACAATATGTCACGGGGAGATTTGGATGACAGGAACAACAAGAAAAGAATACGTCCAAAAATTGGAAACCATGAAAAACGAGTTCTTGAACGTCTTGAGTGATGCGAGAAGCATGCTAGAGTACCTCTTTTAATCAATTCGATCCCCCAGATACCATTGGAAAAAGCAACTCAGCTTGACAGAGGCGTAAGGGAGAAAACAGCTCAGTTCCTAGACCTCTGCACCGAAGTATTGACTTTGCAACAGCCCATGGCTTCAGATCTCCATATGATTCTAAGCGCGATTCGTATCAAGACCGATATTGAGCGAGTGGTAAAAGACAGCTTACACATTATTGAGCTCCAACTCGCTGAACCGCTTCAAGAAGATGATGAGTTACGCGTTCCCTTAGAACAACTTGGGATCACACTCTTCGACATGATTGCGATCATTAAGAAAAGTATCAAAGAAAACAGCTCAGAGATCCACCTAACCTTAAGTGATAAGGACGAAGTAGTTGACAAGTATTACAAAGAAACGACCACAAAACTCCGTAACCATATCACCGCAGAACCAGAACGCGCTAATGAATATATTGACTTGATTTTGAGCTCAAGGATGGTAGAGCGAATAGCGGATCATCTCTGTAACATTGGAGAAAAGGTCTACTACATGATTACGGCGGAAAGCATTCGCATTGCATGAACCTAATCTCAGTGATTTAGTCCTTTACTCCCTATTTTTCATTCAATTGGCTGGGCTAGTAGCTAACAAGAGCATGTGTGAGAGACAACAAAAACAATGGAGAAAAGGGGGGGAGGGAGGGAAAATTGCTCTTACTTGTAATCGTTTCTATACCACTAATAATAAGCCAAATGTGTTGAAACGATACAAGCTGAATGAAGACGGCGGGTTCTTGTTTCCATAAACAGTAATAATTTGTTTGAACGCTGTAGATGTGCTGAAGGTGAAGGACTGCGAGTATGTTATGGATCCGAAAATGCTTAGCCCGTCAAAGTCAGGTACTTCTGCTTTGATTTTTAGACTTAGCTTTAATCCAACGGTTCGGGTTTCAGTACTCTTGTATTGGAATTGAAACTCATCGTTTGGACCGAAAGGACCATCGTAACTCGTGTAGTAAGAATAGGCTTGCATGTTTCCTCTGAAATCAGGGTGATTAATGGCGGTCTGGACTAGTTGTCGTTGATTAAGGTCAACATGACGGAGCACCAGTGTATCGACATCATATGTGGTATGAGTAGGATCACCAAGTAAGGAATCTGCGTTCAGTGTAATAGTACCAGTAATACGGTAAAAGTAGTGCTTTGCAAACAATGCCACCAGTGCACCATTGTTCACGGTGAATGAAGGACGAGAAACGCTAATGCTTAATGAATTGGTTGCAGAACCTTCAAGTGTTACAGATGCATCTTGAATACTGCTCCCTGTTAAGCCCACTTGGAATGACGCGGAAACAGTTTCCGACCCAGAGATTGAGGTTGTATAGTGAATACTTTGAGAGTACCACGAGTTACTTATCGCAAACATCCAAGGATTGTATGTTTCATACCTTGTAACGGTTAGATCCCAGGTCCATTGATAAAGAGCTCCAAAAAGACTACTTAAGTGTCCGGCACTTCCATCATCAAGTAGAATCTGCAGATCTCCATAGCTAACGTCGACTCCAGAACTAAATTCATCGTTAATTGTAACTTTCACACCATGCGCCCACCAGCTACCATCTTGATTAAATAACCTGTCTTCTTCCGTTGTGCTCGTAAAACCGTTACCTTCGGACTTGACAACGTTATTTGGTATTTGATAGCCATGTATGATTGCGCTACCACTTTGCGCATTCCCTGTAATGATGTCAAAATTGTCATAGTAGTACACTTCTTTAGCCCCGGGGGAGGAGTAATCTGTTGTCCGATCGGTTCCTATGGTTACCGTAAAAGCGCCGAACATATCTGAGCCCCGAGGCCCTGTCATTAGAATGTTCCAGCCCGTGTTATCGTTGATAATAGGATTGGGGTAAGCAGAGAGGTCAATTACGGCGATTTCAATTTCGGTTTTAGTCACGTGGATACGAAGTTGATTCCATGCCCCGGTCGTAATAACGTAGCGATGTTGTATTCTTGAAACACCTTTTATTGCAGTATAGGTATAAGACATGTCATTGTCCTTTATGTACGCATATCCCCCGCTGTCCCAGCTGATTTTAAGGGTGGGCCCCCAGCTCCAAGAATTAATGTCTTGTGGTTTATAGTCAACAAATACCCAAAACTCATCCTCAGTGTTTAATGCGTTTTGGAAACGATGGGCTGCTTGAGAGTAGTAATTTGCATTCTTATTGAACTTTAGTACATTGGATCTTCCATCAATGCTTGTCTTAGAGATTCCTTGATAACTATTCTTTTCACTTGTGGTTATGACCCAGTCTTGAGAGTAAGAACTACCGCTCGCCGATGGCACATAGTCCCACTTTGTTGTTTTGGAAACAACGAACCGGTCAAAGTAGTAGGTTTCCATGGATCCGGGGGATTGGTAATTAGTGGTTCGATCTGTGCCGAGAATAATTCTGGCGTCTGATGCAGAACTCAGGTACCCATACATTGTGCCAGTCATTATTGTTTGCCAGGAGCCGTCATTTGTGAGATCCCTTACTTTTAATGAAACGTGGTGCATTGGGAGATATGAAGGCTGAATGTGGTTAAAGCTAATTTCGATTCTAAAATTAAAGCTAATTTCGATTCTAAAACGATACCATCGATCTTCATAGAGGTTCCCTGATGTCAAGCCAGTATCCGAGATTCCATAGCGGCCATTAAAACTTGATTTTTTTTGAATGAACGAGTAATCCCCTGTTGAAGGCCATTCTATTCTTAATTGAGGTGCCCAGCTCCAAGAACGAACAAGATCACCGTAAAAATCAACTTCTAAAACGAGATTATCTACTGCGCCCATGTCTTTGAAAGGAAAGACCACTTGGGCATAATAATTTGCGTACTTATTGAACTTCAGCACGCTACTTCTCCCAAACGCAGAATCTACAACAGAAATTGACCCACTTGAATCATAATTCGCGGTGAAACGTTTTCCTTCCCACGACAATGTTGTAGAGACAGCGTTGGAGTTTTCTGCGAGATAAATCATCCCAAGAACCGTTATGATGATCATTACGATTCCTAGCTTTCTCATTGGTTGTTTTGATCTATTTCTTCTATCCAAATAAATCACCTTTTTAGGAAAGATGCGTTTTAACCTTTCATAAGGTGATTATAACTTATCTACCGACTTGTGAAAAACAAGAAGCACCTTAAGACGAATACAGAACCATTTTTGAACTGATGGCAGAAGAAGAATTATCTATGAGCTAAATCGGTTTAATGTGCTGACTTCACGGGCAAAGTCAAAACTCCTTTTAGTTGTGAGCCAGAGTGTCCTCGACTATTTTCCCAGAAACAGAGACGTCATGGAAAATGCTGCAAAAATCAGGATGTTCGCAACTGAGTTCTGCGATAAAGAAACAATGCTTAATGTTCGCGATGAGGGCATCCTTTGTCGTTACATGACAGCAAACAATCGGAATTAGATTAGAATAATTTAAACCAGTTTTGTAGAAAACATTTCATTTCAAGAAAAGAGGGAGTAATAAGAAAATGAGAGAGGCCAATTCATTTACCAAGGCAGAATGTGAAAACGCTATTCGCAAAGAAGCCCCAGAACTACGTGTTTATCCCTCAATAAACGGGAACAGATTGATGGTTTCCCCACCCGCAAAGATGTACAAAGCATAAGCAATTGCGCTTACCGCTATAGTTACGTTTACTATTCGCACGACTCGGTCTCTGCCAAGTTTTAAGAGAGGATAATTCAAGAAGACACCATAGCCAACCATGCCCAGCACAACCCCAACAGTGAAGATCAGCACCCCCACCAAGATCCATGCAAAATCCCTAAATCCTAAGGTAAGAGTAAGCAATAACAATAGCTCATCATTGGAAGCAAGACCGTGCACAACCCCAATTAATGACATGGTTGAATGTTCTTTACCATATTTGATGACTTGAATATGACCATGTTCAAAATCTTCGACCACGGCAGTCTTTTCCTCAACATCTCCACCATGGTGATGAACAACACCGTCTTCGTGTTTATGCCCGTGGGAGTGCTTTCCAAAACTAATCACATCGAATTCCCAGAGAAGTGTGAAAACTCCGATTGCAATCAGCATGACGGCAACGATTAATTCAAAATTTGAAAGAAGAGGAGCTAGGAAAATTTCTCTAAAAGAGTACAGAATAAACGTGATAATACTTGCAGTCAGCATGTGTCCGAATGCCCATGCTATGGAGAGAGTGCTAGTCCTCCGGATTGACCCGGATCTCGTAAGAATTGATGAAATCGCAACGACATGATCTGCATCCAAGCTGTGCTTGATGCCAAGAGCCACTGCCAAGATAATCAGTGGAATAGTAAGTTCTACGCCCATGTTTACTCGAAAAGACTTCCGGAGAGCCAAACATAAGTATTACTATTTAGATAAAAAAATCATACCGAGTAAGAATAAGCTTACAAGAGATAAGCGGGTGAAAGAAAACACCGCCGCCGACGGCAAGAGAGGAATTAGTTTAGATTTTTTATAGAAATTCTTAGATGTGATTCATTGCATCTCCCCGGAGGGAGCATATGGCATCACTCCTTGTTTTTTCCATGAGCGTGGGAATGTTTACCGAAGCGAATCACATCGAATTCCCAGAGAAGTGTGAAAACTCCGATTGCAATCAGCATGACGGCAACGATTAATTCAAAATTTGAAAGAAGAGGAGCTAGGAAAATTTCTCTAAAAGAGTACAGAATAAAC
>JAJRWK010000161.1 GCA_024276795.1 archaeon | reverse complement strand
GGGAGCGTTTTACTTCCCATCATTTATTGCTGATGCCGAGCCAATACTCACCATTTTAACCATCTTGACGATTCTAAGTCGAAACCAAGACGAGCGAATCTTTCTGAGTGAACTCATCGAAAACGTGCTTCCCCGAAAAACGATCGGACTCCCGATTAGAGTCAAAAATGCTGAAACTAGGAAACTTCTAGCTCTCTTGGATAAATCATACGCTAAAATAGGTGCTACGAGAGTCGTGGACACCCTCATTGGTTTAAAAGTAGTGTTTGAAGAAGGGTGGATTCATGTAAGGCCTGGTTTACACCCAAACAAGATCATTTTTCAAGCCAGTGCCAAAGACGAAGAGGCTGCCCAGAAGCTCTATGAAAAAGTTAGTGAACATGTGAAACATTTAATGGAACTCGCGGAAGACTTAAACGATAAGGAGGAAAGCTCTAGTTCGTGAAAATACTATGGATCGCGTCTGAAGCGTTTCCTTTCGCCAAGGCGGGAGGGCTTGGAGATGTGAGCAACGGTCTAGCAAAGAGTTTGAAAAAAGTAGGATATGACATTCGCATATTGATTCCGAAGTATGACTGGATAAACTCAGCGAATTATAATCTTGAGCTTGTTTCGGATAATGTTCCATTAAATAAGGAGAATACGTTTTCAGTTTGGCAGAGTTTTCTGCCAAAATCAAGGGTTCCGATTTACTTCGTAGAGTCAGAAGTCTTTGAGGGTGCAGACATCTATGAAGGTGATGAAGTAAGCAAGTTTCTTTTTCTTTCCGAAACAGCGTTGGTGATTCCTCAAGTAATAGGGTGGGAGCCGGAAATATTCCACGCAAACGACTGGCATACAGCTACTGTGCCCGTTTTCGCAAAGGCATGCCACAAATATTCTAGCATCATGTCAGATAAGCGATTTATATTGACAATTCACAACCTAGCATTTCAAGGTCCGATTCCATTGTTTGAGTACGAATCAAGAGGAATTGAAAGCTCAGCGATTAAACGATTCGTGGATGAGGGGGATTCTGCGAGAGCCTTGAGACTAGGGATTCATTTCTCAGATCGAGTAACAACAGTCAGTCCGACTTATGCTAGAGAGGTAAAAGAAACAAAATGGGGATTTGGGTTGCAGGAAGATTTGAAGACAAAAGGAGATAAGTTCGTAGGCATTCTGAATGGGATAGATTTTGAAGAATGGGATCCAGTTACCGACCCTAGCTTGGTTAGGAATTATTCAGCAAAGAGCCTCGAAGGAAAAAAGAAATGTAAGTCAGCATTACAGAAGGAGTTAGGACTTCCGGTTGACAAATCGGTTTTTGTCGTGGGGTTAGTTGCAAGAATCACGTCGCAGAAGGGATTCGACATCTTGATCGACGCTCTCCCCGAAATGTTCGAAGAAGAGATACAGCTTGTTGTTCTAGGAACTGGGGAACCAGATATTGAAAGCAAACTGCTGAGAGCTAGTGGGGAGTGGGAAGACAAGCTAGCAGTTTTCCTAAAATACGACGAGACTCGCTCAAGAAGAATTTATGCCGGATCAGATGCGTTTCTGATTCCTTCTCGCTTTGAACCTTGCGGACTTACTCAGATGTATGCGATGCGATATGGGAGTGTTCCAATTGCTCATCGTGTCGGAGGACTCGCAGATACCGTGTTTGAAAGCGAAAGGAATCAAACAGGTTTCGTGTTTGAGAATTACTCCTCTGAAGATCTTTATTCTGCTGTTTTTCGTGCTTTTTGCACTTTTCGTGAAAAGCGAGTTACTTGGACAAAGTTAGTAACAAGAATAATGACAATAGATAATTCGTGGGAATCTAGAATACAATCATGGAAAGAACTGCTGGAGACCCTGATCTAATGGCATGCTTAGAAACACGGAATGAATCATTGATGTCTCCATTAGAGACGCAGAGTTTAGAGAAATGGCTTTCTATATGAGGTTTTTTAAGAGGCGGTGAGGATTCTTTTCTTCATATTGCCATTCTTATATAGGTCTGAGCGTTGAGAGGGCATAATGAGAGTTCCATCATTGCCTCGTTACGTCATCGTATTGCTTCTCATTAATTTAGCCTTAGGCTTGAATCTTCTGGTTGGGCCCGGGAGGACTGTCGAGCGATTCAATGATACTGTAACTTTTTCGCGACTTGGAGAAGCGAAAATTATCCCCGTCGGTCAAGGAGGACTTGCGGCTAATGTTTTCGTAAAAATGGATTTTTCTGTCAGAGGAATCGTTCTCTTGGAAGTCCAAGACATTGTTGCTAGCAAATATCAGCACACCATACGAACAGAGGTTGTTAAAGGAAAGTATCAGGAATATGTTCCGATCCCAAAAAACAGGCATCACCAAGTAAGACTCGAGAATCTTTTGAATCAAACTGTCGTTTTTAATATTCAGGTGAAGTATTTGCCAAGTTCTCAGGGATTGTCAACTTTCGCTTTATTCATCTTGATACCGGCAATGATCATTTCAGTGCCTTTAGTTAAATTAACAAGACAATTAGATGCTACCCAAGGAGGGAAGTCTTTTGTTCATTATTCTCCAATTGGAAAAAAAGCGGGTGTTTCTAAGGAATCTAAAGAAGCTGTTCACAAGAAAAAGAACTCCAATAATTTTTCCAAATAGCTGTTAATTGTTTTTTCCAGCAAAACTTTAGAAATTCCACCTCGGCTCTTCTTTTTCTTTGATTATCAGAGACTCGGAATTACGACAAATTCATTAATACCCGTTGTGGGTCTAATGCGGGAAAGAATGAGAATAGTCTTTGCTCCTGGTTTTGGTGCTTCCAAAAGACAGTTCCCTTATTACGAAAACATATTTGGAAGTGACTTCATCAAAATCAATTTTTCCAATTGCACTACCTTGGAAGAGCACTTTGCAAGGATTGAAGAAGAGATTAACAGGATCCCCCAGAACGAGGGATTCGTTCTCGTGGGTCATTCCTTTGGAACCGCAATAATAAGCCATTATTTGGCTGGAAGAAAAACACAGAATCTTAAAGGTGTTATACTGATCGGTGGAGGTCCCAGATTTTACCCTCCAAGAGGTCTGGGATTTCTAATGAGTTTGCCTTGGATTTTTACCATATTCTTCCTTGTGGGGCTAGCGCTATCAAGTCCGTTCCTATTCTTGTTCAAGGGATGGAAGGCTATGATGGAACGTCTGGAAGCCATTTCGCTTGCTAGAAGATTGGGTGTGCGCTATATTCATACCACATATAACCAGACCTTCAAGAGAGTGGTGGAGCTTCCAGAAACAAGGGCTAATATCCCTGCAGTCTTCGTCCATCTTCCTCGAGACGTTCTAGTTCCACAGGCAGCATTTGTCGAAGCAAAGAAAATTTTCCCCCTAATTGAGGAACGCCAAATCCCAACAGACCGATATCATTTTACCGAGCAATTCGACATTTATGTTTCAGGAGTTATAGCTCAATGGATTCATACAAAATTGGGAGGAGAAAAACTAAAACTACCAAACGACGTATTGTTTGCTCTGCAAAATCCCGACGCGACCTTTGAAGCCTTGGATGGGATTGATATTTCTCGAAAACCTATTATTGGGGGCATTCTATTCATTTTGGCATGGTGGAAGTTCTTCATGCCGAATAATCCGACGTTATTAGTTCAAGGAGCGTACAAATTTGACCCCAGTGATGGTGTAAGCAAGCAAGAAACCATATTGCTCATTGCATACGTCGTTGTTCCTCTCATCATAATTCTCGATAGTTTCGTGTATCCCAGATTACCACTTGCGATGGAGACAAAACCACCAGCAGGGCGTTTTCGAAAGGTTTCAATCATTCTTCCAACAAGAAATGAAGAAAAGAATATCGTGAAAAATCTCAGATCCCTGTTTTCACTAAATTATCCCAACTATGAGATCATAATGATTGACGCGAGTACTTCATCTCAAACCATGGAGCTTGCACGAAAGGCCGAACAAGACTACAATCGAAAACATGTCGCATTCAAGATTATTAAGGAACCCCCGCTCCCCAAAGGATGGTTTGGCAAAGCATGGGCTTGCTGGAATGGCTACAAGCATGCCAAGGGAGACATCTTGCTCTTCACCGACGCTGATACCTCTCATTCTGAGTGGTCATTAATGAGCTCTGTAGCAACTCTAAATAGACATAACCTTGACTCTTTGAGCGTGATTGGAAAATTTGAATTAGTATCATTTTGGGAAAAAGTCCTCCTACCATTCATTCACATGTTGATGTTCGCTGTCATGGGAGGAAGACTGATGAACCAGAAGAAATGGCCCTTAACCCTCGGAATCGGTCAGTACCTTCTCTTCAGACGAGAGTTTTACGAAAATATAGGGGGTCATAAAGCAGTTCGCAACCAAATTTCAGAAGATCTAAGATTAGCAAGAAAAAGCAAGAAAAATGGCAGATACATGGTTTTTTCAGGAAACAACATTTATTCCGTTCGAATGTATGCTTCATTAAAAGAGATCTTTTTTGGAATTGGTAAGAATGTTTACGATGGGCTTGGTAGAAGAATTATGTTCTCGATAGGTGCTGGTATTGCACTCTTTATCTGGCTTGTGTTGCCATTCGTAGTATTTCCAACAATTGTTTCATCTTTTGGCTGGAAAAGTCAAATCACACGATGGTTCGTTTTTGGGATGCTAACTTTGATGGCCCTAATCCTTCCGGCTCTCCTGGAAAACGAGGTATCGTTCTACTACGCCTTCCTGTTTCCATTGAGTGTCCTAGTTTTCTTTGCAATTCTTGCTTGGAGTACGTATGTTGGAGCCACAAACAAGCCATTCACTTGGAGAGACCGAGTTTACCAAATGTCCCTGACCTAAAACTAGGTACAAAGTTCTGAAGAAACGCTAGCTTCATGAACGAATCTTACAAAACAAACATGTGTTAAGCGAAAGACAAGAAGCAGTCATTCGAAGAATTCCAGGTGGGGAAACGATAACAGTGCAACCCGGAACCCCGTTGAAGAAAGTTCTAAAACAGATGCGAATACCTCGAGATTCTGTGGTTGCGCTGAAAGAAGGGCAACCCGTCCCAGAAGACACTATCTTAAAGGCTGGCGACGAAATCGAGTTGATCAATGTGATTTCTGGAGGCAAGTATTAGTGGGGAGCCAACCATGAAATGTAAAAAATGTGGTTCTCAAGCCATTATTCACATTCGCAGGCACAAGACAGCCTTTTGCAAGCACTGTTTCAATCAATATTTCTTAAAGCAAATTGAAAAGGCCATATCTAAGTTCTCAATGTTTGACTATGGAGATCAAATTCTGCTTCCGGTTTCTGGAGGAAAAGATTCGGCTGCGCTATGGCATGCTCTTACTTCTTTAGGTTATACACCCCATGCTTTACATTTACAATTAGGGATTTCCAAGTATTCTAAGAATAGTCTTCGTGCTTGCAGAGATTTTTCAAGAAAATATGATGCTCCACTAGACGTTATTGTGCTGGAAGAAGAATCAAGAATAACAATTCC
>JAJRWK010000160.1 GCA_024276795.1 archaeon | reverse complement strand
CCTTTGGTATCAATTGGAATTGTTGTTGGTAGTGAGTACTTGATTATCGGAAGCGCCCATATTATGGGATTGTTATTCCTCCTATACGTTAGAAGGCACAGTTTCAGCGTATCAAGGGTAAAGCAATTCTTTTCGCTAGGGATCAGAGAAATTGGCTTTTCCTTAATCATGCTAGTGGTTCTCTATTTCCAAAGTGCTATGATCTTATTCATAGGATCCAGATATTTTGGAAATGTATCTGGAGGAATTGTTAAAGGCACACTCCCTAATTTTCACCCCTATATTGTCGTCTTGCTCATCCTATTCCTTGGTTTTGTTGAAGAGTCCTACTTTAGAGAATATTTGTACAGGTTGATGGAAGGAAGCAAATATCCAATCTTTTACGTTTTGGTTTCTTCTCTTCTGTTTTCTTCCTTGCACTTAATCAATCCCATTTCTGTAATTAATGCATTTCTTGCTGGAATAATCTTAGGATACTTGAGAACCAAGTCATCCTCATTTAATACTGCATTTATTGTGCATGTGGCTTTTAACATCGGGATTATCCTCTTACTTTGAGTATAACAAATAATGACTCTTATTTTTATAAAAACGATAGCGTATTTTTGCAAAATAATTGAAAATCTACTTGAAATCGGGTGAGGTCGGGCAAAAACTTAAGAAAAAGTTTTCAGTATCTATCAAAAATCAATCTTTGAGTTGATACATATGGCAAAAACAGAAGATATTCCAACCCCATGGTTAGACCACTACCCTGAAGACCGCCCCAAGAGTCTTCAGTACCCAGAAAATGAAACGTCTTTCGACCAGCTATTTAAAGCAGCGAAAGAGTTTCCAGACCAAGCGGCGATGTATTTCCAGGACAACCCGATCTCCTATTCCGAGCTCGTTGTCCTCGTGAAACGCTTCGCAGCAGGATTGCAAAAAAGAGGTTTCAAGAAAGGCGACCGCGTAGCACTAATGCTTCCGAACACGCCTCATTACGTCATTGCCCATCACGGCACCTTAGCTGCCGGAGGAATAGTTGTCCAAGTAAACCCCTTATATACACCGTACGAGCTTGATCACATTTTGAACGACTCCGGAGCAGAGTGGATGGTAACCCTTGATCTTCTGGAACCAAAAGTGAGAGAAGTCCAAGGCAGAACTAAACTTAAACACGTCATACTAGGTTCCATTCCAGACTATTTGCCTGCGAAAAAACAGCGACTTATAAAATTGCTGAAGAACGTTCCTATCTTAAATAAAAAAATAAAGGCGATCTTGCCCCAGCACAAAATCGGTTATGACGAGGAATACACTCATCGATTCCTTGACTTCTTAGGAGATGAAAACGACTGGAAGCGCCCAGAATTTGACATCAAGAAAGACGTTGCTCTACTACAATACACGGGCGGAACCACGGGTCTCAGCAAAGGAGCAGCCTTGACACACTACAACCTAGTTGCTAATGCTATGCAAACCAGAGCCGCGATTATGCGCGTTCCCGACGGACACGGACCGATCTTGACTGTTCTCCCCTTGTTCCACTCCTTCGCCCTCACTGCTTGCATGGGTCTGTCGTTCCAGATGAAGGTTCCAATGATTCTAATGCCCAAGTTTGATGCTAAAGAAGCACTAGAATTGATTCAGAAATATAAGGTCAGCTTCTTCCCAGGTGTCCCCACAATGTTCGTCGCCATCAACCAAGCAGCAAGAAAATATGGCTCGGACATGAGTAGCATTGTTGCTTGTATCAGTGGTGGAGCACCTTTGCCCCTTGAGGTGATGAATGAATTCAAGGAAATCACCGGCGGATTCTTGGTTGAAGGATATGGCTTGAGTGAAGCCAGTCCAGTAGTGTGTGTAAACCCACTAGATCGACCAAAAGAAGGATCTATTGGACAGCCAGTTTCGGACACGATAGTGAAAATTGTTGATACATCTGACAATAAGACTGTTCTGGGTATTGGCGAAGTCGGCGAGCTTTGCGTCCAAGGACCACAAGTAATGGTAGGGTACTGGAACCGTCCTGAAGAGACAGAGAAAACACTTATCGATGGCTGGCTACACACTGGAGACATTGCACAAATTGACGAGGAAGGATATGTAACTATCGTCGATCGTAAGAAGGATATGATTATTGTTTCCGGGTACAACGTATATCCTCGAGAGGTCGAAGAAGTTCTATACAAACATCCAGCAATTCTCGAAGCAGCAGTAGCTGGCGTTTCTCACCCCGTCAAAGGAGAAATTGTGAAAGCATGGGTTGTTTTCAAGCCTGGACAATCAGCTACTGAGGAAGACGTCATCAAGTTTTGCAAAGAATACTTGGCTCCTTATAAGGCACCTAAAGAAGTCGAAGTGAGGGAAGAATTGCCAAAATCAATGATTGGCAAGATCCTCCGAAGAAAACTTGTAGAAGAAGAACAGAAGAAACAACAAGCGTCCTAGCAATATTAAGCTAGTTTTTCATGGCATCAAGCTTTGAAGTAAAAGCAAGGTGCCTCTGATTTTCATTTTCCACTCTTTTCTTATCCATTTAGTCTTATTAACAAGTGTTGATTCAAGCTGTTCTTGATCTAAAGAAGTGAGCTGTATAAACAACCATAAGAATCTAAAACACAAATTTAGAAACCGATTTTTTCGAGAATGGTGTCAGCTATCAACTCAAATGATTCAACTACATTAACGCCAGTTAATGCACTTGTTAAGATGTGATTTACTCGAAAGAAGCCCAAACTGGTTTTGGCATATTCTATGAGATCTTTTACATCTTCTTCTTTGATTTCGCTTTTTGAAAAGTCTCCCACAAGGTCGAGCTTGTTTCCTACAACAACAAGGGGTACCCAATTATCACTTACATATGTTCTGAATTCTCGAAGCCAGTCGCTTAGCTTGTAAAAGGTCTCGGGTCTTGTCAGATCATAGACAGCAAGGCAACCATTTGCTCCTTGGTAATAACCAGGTCTGATTACATTATATCTTTGATCACCAGCTAGGTCCCAGATCATCATTCGAAAAACTTGGTTGCGGTATTCTAGGCGTTTAAGGGAAAAATCTACTCCGAGTGTGGGAAGGTAATTGTCATGCAAAGATTCACCGAGGAATCGTCTGCGTAGCGTTGTTTTCCCAACATAGGGCTCTCCCAGTTCGATTATTTTTGCAACGATTACATCTGGACCCAGTGGCATGGTCTATCTCACATCTATTTACTTGTTTTGGGTTTTAAGGCTTCTTGCTTCCAAGTATTAGTTAAGGTCACTGATATTTAAGTTTCAAGGGGGATTCTTGCGCGTATTTGTTATTGTCCGTAAAACGTAGTCTTAGTTTCCTCGGGTATAGCCTTGCGGATCAATTTGCACATCTTTGAAACCGAGGGAGCGCATGAATTCCGCTATTTCTTTTTTTGTGTTCTCCTCGGATAACTGTGCGACACTATTAGGAGAAACTTGTATATACGCAATGTCAAATCGGTCTCTAACCCTCACAACAGGGATTTTGAAATTCATTCGTAGGAACTGTTCGGCTTTGTCGACTCTGCGAAGTTTGTCGTAAGTGATCTTATTCCCGGTTACGATTCTTGAGGAAAGACAAGGCATCGAAGGTTTGTTCCAGTTTAGAAGCCCAGCTTCGTAAGCAATAAAGCGTATCTCGTTCTTAGTGATTCGTGCTTCAATGAACGGACTTAGAACTCCTGCAGAATGCATCGCTTGTATTCCTGGACGATCATCCCCTAGATCGGAATGATTAGAGCCGTCTACAACTAGGTTGAATTCTCTCTCCTCCATTATTTTCAGCAATATTGATGAGAGATCATTCTTGCAATAAAAACATCGATTCTTGGGATTTGCAGAAAAATCGGGATTAGTTAGCTCGTCATAATAAGTAATCAAAAGCTCTGCACCGATTTGATTTGCAATTG
>JAJRWK010000159.1 GCA_024276795.1 archaeon | reverse complement strand
GGTAGCGTAATTACTGCAAGATTCGCAATAAGCCCACTTGCTAATTCTGACCCATTGACATACAAAACGAAGTTACCCACGGTTGCGTCGGGATTAGGGTCTGTTCCGACCCATTCTATCCTCACTGTTTGATTAGTAAGAATAGCTCCTTGCAAGGGGGTAATTATCGAAATAACGGGAGATGAATAGTCCACGAATATGTATGCTTTATCTACACTCCTTTGGCCAGCCGAGTCATATCCGGCAATCGTAATCACATGCTTTCCTTCAGGAATATCAATTATCTCAATCCATGTCTGCGAAGTGGTTGCTATGAGCTCATAATCCATATAAATGTCGTAATAGCTCAACTCATGATCATCCACGGCGTCCCATGCAAGGTAGTATGTCGATGAAAGAATTGTCTCCCATTGCCATTGCGTCGAAGAGGAAGTAATGTTAATCCTAGGAGCCCTATCGATAAGAAATGACAACGTATCATTCATGAAATCTGTTCTTTGTGTTATAGTGCTTATAGCTTCAAAATTAAATGCCGCATATAAGATGCGATATGTGCCAGAATAGCTTATTAGCGCCACTTCTGTTTGGTTGGAACCAAAATATAAGCTTGCATTGCCCCCGTTAATCGCGCTAACCACATCAGGAGAACGGCTATTTCTTGCTCCGTTACCAGAATTAAGATCATACGCTTTCCCTTTAAAAACAAAGTCATTCACATAACTTCTTACTTGGCTTGTGTCCTCAGCTAAATCTGAAATATATGACGCATGCAAATAATTGGCGTAGAATTGAGAAGAGTATATGTCATATCCAATATCTTGTCCTGATAAGAATAGAGAGCCACCTCCATCAAGAAATGCTTGTAGATTAGATTGATCTGTTAAAGTCAAAGTGTTTGAATATGTTGTTCCCGTGAACCAAATTACTAAGTCGTAAACGGTTAAGTTTGCTACAGTAGGCGAGCCTTGTTTTTCTATGTTCCAATAATCAAACCATATGTCTGGCTGAAAACCAAGTTCTGCTAGACTTTCACGATAATAGTCTTCGTAGTTGTCTCCCCCATCATCATCCACTAGGAGAATTGGTGGCTTTCCAACTGTTATTTCAAAAACAACTGATTTCTCTGCTTCACCGTATTGGCTCAACACCTTGACAGTCAATCCATGAATGCCAGGCATCAGAGCAGACGCATTCAAAAACGCCTCATAGTACCCCGTAGAGGAGTTAAATTTGTTAGTTAGATCTACACCTTTTGGCTCGTTGTCGAAGACTGCCGAAATTTGCACTATATTCCCACCAGAAGGTGGGATAACGGAAACTTGAATCGAAATGGTGTTAGTAAAGCGCTCGTTAAAGCTTGGTGAAATAATAGTCACCATGGGGGCATTTCCAAACTCTGTCATACCCAATCTGATCAATCCCGAGCCAGTAACTAGCTTAGCAATAATGTAGTACGTTCCCGTCTTTGAGGGGGTGAAACTTAATGTCTCATTTGCTCCTCTCACGGGAATCGTAGATCTTTCAAGCAATATGGGCTCTCCAAATAGATCGGGATTCCCATCATATAAGAAGAGATCTGCATCCATCTCTGGTAGATTTTCTAACTTAAACAAGTAGGTATTTCCTTGAGTGAGATATACATTTCTTCCAAGAAGTTTTTGTCCGGTCCTTGAATCCGATAGATATGCATTTTCCGTGGAATTTGTAGCAAGAGATCTCGTAAGCAAATCAACAGCTGCATCCGCTTGAATTTCGCCGTATCCTTCAATGATGTCTTTTAGACCATAGTCTCTGCCATGAACCTCAAGTGTACTCATCAACATGACTTGCTTAATCTTGTAATTGTTCGCCTTAGTCCCATAAGTCCAGAATGCATAGCCACCTAAGATTTGTGCGAGTAATGCAGCAATTCCTGCAGCATGAGGGGTAGCCATCGATGTTCCTTGAAGTGGGGTAACATCGTTCATTTGTAACTCTGGAATATGACCTTCGGCATCCCCATCATTGGTGTCTGCTTGAAGGTACGCTCCTTGGCTAAACTCTCCTCCTGGAGCGGCAATGTCCGGTTTGGTCGTGTTTCCGGATCCAGGTCCAGAAGAAGAATACCTCGTTATTTTGTGAAAATCATCAGTCGCAGCAACCGTGATTACCCCATCTACTTGACCCGGAGACATTATATTGTTCGCTCCTTGTCCGCTGTTTCCAGCAGCTACTAGCACAACGATTCCTTTTTCAACAAGCCTTGCAGTAGCAGAATCAACACTAACAACTGTTCCTTGAAACCCTAAACTCATTGAAGCAACAACGACATGATACTTCTCAGCATTTGTATAAAGCCAATCTAGCCCTTTGATCAGGTCAAGAGACGTCCCAGATCCGGTTCTATTAAACACTTTAATCCCTACTAGCTTTGTATTCGGTGCAACTCCCGAGAATCGCTCTATTCCATCACCAAGAAAACCATAAGGTGCTTGAGTGAATGAAGAAACATAGATTGTTTCCGAGGGGGCGATCGTAATTCCTAATGCAATAGTATGAAACCCGGTGTAGGGCGTTGAAACACTCAACGCGTATTCTTGATTTGAAACAGTAAGATTTTCGCCAAGTAATGTTCCATCTGGGGCATAGATTCTTAGTGCTGTTCCATAAGTATTTGCCAAATTTGTAGAATTGAAGCGGTATCTAATGTCAATCTGTCCTGGGGCCGATACATTGAGAGGATACTTAAATGCGACGTTTGAAAGAGTAGAAGTTCCAGTATTTGTATAACTCGTAGACCATGTAGAAGCGAGTCTCCCATCCGAGGAATTAGAATCAAAGGGAATCCCGGCTGCGATTCCTGCTACGTGTGTGCCGTGTCCTTGGAAATCCTCTGGAGTCGTTGTCCCATCGCTTGTTGCATCATACCATCCAACTATATTCGCTGACCAATTTAGCTCATCGAAAGGTCCTAGAATAGGATGAGAATCGTCAATCCCGGTGTCAATAATTGCTATTGAAGAATCTGGATCACCCAGGTATCCTTTAGTCCAAACAGAATTTCGAACCCTTGTGAGGAATAAAGCTGAATCGCTATATTTCATCATTTTAAGAGCAGGTTCAACAATTTCCAAGTTTGATGAAGAGGAGGCAAATCTTGAAATGTTGTTAATGGGGATTAGCCCTTCAAATCCAGGAATGACGTTCCATGTATTTACAATTTTGCCACCGAGACGTTTGAAAAATAAAATATCTGAAGCATAATTAGAAGAGTTAAGCATAACGCCTACTCGAATCAGTTCTCCATTATTTGTAGAAACTACATTGAGTAATTCTTGGTCTTTGTTCTGATGCTGATAACTTTGTATTCGAAAATCAAGGTCATCATGGATACGATTCCGGTCTTTATCTGCTAGTTCTAAACTCTGCAATATTTGATTCTTAACAAGATCAG
>JAJRWK010000158.1 GCA_024276795.1 archaeon | reverse complement strand
TTGCAATGTTGCTTAATTCGATATAGATGTTGTAGGTCTGAGCATTCGAGTATAATTCGATAATTTTTGTTTCGATTCTATCACCGATTTGATATGTGATAACCACATCGCCTTGGTAAACGTTCGTAAAGACCACTCGCAAAAGATCTTCTCTAATCTCAGAGGGTACAAAAGTTTTCCCAGTAGCAACATGCAACAGCTGAATGTCATCCGGAATTTCCAAAATACCACGGAAGGATAAAGTTAGATTAGCTAAGAGTGCGGGAAGCTCTAAAGTTGTATTAACTTCTCCCGTAGCATCAATGAAAGTCGTGCTTGATCGGCTCAACCATTCTGCGGTAATTGAGTATGTTCCCGGAGATAATTCAAAGATGGTCCAGAATGATGTGGGTGTAACTTTTTGTTGAAGGATTGCTGACGAGTATTGTTTTTTAATAGAAATACGCGCTCCTGAAACATATTGTCCTGTGTTTGGGTCTAGAACGGCTAATTTGACAATGGCATTTCCAAATTTAACAGTCATGTTTATGTCCTCAAGATATAAGCCTTTGATAATCTGGGTTCCTTGTAATGCCGTAACATTGATTCTTAAGGGACCTGGGCGGATATGGATTACAGTTCCATTGTAATTCGGTAAGCGTATGGTGGAACGGTCATCTTCATATGTAATTGTGAGATTTGATGGAATGGGTGAGTGGCTTGTTTGATCAATTACATCAATTCGTACGGAAATGTTTAATAGATTAGGATATAAGGTGATTTTCTTTTCAGAGAGAATTCCGGCAACATTTTTCAAAATAAGTGTGAGTTCTTGAATCTGAGTCACATTAACAGTAAGAATTTTCGAGATGGGATTGAAGTCGTGTGGAATTGTTGTGTTGAGAAGTTCAACAGCAGTGTAGTTTCCCTCAATCTGAAGAGTGAATCGGGAGCTATTGGAGGTTACGGGCCCAATTACAGAAACAAGGACGGAAGGGACGGTTGCGACGGTTGCAATCTGTCCGTCGTAGATAACTAGGTATTTTCCCGGTTTGAGAAAACGGGGATTGGCCAAAAACAGTGCTTCTTCCACAACCATTGCTTGTTCGAAATTGAAATCCTCCACGGAAGAAGAGTAAAACATGGAATAGAAATTAGAACTCAGTTCGATTGAAGTATTGTCTAATCCAAAACGAAGTAAAAGCGGAATTTCCAAGTCTGAAGGAATGACTATCGAGGAGTTTGCCGAAGTAAGAAACAAATCGAATAGTTTTTCTGAAAGGTCTGCTTTCAATGAAATGTTGTTCCCCCAGATGAGGCTGATGTTGACTCCAGCTATGCTTGGTGAGATTTCAACAGCATTTGAATAAATTCCTTGCGTCGCATCGTTCATCTTGATAACATATGAGTAATAGATTTTGCTACCCCAAGGGGTAAGATACGAAACATTGAGCTCATATTGAACATGCGATCCAGAGAAGAAAAGGTATCCAGGAAGTTCCTTCCATGTGGAACCATTGAGAGAATAATAGATTGTTGAATTATAAGGTGATGAGAATGAGAAACCGATAGATCCGGAAACAGCTTCAATAAAAGAATTATTTAATGTAATCAGACCATGAACAACATTCAACTTCAAGGTAGAAATGTCAGAAGCATTCGTAATCTCTATTCGTCCTAATGTTTGTGACGTGCCGTTTACTTCAGCAATGACTTCGTATAATCCCTCAGATTGATTTCCAGGGATGAAAGCATATGTCTCATTGAAAGTAAGAAGAGTTTCGTTGATACGCAAAGAATAGGAAGGATGCATTCCAAAAATTGGTAAGAATGAACCCGGGGGAAGTCTTAGAGGTGAAGATAGACTTTCACCAAAAAATGTCGGCTGATTATTTCCGATTACAAGAGTATAACTTCTAGAATAACTTGTCTGGTTCGAGAATACACCAGTGACTTGAAGAGCATATATTCCATTTTGAATTTTTCCCAGTGGAACACTAAGTTCATAATTGGATAAGACTTCATTCAAAACTCCAGAGATTTGAATTTGGATCGATTCAAAGGGAAAAGTTACTGTGAGAACTTGATTTAGATTATTAAGATTTTCTGGAATGAAGTAAGTGTTCTCTTTAAGTGTGTAATTTGAAAAAGTTACCATAGGAAGAGAGGTGTTGATTTCAAACTCTGAAGTCGAGATTACCTCATAGTTGCCGGAGACTACGTTGTAAAGGTAGGCCGTAACGTTGTGTTTTCCCTCAGAGAGAAGCAAAGTCTCTGGTTCTACATATTGCTGAGGAACTGATCCATCTACAGAGTAGTAAGTGTATTTAGTAGCCTTCGAAAGAATAAGAGGGATCTGTTTTACGGAGTATTTTATCCCGTCATATGGGGAGACAATGATTGGCTTTGGGTGTTTGGTTTCTAGATAAATTCGAACTAATTGATTGGGACGGTTTACTTTGAATTCTCCCCAGAATTATTCTCCTCCGACAGTGATTAGTTGCGCTAAGTACTGGCTTTCAGGAAGTTGGGCAGAAATACTCCCATTAAGCGCAATGTTTTCAACTAGTTTGTTCGTATAGGATGAGTAAATCTTGGCAGTACCGTCGACAACTAAAACATTGTCGACCTCAAATTCAAGTGTTACGTTTCGCAAGTAATTTCCTGTTTCAAGCAATATTGTGGTGTTCTCGTTCAAGAAAACGGTTTCTACAGATGAGCGTGTTTGATAGGGGATTGTTGCGCTTACCACGTAGGTCCCAAATGGGAGGATAAAACTAGAATTTCCGTCCACACTGACAACTTTTTTATCAACTTGATCTCCACTTTTCAAAAAGACAGTAATTTCAGCAAGTTCGTCAAGACTGGTTCCATTTCTTGGTACAAGAAAAACGTTCAACTCAAAGCTTGAAAATATTATTTCTTGGAACTCTTCCTTTGAAATAATGGCTGTATCGATTTTGACCTGGATATGAGTTACTTCTCCTGCATTGACTCTTGAAATGGGTGCCGCAGCAATGATAGAAACAAGAAATTCGTCGTCAAGCAAGCCCCCTGACTCAAAAATTCCGCGAACAACAAAAATTGAAACACTAGTTTGAACTGCTGAAACAAATTTGAACGTGTCTCCAATACCAATTCCTAAGATTTTGGCCAGATTTTTTCCCAAAGCAATGCCTACAGTGTCATTAAAACTCGGGATTTTTCCTTTGATCATCCTAATCTCATTCAGCTGAGTGAAATTATCAGGATAAACACCTCTTCCCATAACGGAATATCCTTTTGATGATCCCAGAAGTAAGATTTCGGGACTTGTCAAGAGTACACCATCAATTTGGTTGATAGTTTCAATCATTGCAAGTGGAACCGCCGATGTGAATGGTGTTGTAGCCTTCGTATTACTAATTACAACGATGTTTTCCTGGGTGGCAAGAAATGATGTTGATGATTCTTGTACGCTATATAGCAACGAAGTGCTTGACCCAAGGATGGTAGCAGTTAGGAAAATTGCTACAAGAGCGAGTGTAAGTCTGCTTTTGGGTATTATGGATGGAAACTTGAACATTATTGACATTTTATCCCTCTTCCCTAACTTCAATGCAAGTTGCCAAGAAAGCAGGATAGATTCCTGCGAATGCGGAGATAACTACACTCAGACCAAAGATCATTAAGACTATTCCGACATCCATGGAAAGTATAAAATAAGGAGAATCTATGACCGCCGAGGCAAACGACAGCGCCCCTACTGCTGAAATCAGCCCAATGAGCATCCCGAGCAATCCTCCGAGAAACCCTATCAGCAAGCTTTGACCATAGAAAAGAGCAAAAATTTGCGTGGCTGAAAATCCCAATGCTCGTAGAATCCTTATTTCTTCCACTGATTCCTTAACGAGTGTCGTAAGGGTGTATCCGATTGATAAAATAGCCAAAATTCCAAATAGGATTTCCATTATCCAAAGCAAGTTTAGAATTTCTTTGAAGCTTGCGTCAAGAAAGAGTTTTGTACCTGATTGATCGGAAATGGTGATGTTTGCGATTTGGTTATGAAGGAATAGGCGAAGCCTTTGAGCTTGATCAGGATCAGAAAAAACAAGTCTAAGCTGTGATGCTGATGTGAATGTTTTAAAACCAAGAGCTTGGTAAGGGATGAAAGCTTGACTGCTTATCCAGCCAGACCTTCGAATTATTTTGCCAATTTCAACATATAATGAGACATTACCTACATCTACTTGTCCACAAGAGCCTTCTGCCAATCCAGTATTGATCGCCAGATTTTCGCCAACAACAATTGTGCGATTACTGAGAACAGCAATAGAAGATATTCCTGAATAATTGGCCAGTTCAGTGTAATCGATTATTTCTGCGAATATGATGAATTGTCCCTGAGCACCAAAAAGTACTGCTTGTGTATAGTTTGATCTCAATGCAACGACTTGTGGATCGACCGTTCGGGAGAGGGAAATGATTTCTTCAATCGTTTCATTTTTCAAAACAAGCTGATTAGTAGGCTCTATTAGAAGTTCGCGTGATTTGGGCAAAAGATTACTTAATAGCTCCGCTTGACCCGAGAAACCTGAGACAATACCAACACTCGCAACAAAAAGCATTACTCCCACTGCTAGAGTAATAACACCTTGAAATGTGCGCCTATGATTGTAAATAAAGTATTTCAGGACAAGCTGGATTAACACAAGGCACACCTAACTACGAGCAAGATACAGCCATTATTTAGTATTGCTAATTGCATGTATTGGTTTGAAAACTGTAAGGACAAGAAATCAGCGATCTAGGAGCTGTTCTCGTCGGATGAGAAGATAATATCTTGATTGGAGAATCTTTTTTGAAGTAAAGAAATTACTTCATGTCGTAATTCTTCATTTGGAATACTTTGGATGATGTCGTGTATATCATCATCAGGCGTTTGCTTCTCGATGAGCTTGGAAATTAGAGCTACATAGATTTCAGATTCTGAAATGGCATTCCCCAGTGCTTCTTTTGAGACAGAAACCATCGCTTGGAAAATGTCTTCATTTTTCTCTGATCCCTCAGCAAAACCTTCTACTAAATGCTCGATCATTTCATCGTATGAAGAAATTCTTCCAGTTTTTGTTAGAATTAGTGCTTCGAGCATTCTTGCTTTAACCACGAATAATTGCATCCCAGTAATGGAAGATAATTCTATTATTTCGTTTATTATTCGTCTGGCTTTGGCGTAATTTTCAGAGTTCTCCTTGCCTGAGTTGACCAAGATCATTGCGAGGAAATACATTGAAAGTATCCTTATCTCAAACATTTGTTTCAAATCAGCGTTCATTATTGCTTGACACAGCTCTTTTTGAGCATGCTTAAAATCGCCATTTACTAAAGCGATAACGCCGTTTGCAAGATGCTTCTCGCATGTGGTTTCGTCTTCGTCTTTTCTTGCCAACTGATCGACTTTTTGAAGAAACCAGTCCAACTCTTTTCTGTTACCAAGTTCAGAAAGTGCAAGAATTGTGTAAGTTACCAGAGACCAGAAAAAAGAGGCAAAAGGAGCTGATTCCTTAAATGTTTTCACCATTTTTTTTCCGAGTAGAGCACATTTTTCAAATTCTCCCAGCTCATAGAATATCTTGATTTGCAAAATTACGACGTAATATTGATATACCAGATTATGTACATCTCGGAGCTCTGCAATCGCAAGATCTAGGTATTTCTTGGCCTGAAGCTGGTTTCCTTTATTGAAAGCTAAGTCTGCCGAAATCAAGAGCACAGAACCAAGCATTGCGGGGTTTGGAAACTCGCTACTCACAAGTCCCATCGCTGCACTAAGTGATTGGCAGGCTTCAGTTAGCTTTCCTGCATGAACGTTAACCAATCCTTTAATGATACGGTATCTAGCTTTTGCTTTTCTTGAAGTATCCTCACTGAGCATCTTTTCTGCATCTTGAATCATTTCCAAGGCAATTGCATTCTGACCGCTCAGTACGTCGAATTCTGCTGCTGACAAAAGAACATGAAATGCTTGTTGCATCAGATTTTGTTTCTCGTAAGCACGTGCAGCCTTCATGAAGTTAAGACGTGCACGATTATATTCTTGTTGTAAAATTGCCCCTAGGCCTTGAATTTCAAACGTTAGGGGAGCAACAAACGATATGTCTTCCATCGACAAGAGCTGATCAATCTTTTCCAAGAGCCTGTCCAAATCCTCGAGCTTGTTATTGTTGAAATAAGCATCACCTAGGCTCCGAAACGCTTCCAAGAGAATAATCGGATCGATTTCGAGAAGATCGAGGACCTCACCATTTATCATCTCTTCTAAGGCAGCTTGGCCATCACTAACTAATCCAACATCTACGAAAGCCATTCCGAGTTTTGCAAGAATGAAAGATCTCATTGAAAAGTCGAGATCTGCAGAACGAAGTAATTCTTGAAGCATGCCGATAGCGATGTCTGCTCTACCGGCTTCTAATAGTTCATCAACTTGCTTTAGTGATTTATGCATCAGTACTCCAACTCTCCATATTCCCTGCCAGTAATGCTTAGTCTTGAATATACAACCCCTTGCTGATAACTACGAACCATTATTTAGAACTATAGGTCTTAACTGAAGATTCCAAATAAACAAACAATAAAACATTTTATAATAATTATTCTTTGAGTCTCACTTACTGAGAGCCCGAGTAAGGAATATATTATCCATATATGTCAATGAATAACTAAGAATTAGAGTCAGCAGATTGGCATAAAGTGGATTTAAAGACATAAAGTACGTGTAAGAACTTAAAAAGAATAAATAGCTGAGAAATGAGAGGGCGGATCTTATCTTGTTCTCGATTTTTATCAGAACATACTCAGTTTCGGATGAAAATATCTGGTTGATCATGTGTTGCAGTAAAACGAGAGATCCAAGGGAAGATCTGATTGCAAGAAAAACCATGACTAACATGATTCCTAAGAATATCTCTGAAAAACGGGATAGAGTTTGAAGTGAAAGTGAGTGCAGGTTCAAATTCAATTCGTTAAAATAATAGGAAGTGACTCCAACAAGTGCCAAGTTTATGACTGAGACAGCCGTGATTCCTAATGCTTTGATTATATTGATAAGCTTAAATCGAATATGAATTAAAACAAGTGGTTTGTCCCCACTTTGTGTCCTAGTCCTCTGTTGAATAATCGAAATATTTTGAATTAATAATAACTGGCTCAGGAAGAACGAAAATGATGCGATGCCTAAAAAGATTAGGGTGATCTTCTTAAAGAAATACAACGAGAATGATTGAAGAACCAACAAGGAAGAAGATTCCTGAATAAAGCAGAAAAAAGAGAAAAGATCAGTGTTAATGCTTTCTCTCAGATAGTTTTCCCGTTGCAGCCTTGAAAAATGGTCAAAAGCAGAAATCTTCTCATGAGAATTTTTCTCTTGTCTTGTGAATACTTTGCTGTGAGAAGCTCCAATTAATGGATCTATCGACGATTTTCTGCTCACATGCCGCAACACTGGCGGGGATTTTAAACTAATGGTATCACCCTCTAACGACTTAATGAGGGAGGATCATAATGGAATCTACAAATTCGGCCACTCCGCGGGTTCTTCTGGCATCAAAACGACACCAATAATGTAAAGAGCAATTAAGAGAAGAAGAAGGGAGCCACCAGATCCACTAACTAGTAAGAAATAGCAAATCACAATATAGATCACTCGTAATAAATTAGCATTAACTCCAAGGTAATTTGCGACTCCTCCAATAACACCTGCTATCCATCTGTCCCTTGTTCTCTGTAGTTTCCCCCTTGTTTTCCTTACATCAGACGTGATACCTGGCTGAGTAGAATCTAAGGGCGCTTGCTGGACTCCGGTCATATTGGCGGGATGGAGAGGAGACAGAGGAGCTGTTCTTGAAGAACCTGGAGTCACAGGAGAAATTGGAGCAATGTTTCCTGTTTTTGATGGAGCTCGGTAGGACGATGATCCCGTCGTATCCATTGATCGAGTGATATGATCCACTGGTGTTCCGCACATTCCGCAATATCGCTCGTTTCCCTCTAGTGGGTAGCCACAGCTGGGGCATTTCATCATGTATTATCATGACATAATGGGTTAAGAAGATTAGTGAATATTTTGAATCAATTTTGTCATATCAATTAGCGGGATTAATCATCTAGAATTGTTATTTACTTTAAAACCGATTTTTACATGGAAAAAACTAGGTTTGGCAGTGTGTATTATTTAGGCCACACAGCATGGAGAGAGGCAAAATGAAAAGAACAAGCTCGTTTCCAAGGGGAAGACAACAAATCTTGGACTTATATTCATATCGAGTGTTTACAGACTTATACGTTTCCCCTCTACAAAGCTTTAGAAGCATTGCCAGAAACCTAAGTCTCTCTCCCGACACTGTTAGAGACCGAGTTGGATACTTGAAACAACGAAAAATTATCCGAGGAAACTACGAGATCAATGACGAAATCTTGGGAAACAGAACGATTTCTGAAACTGAAGCAGAGTATGATCCGACTTCCCTTGGGCTCAACAGAATCGATGTTTTCTTCACTTCAATCCCCAGCGCAATAGAACTATCAGCACTGAGGAGCCTGTTGTCAGTTCATCCATATGCTCACTTCCAAACAGAAGTTTTTTCTGACGGACTTACTCTCCATGCTAGATTTGATGTTCCAGCAGATTCAATCACTCTCTTAGATAGTTTATTTCTCGAATTGCGAGGGTACGGATTGTTTTTAGATCTAGAAGTGTTTCAGCCGACAAGAATCACGCCTTTCAAGGCAGACTTTTCTTTGTTTGATCCGCTTTCTATGAAATGGGTGGTTCCAAATTACAATAACTGGCTAGCGCCTAAGGAACAC
>JAJRWK010000157.1 GCA_024276795.1 archaeon | reverse complement strand
GTCGTATAAGCAATTGTCTTGGGTTCTGCGACCCCGAGGTGCATCGCCTCACTAAATGTCTTGTAGAAACGATGATGTAATTCACTAAGTTTTGGGATCTTGTTGAAAAGGCGATCAAAGGAAGAACCATAAGCCAAGTACAGAATGAGAAGAGCAATGCCAAGAAGACTCGCGACTCCCAGCCCCAAGAGAGCTATTTTGATTGATTTGTCAATGGGGGCAAAAATACTAACAAACCACGCTGTAACGCCTAGCAACCCAGCTAGAACGACTACGTCCAAGATTTTCTCAAGAATAATGGTTGCAGTATTGTGCCCAATGCTCACCTTGTGGTCTTTTTTCAAATAATAGAGGCGGGAAACTTCTCCTAGTCGTGCCAAAAGAAACGAGTTTTGGGCCCAAGCAACATAAGCCACCTTGAGTAAATACCAAAAAGACACGGTTTCTCCTGCTTTTTCTAGGAAGATTTTCCATCTCAATGCACGAATAAACATGACGATGGAATAAGCAAGAAACACCCAGAGAACCCCTAGCCATCCTATTTCGTTCATGGCTTGAATAGCGGCTTGAAGAGAGTCGATTCCACTCCAATAAGCTACTAGCAAAAGAATTCCCATTGTTATTGTCCAGATGAGAGTCGCCTTGACGCGAGATGGTTTACGAATCATTTAAAGTCCTCTGTGCGTTACGGTTGGCTCGAATAAGGCATACTTTACGGTTTCGATGCGTTGATTGTTGTTTGCAATCTATTTGTATTTCCCTCGGACTTGTTGTCTTCAAAGTCTCAGACATGAGAAAAATGAGATTAAGGTTCCGTTCTTGACACGAATGCGACAACCATGATTTGCCGAAGACACCATAATATGGGTTAAGAGCCATGAAGTCTACAATCGTTTCTCCTTAACATAGAAAATAAGGACGACTAATTAGAATGCCCAGATTGAAATAAGAAGAAAGGAGTGAAACAGAACCAAGAGATATGATCTAGGTGCCCTGGTGTTGGAATATGATAAGCTTGATCATTCTTGTTCTATTCAGACCAATGATTACTCTAACATAGGAAGGTGACTTGAAACGAAGATTGCAGTCGACGTCAATGTATAATTGTTTCAATAGTTCTATTTTCTCAGGTGTGGCGATTAGATACAAGTTACTAGGAAGAATTTTTGACAAAACATTACAACAGATTTGCTGGTTCCCTCTTCCTAAGAGAAAGCCTTGGCCCCCTATGGGAGTCAGCAATGCATATAGATCCTTGTGATCTACTTTTCTAAGTTCATTTACAAGCATTTGGCAATTCGCATCTCTAACGACAATCTCGCCATCTTTCAGTAGATCCACACCCAGAGGAGTTAATTCATAGCCTAGTTTTTTCATTACTCGGTAAGTAGTTGATCCCGGACCAATAATCCAATAACCGTTCTTGACATATTCAGCGATGGTGTCTGCAATTCCTCCATAGGTAAGTTCAGCTAGTTCAGGGTCTGCCAAATGGTATGTTGTTTTTTCACCTTGAAGAAAAGGCGATACTAAAGTCAGCATTTCTCCCACTAATACTGGGTTCACAACACCCCGTTTGTAGTCATTTTCCAACAAATCCATAACGTCAACAAAATCTTCCACTAGTACTCCTTGCATCCATCGGTCAATAAGGGAACCCAATGCTCGAGGGGTTCTTATGAAACATCCACTGGTAATCTTAACTCCCGCAGGAATTCCTACCGCAGGAACATTTGTGGATGTGAGAACCTCAGCGACAATTTTTGCAGTTCCATCACCCCCAACAAAAACGAGGAGCGAAGGGTCAAATTGTTTAACAACCCGAAGGAATTCCCTAGTATCTTCAGGATGGGTGGGAAACTGGGGTTCGTAAATAACTTCATACTTTGATGTTACTTGCTTAAGGACTTGTTCTCCCATGATTCCGGCTGTCGTGAGCCATTTTATCTTGCTTAGAAGGGCAGGAGAAAGAGAACGAATAGCATCCATGGCTCTCCTTAACGCCCTTTCTGACCCGAAAAAATTTGATTGTTGCCATGCCTTCTCAAAATTATCTGTTCCTTTCCAGCCCAATTCACCTCCAAAACCAGCAATTGGATTTACAAAAAAGGCAACAGTTTTCATCTATCTTGGAATCAAGAAAGAAAGGGAAAAAGATTATGAAAAGACACTGGCCAATGTGAAAAAATTACCGTTATGAGGGTTGCTGCCTACTAACCCCATACCTCTCGCTGTTATATAACGGGAATTTGGCAACTTTAGCTTTGACTTGTTTCTTTCGAATTTGTATCAGCAATTCAGTTCCTGGATCAGCATATTCAGAAGAAACGTAGCCCATTCCGATTCCTGAATGAAGTATAGGCGATTGTGTCCCACTTGACACCCAGCCAATCTTTTCACCTTTAGAATCCAAAATATCGTAACCATGACGAGGAATTCCTTTTTCAATCATCACAAAACCAATTCGGATATTCTCAGGCTCTTTGGTTTCTAATGAATCTTTGCCAATATACCATTTCTTTTCATTGTCCGCAAATGGGCTGAAGAACAGTCCGGCTTCTTTTGGCGTGATGTTCTCATCAATGTCATTACCATATAGACAGTATCCAGCTTCCATTCTTAACGAATCTCTTGCTCCTAAACCACATGGTTTCACAGCAAGGTCACTTCCTGTCTCTAAGAGAGCCTGCCAGACTGCAATTGCTACTTTTTTCAGTTCGTCCTTGTTTTCTATTTCAATGGTGATTTCTCCCCCCACTTCACCGGTATACCCAGTGCCAGTAAGGAGCACATCATAGTCTTCAAAAGATCCATGAGCAACCCTCCACCTTGCTGGAGCTGTTCCGAAGACTCGTTTCATGAGCTCAGGTGCAGCGGGGCCTTGAATAGCAATCATGGCGCTTTGAAAAGTAACATCTTGTAGCTTAACATCAAATTCGGGGAACACTGACCGAATTGTCTTGAGATGAGTCAATAACCAATTGACGATTTTCTTGCGGTTTGAAGCGTTACAGACAAAGAAAACATGATCATTATCGAGAACTGTGACTATAACATCGTCTTTGAAACCACCATTTTCGTTTAGGACATAAGTGTATCCCGCTCGATCCGAAGACATTCGCTTGACGTTTCTGGGCACAATCAGATCAATGAAGTCCTTTGCATGTTTTCCTCTGACATGGATTCTACCCATGTGGCTAACATCAAAAATTCCAACAGCGTCTCTGACTGCCATGTGTTCTTCGATGATATTGGAAAACCTAACTGGCATTTCCCATCCCGCAAAATCGACAACATCTCCGTGGGAAATATGCCAGTCATAAAGCGGTGTTCTATTCGGGCTCATCGTGATTTGATTCGAGGAGGATTTAAGAAAACTTTGGGATAGAAAAATCTCTATTGACAAAATTGCAAGAAAATCTTGGTTTTCTGAATGGATTAGGGAAGAAGAGGGACAGGATAACTGATGATTAGGAAATAACTTTTCCAATCTCTTCTTTTAGGATTAAGCTCACACGTTTTCCGTCAGCCTTTCCGCCGATCTTGCCCATAATAATTCCCATTAAGGGTCCAATGGCCCCCATTCCTCTTTCTTTTACAAAGTCTGTACGATTGGAGAGAACTTCTTGAATAATTGATCGAAGTTCTTCATCACTCATTTGTGATGCCTTTATTCCCTCTATTAGCTTGGAGATCGACACAGATCCTTTCTTTGAGGCAATTGTGGTGAGCAATTCAGGAATCACATCTCGGGGAATTTCACCGGAATGAACCGCTTTCAGAATTGATTTCAGATGCGCCTCTTCCACACGGTCGACTTCAACACCATCTCTTCTTAAGGAAACAAGTGTTTGTAGAAGAGTGGTAGCAACAAGCTTTGAGTCGATTTTTTCTTCCTCTACTAATTCCTCGTAAAAGGAGGCTAGAGGGTGCAAGACCATCTGAGAAGCTAACTTTTGCGATAACTTGTGAACCTTAACATATCTCTCAAGACGTTGTTCAGGGGTTTCGAACTCCACTGCATTGATTTTGTCCAGTAAAGTTCTATCAACAAGAATAGGGGGTGAATCCGTTTCGGGGTACATCCTTGCTCCGCCTGGCAACGGTCGAAGATATCCAGTTGTACCATCGTGCCTTGGCGCTCGAACTTCTCGGGGAAGTTCATCATTTAGCCAGAGAGAAAGGATCTCCTTGATTCCTTGAATAGACCGGATACCTTGTTCTGGTGATCCCACGATAAGAACGAAGCCATCTTCTTCGTCTTCTACTCCTAGCTCTTTTTTGATGGCCTCAACTTCCTTTTCACTGATTCCGAATTTTGGCAGTTCGTCGCTATGAAGTATTCCTCCAGCACCACCGATGACTTTGGCAACTTCACTAAATTCTGTTCCAACGCGGTAGTTGGGTTGTAACTCGTATTTCAGAAGCCCACCATACTTAGGAATCTTTGCCCCAGTAACAGTTCCCTTCTTCTTCAACGTGTTTGCTATGAGCTTTGCTTTTGTTTTCTTGAAGATTTTCTTCAAGTCTACTGATTGGATAGCATCCACATCGGATTTTTTCCATTTTCTTTCTTCTTTCAAATATTCGAGTAATTCAGCCATCCGCAACTGCCTTATTGCTTCATTTCTCACGAAGGTCTCGATCTGGTCAAGTTGCTGAACCCCTTTGATTTCGATTCGTGTCCCCTTAGCTATTGAGACATTAAGATCTTGGCGAAT
>JAJRWK010000156.1 GCA_024276795.1 archaeon | reverse complement strand
TGATGTCTAGGGCGTTTTCGTAGAACTGGAGTTTCTTGTAAAGCTCGGGACCCAAGGCGAATTCGTCGGTAGTTTCTGCATTAGCGATGAATTCTCTGAAATCATTCATTGCCTTTAGAGCGGTGTGAAATGCTTGTTCTAGCTCTTTGAACTGTTCTTCGCTTGCGAGCTTTTTGGCTTCGGGGATGCCGAAGTCTTGGTAGTAATTCATTTGTCCTGAGAGCATCATGAGAGTCAATTCTTGGAACGGTTTTCCGATCGGAATTTCTATCAATTCTTTTGCTCTCTCTAGTAGAACTGGCACTTCTTTTAAGCGAGTAAGGAGATTATTCATTCGAATTTCGGGGTGAGCGTATTGTTTTAGGAAGAAATCAGTGATTCCTAAAAGAAATGTGTAGATTGCTGTATTTTTTTCCATGATTCGAAGTTCTTCTATTTCGAAGATTTTTAATTGGATATCATAGAGGATGAGATCAAGCTCATATTGTTGTGTTGGGGGAAGTTTTTCTTTGTTGATGGTCTCGAATTTTTTCTCGAATTCCCTTAGTTTTTCTGTTGCTTTTTTCAGGTTTTCTTTGCTTAGTTTTGGCAAGTACCCTGCGTATTGATGTAATCCCAGACCGCTCGCGGTTGTGGGGTTCATTTCGAAACTAAAGAGAATGAACTCTCTGGCTAATTCTTCAAATTCTTGAATTACATGCCACTTGGTTTCTCCCTTACTGACTGTTGTGATTTTGCATACCTCCTTTTAGCTTAAGTTGTGGGCGTTATGGGGAATTAATCAACCTTGTGGGAGAGAAATCACACGACGCACTTTTGTGTCTTTTTTCTGGATTGGTCTTGTTTTTTTGAGAAAAGGGGAGAGGATTGATTGTTGTTATGTCAGATTTCGGGGTTGTTTGTGCTATTGATCGAATTCTTCGTCTGTTATGCCGAGTTGTTCTTTGTAGCTTCTTACGAGATTGTCGTAGTACATGATCTTTTCTTGGAATGCTTCGGCGATTTCCATTTGTATGCGTTCGTTTTCTTCTCGTTCTTTCTTGAGTTTTTCTTCGAGTTCTTTGACTCTTTTCTCAAGGCGTTGTACTTGTTCGGGTGAAGTAGCTTTTGATAAGGCCTTTTCTAGAGCTTGTTCCAATGTTTCTTCGCTAACGTCGATTTTGCTCGAAACGAGTAGTTCGAGGGCTTTCTTTTCTTTTTCGTATTGTTCTTTTATTTGGGCGGTTACGTCTTGAAGGCGCTCTTCTAGATCTCGTCGCATGAGCGTTTCATTATGGAGTTGTTGGCTTAGCTCCCGGACTTTGTCTTGGAGTTCCTGGATGTTTTCCATGGTGATGAGTGCTTTTCTTTTTTCAGTGTCTAAGGAGTCACGTAATTCCTTGATTTCTTTGGCTGTCTTTTCGTAGACTTCTACCCAACTCACGATCATGTCTCTGACGAGGGGGTGGATCAAGTCCCAGTATTCTTCCATTTCCCTCCATAATTCCTTGTGAACCACGGGGACGGTCCCTTCGATGAATGTGACCCTGGGTGGCTCTTCAATTTCGAATTTTGGCTCGTATTCAGCAATGGGAAAATAGGTTTCAAGCGTTTCTTTCTTTCGTTTTCCAAATATCGACATGTTGCTCACGTCCGCAAATGATTTCGCTATTGTAGATAGTTTCGTTCCCCAATAATTAAATTTCTAGTAGTTTTTCTCCATGTTGACGATTATGGAACTCGATGATCTGCTGATATTGGGTGGCCGCTCAGAACCCACTCGTGCGGAGCTCTTATTACGTAAGATGCGTGAATTTGCTGTCGAATATTCTCCTCTTCGATCCTTGCAGAACATGGGAAAGCAATTGGCTATGAGTTTGCGAAAGAGCGATCTACTCATTATTAGTACTGGGTTCCCGATTTTTCAATCTAAAGTTGTTTTTGAAAATGACGGTCCCGTTGGAGCAATTGTTTTAGCCCGAATGCTGGAAGAAGTCGATGTCTCTACGGTTTTTGTTGTAGAAAAAGAGCTTAGTGGCGCTATTCAGCAGTTATGTGAAAAAGGCGGGGTTAAGTTTCCCATTGTTGTGTCTCTCAACCCGAAACTGGATAAGGTTCCAGATATATTGATTGACGCCGGCGATCCCGTGCTACACATTGAAAAACCAGGTAGGACCGAGGATGGTCAGTATGTTAGTATGAGAGGTAAGACTGTGGGGGATTACATTTTCCCCCCTGAGGAACTTGATAGGCTCATTTCCCCCAAGGGTGTTTTTGCAATTGGAGATGCGGGCAATGAACACGGAAGCTTAACCATGACTCGTGGAGACACTGCTTGTGCGAAAAAGCTCGGGATCTCTGGAATGACGAAAGTTGATGAGTTCTTGTTGGCTGGAACGTCTAATTTTGGTGCTGTTGCTTTGAGCAAGATTTTGATGCAAGAATTTGGTGCGAGCTGGAATTACACGGTTGAGTATGAGCATCGTCTCATGGAGGTTGCAAAGGAACTGAATCTCGTGGATGGAGTCCAGGGTCGTCTGAGCATGAGTGTGGACTCGATTCCGTGGGATGAATATTTGTCCTCTCTGAACCTTTTGCTCGTTTCAAAATTGATTTGAACCGAAATACCGAATCATGTAATGGAACGTGTTAGTATTCAATGGTTAGGTTTAAGTTTAGGTGCTCTGATCTCGTAATGTTTGCCAAGGTGGTTGAATGAACGGTAGGAAAGCAAAACGTGCTCAAATGAGAAAGAAGAAACTAAAGAAGCGTCGCCGAAAACTGAAAAGCAAGAAGAGATAAGGTTTTGAGCAGATATTTGTTCAAACTTACTCCTTTTCTTTTTTTAAGAGTAAGGTCGGTTGTTTTTCGAGTTTTAGGTATTGTCTAAGTATTGTCTAGGGCTTTTATTCCTTCCACGTAAACTTGGACAAGGTTGGTTTCCAGTGAAAATGGGTTGGGTTTATCGTAGACGGCAAAGTCTGCAAACTTTCCTGGTTCTAAGGTGCCCACAAGGTCATCGATCCCTAAGATTTTAGCAGCGTTAATGGTATTTGTTTTGAGAGCTGTTTCGAAAGAGAGTCCTTCAGAGACTGCGATTCCTATGCTTGTTCGCAAGTATTGAATTGGAAGTACCGGATGATCCGTAGCTATTGCGAATTTCACGTTGTGTTTTTCTAGTATCGCTGCAGTTTTTGCCGTTCTGTTTCTGAGTTCTACTTTTGACCTACTGCTGATGATTGGTCCGACGACACAATAGACTTTTCGTGATGCTAGGATGTCTGCTATTAGGTGAGATTCCGTGGCGTGATCAATGGTGTAGTCTAGCCCGAATTCTTCTGCGATTCTGATTGCTGTCATGATGTCATCGATTCTATGTGCGTGAAATCTGGCCTTTATGCTTGTATCCACGACTTTCATGAGGTTTTCGAGCCCTAGGTCCGTCTCGGGCGGTGATGATTCGTTTCCTGTTTCTGCCTTTTGGTTGTGGATTGACCATTTGTTGGCATAGTCAATTGCCTTGTAAAGTGCTTGTCTTATCAGATATGCTACTGCCATTCTTGTTGCGGGGGATCTTTTATTGCCGTGTATACGCTTTGGATTTTCTCCCGTGGCGAATTTCATGCCAACTGGTGCACGGATGAGTTTTTCTTCAACTGTTCGGCCATACGTGTGTAGAGCCGCTATTTCTCCACCGATCACGTTAGCACTGCCTGGGGTAATGCCTACCGCGGTTACGCCACCCAATAATGCATCTTCAAATCCCTTGTCTTGGGGATAGATGCCGTCAATTGCTCTTAAGTACGGAGTCACGGGCTCTGTGATCTCGTTATAATCATCTCCTTCTTTGCCGACTCCTTCTTCATCAATTCCGATGTGGGTGTGTGGATCAATGAATCCGGGAAAAACATGCTTTCCGGGGAGTTCAATGATCTCCACATCGCTTGGAATCTGGACTTGGTCTTTTGAGCCGACTTGCTTGATGAATTGTTCGTCGAATAAGAGGACACCGTCGGGAATAGAGGGGGAATTCACGGGATGTATTGTGGCTCCAATGATTGCTTTCATCGTTACTGATTTTCCTCACGAATTGATAAGGTTTGGGGGAAAAAATGACCATTGTTGATATTGGTTTCTGCTATGAGAAGAGAGGAGGGGTAGAGTGGGTTTTGGTGTGAGATTCTTGATTGTGGTGAAGGACATTCTTCTGTTTGATGCTTTTCCTTATTGCTTCAGCGATTCGACGACTGTCTTTAGCACATGGCCCATTCGGCGAATTCTTTCTTCTAATTCCGCGACTTTCGTTTCTAATTGCGCTATTCTTTCACTTGAATCTGCCTGTGTCCGATTTGCTTTGCTGGCTTCTAGTTGTACAATTCTTTGTTCGAGGCTTTGGATTCTTTCTAAGAGATCCTCTTGGATTTCGGCTACTTGTTCAACGACTTCTGTTTTTCCTGAAGGGGATTCTGTTACTCCTCCTGGCTTGATGATCTCAATGATCTCTGGAGGTGTGTATACTTCGGGCGAAATTTGCACGTTTGCTTCTTTGAGCAATGTATATGCTAAGAGATCGAATGCTTCTTTAATGTTTTGACCTGTCTTTGCGCTGGTTTCTAGGTAAACGAGATCAAGACCTGTTTCAGCGCTGAGCTGTCTGCAGAATTGAACGGCGCGTTCTTTTGACACCATTCTGGTCTCCACGAGGTCTGCTTTGTTTCCGAGGATAACGAAAGTACTGATTGATCCTTGGCTAAATTCAATAGCATCCTTTGCCCATTGTCTAAGGTTTACGAGGGTTGTTTCGTCTTGGAGGTCGAATACCAAGAATGCGGCTCTTCCTCCTTTATAGAATGCTTTTCTCGCGGTTACGTAGGCGTCTTGTCCTGCCAAGTCGAAAATCTGCATGGTGATTTGAGTGTCTCCCATGGTGAGTTTCTTGGAGGCAAAATCTGCGCCAATAGTTTTGAGATAAGATCCCTTGAAGCCTTTTCCCATGTATCTTTCACGAATACTTGTTTTTCCTACGGCTCCGTCACCGAGGAGTAGTACTTTGAATAAGTATTGCCTACCGCTCATTGCTTCTCTATTAAAACGGTGATGTTTCTACTTTTAAGATTTCTCACAAATTCTATGGTTTGAAATATTTGCCGTTGTCTTCCACTTCGGCTATTTACTTCTTTTTATCGATGTTGGTATCCCTGTTTTTGTTTTTTTGGTCCTCGTTTGGCAACCTTTCTTTGAAAGCATGAGGATCGAGAAGGCGTTGCGCATTAGAATCGCTCTTGTTCGAGGAGAGAACGAATTAGTGAGGGTTCTTCTTTTGCGAGTATTTTCACCGCGATGGTTCTACTTTCAGCACAAGGTCCCATCGATAGATACGAGTGCAATATCGAAATGATTCGTTGTCTGTATTTGGGGTTTTGGACGTATTCTCCGATTACTTCTATTATCGGAAGATGATTGTTAGAGCTGCCTTGGCGTTCTAAGATGTTTTGGGCTAAGATTACAAACGTGGAGAGTGATGCTCTTGCAGCGATTTCTGCCAGTGTTCTGAGCACTGGCCGCGGAAGATTTCCTTGTTCTAGCATTCCATATACGTCTTGAAGCAATGATCCTAGAGTGCTCGGAGGTTGAATTGTTGCTAGTGTGAGCCAGCATCTGTCCATGATTATTGGTGATTTTGCGATGACTAGCAGTTCTTTGCTGAAGTTCGCGGCTCTAAGCGGGTAATACTCGGAATAAATACTGAGCGATACAGCGAGCAAGTAATCTTGCAGGGCTCTTGGATTTAGGAAATTAACTCGGTCAAAGAGGTAGTATGGATATTTTATGCTATCATCTTTTATTAGTGACTGCGGAGCTTTACCAAGGACTTCGTGAATGATTGTTGGATAGGGATCTTGAAGTCCCCAGAAAATAGTTTGTTGTTTACTGATGATTGCTTGTTTCACGAATGATTCTAGGTGTTCTGGGTAGAACTGAGATAGGAATGTCATAGCTATGATTTTCTTCTCGAGAGAGTCATCGCTCTCAATGGTTCTTATATATGAATTGGCGTTTTCGGAAGGCGCTTCAACTGATCTAGCGGTTATTTTGGCTACTTCAATGGCTTTTTCGACTTGTTTTTCGACTTCGTCTTGGAGGGTTAGAATAATTTTGGCGGCGTGACTCATTTCGTCGATTACTTCTGTTTCTTGTCGCTGAATAACGTCTGTTCCCATTCCTGACAGTTCGGAGACGAGTCCTAGGAAAAACTCAATCACAGCATTTGCGAGTTCTAATCGGTACTTCGTGTTTGTCTTAGTGCTTGGGATTACGAAAGAAGGTGCGTTCACGTTTCTGGCGGGATTCTTGGCTTTGGCCCATTTCCACGATAGTGGCGTTTGTGTACTGATGAATATCTCTTCAATTCCTTGGATTTCCCATGGTGAGGGGTCCTCTCTTTTTGATGCTTCCTCGATGGGAATTAATAGATGTGTTCTGTTTTCGTCTAGTGAACCACTTGTTTGCAATGCGTAAGAAACGAGTGTGGGTAACAGTGATGGTGCTTTTTCATCCACGAGAATGGGTACGAAATTTCCTCTGCCGATTGTTTGAAGTCTGATTATGGTGATGTCCATAATGCTTTGCGAAAAACCAAAGTCTTCGAGGAGATCAATTACCGATTGGCCATGTGGTCTGTCGATGGGACCAATAATGTGGAGCACCGCTGGTACTGTTGCCGTGTTCTTGGCAAGGTTTGCTTCTCTTTTTAGGAGTTCGATGTTGCTTGCAATAGCAACGGCATTGTTGATTGGGTCTGGGTTTTTGAACAAATATGTTGTGCTCCCAATGATTAATAGAATAAACGCTAATGTTGAGACTGCGATGCTTAGGAGAATGAGCAAATCTAGGAAGAGCGTGTATCGTTGCCAGGTTAGATCCTGCATTTGCATTTCGTAGGTTTCTCCCGGTTGTTGCGTTACTTTGATTGTTTGCTCTGAGACGAACTTTGCGGGGGCAAAAAGGATGTAAAATACTGCAATTATTACTAGTGTGATTGGTGAGAGGAGCCCGATTTTTGCCCCCATTTTCCGTATTAGCGCTTTTTTGCGACCTAATGGAACTGGGGTTGTAGGGCTGTAAAAAACAATGATTCCTCCTTCCCGCTCCGCTGATTGGCGAACTTTCTGAATAGACGGTGCCGGAGTTGCCACTAAGTAATTCGTTCTAATTTTCGGAAGCATGATGGCAACGGTTCTTCTCAGTAGGTAGAGTCCCGTGAGCCAAATCACAATAAACAATGGCGTTGAGACGCTGTGTTCTCGGTATATTTCTCTTATCAAGAGGGCCGCGATTAATGTTCCTGTTGCATATGTCCACGGGTCGAAAACGAGGCGTTTCCAGAGAAATCTAGGAATTACTTTCACCGTTATGTTATCTTCATTGTTTTCCAGAGCGTCACTGCAAATTGATATAATGTCGTTTGTTCTTTTTTGCTTGGAGAGTTGTTCGATCAGCGCTTGGCTCGGCATTCCTCTGTTTCTGCTCCCTATTTTATTTTCGTAGTTCTTGTTTTTAAATTTGCACAGACCGATTTAATGAGTTCGCTTGAAAAACACTGAATTGTCACGGTTGGTTAATTCAATAATTTTACCACTTATGCTACAAGGTCGGATTGAAAAAAATAGGAGAAGAGACGTAAAATGGCGGTGCATTTGGGTTTTTTGGAGGTTATGCCTTGGCTTTTTCTTCAAGTTCTAAGTATTTCTTATGTTCTTCAGGGTATCGGCGTTTGTCTGGTATTGCACGATGAGCGAGTCCCGCATCGATTTTTGGCTGAATATGAACCTGGAACATTTGATGCATTCTCTCGGGTGAGTAGTATAGCTCTTCTCTCCAATAGCCTGCGTCTTCGAACTGGTCGGTATGTCTGATTGAGAATGCTGGGCAAACCTCTTCACATAGCCCACATTTTAGGCATCTTCCAGCGAAGTATGCCGGGAAGCGGAATTTCTTTCCGTTGAATTCTCTATCTTCCATGATAATGGTCTTGTTTGGGCAGACTCTTTCACATTTCCGGCATCCAATGCATGAATCCATATCCATTCCAAGGAGCCCTCTGTATCTTGGCGCTATATCTGGATATGCGGAATGATCGTCGTGTAGAGGATGATAAAGCTCTGCTTGAGGAACTCTGAGGAAGTACTTGAAAGTAACCCAGAATGGGTATAAATGCAATGATCTTGCCCACCATTTGAGATTGAACCATTTTAGTGGACCTTTGATCCTGTTGTCTTCGTTAGACATGGCCATGTTCTTTTCAGCTCCTTTCTTTACACCTTCGTATTGCCAGCCACGCTTAAGTATTTTGTTTTCATTGTAGGCTTTTGTCTTATGCCCCATGGTAACTGCTGGGCAAAATGCCACATGCTGAGGTATTATTGGACTCGCAGAAATCAGCTAACTAATGCTTTAGAGCGATTTCTTTGGTTCTCCGTTTTAAGAGGTGGTCTGGTTTCCTATTTTTTTCGGCGGAATAGACTCTTGATCTTTCCGCTAACTTTTCTCGCGGGTTTTGTACCTCTCGTGTCATTTTTATTGATTCTTCTTTCCATGAATTTGTTGTAGTAATTGCGAAATTCTTGTCTGAGCAATTCTCTGATCATTGTAATAGACCAGAAAGCGCTTAAGACTAGTATTGATATCAAGTATGTTCTTGTAGGAAATGGGTCTGTTGGGGAGGTTTGCTCGGTAAACTGCACAAACATGGTGATGGCAATGGTTATGGTGATGGCAGATAGTAATGCGAGCACGGAGATTCTAAAGGTTTTGTCTCCTAGTGTTTTTCCTGGTGTTTCTGGTTCTGTGATATGGAAATCGAATGAGAACCTGGTATCTTGTAGGGTTATTCTGCTTCTTTCTAGTGTTTCTGTTGTTTCTCGATCTTCTGGTTTGATGAATTTCTGGGATGGTGAGAAGTTTGCTTGTACCCAGCTGGTTAGGACGATGTCACTGGTAGTTGCTATGATGAAGCCCAATGATCCAAGTGCTAGTAATCCCATGCTTTGGATTGGTGCGTTCTGTGGTAATCCAGATTCTCCAAGTCCTTGAGGCGTGGATATTGCTACTGATAACAAGGGAAAGATCAGGAATATTATTTCTCTGCGCAGTGAGGGGTTCTTGAATTGGAGGAGCTGAATAAACATCCATGGGCTCATAATAACAAGCGTTGCAACTAATCCTAGTTGCCCGAAAGCGATTGAGTAGAGGACTGCTGAAACAATGATTCCCAGAATCGCGTACATCCTTGGTCGGAACATTTCGCTGGTATACGGCATAGGCGTTGGGGTTAATCCAAATCGCTGAAACAGATTGACATCATAGACTTCTCTTACCTCCTCTCCACCTATTGTTGCTTGGGAAGGAGTTTGGCTTCTTTCTGGGGCCTGTTCTTGTTTCATCATTTTCTTGTCCTCTAATCTTAGTGTGAAATTCGCATCATTTCTTGTCGAATCAGAGCTTCGAGCGCGTGAAAGGGGCTAGTTCTTGCGGATGTGATTGCGGTGTATTTTGCTCCTGCTCTTCCAAGTGATTTTCGAGCTTTTTCAGCGAGTTCTGCATGTGAAATCAATGCGTAGGGGTGGATATGTTCTGCAAGAAGTGCTACTTGTTGCGGATCCTCTGCCTCAGTGACTGCATGACCGAGGAACTTCTCGTACTCGAGGGGGTACCCCCAGAGATCCATGAGGACAACGTGGTTTTCTCTCATTCTTATGTTGCGGATTTCCCGTTCTTTATGTTCGAGGTCTTGTTCTGCGTCACTGATGAAAATCACTAGTGAACGTGTGTAATGTTCTGAATAGATTAGGCGAGTAATAGCAGAGTAATCGGCTTTTACATCTAGGGGGGCCAGTTTGAAGAAGCTTTGCCAAATCTGATACGCAAAGCGAGGCGAGTCGCTGGGAGGAAAGTAGGAAATCACTTTATCGGCGAAAACAACCACTGCACAAGAATGGCCAATTTCGATGATTGTTTGCACCAAGTCTTGAATCGTGGTGAGTGCAAAGTTGAACTTTTCTCCAGCCATCGAATGAGAAACGTCGAGGGCTAGCACGACAGTTAGCCTTTTTTCGTCCTCGTATTCTCTTGTGATTAACTTGTTTACTCTGGCTGTTGCTTTCCAATCGATAGACTTGATCGGGTCTCCTCTCACGTAGTCCCTCAACCCATAAAACTCCGTGCCAAAACCTTTGATTCTCATTGCAAATAGTCCGATCAAGCGTGAAATGACTTCCCTTCGGTAGGCCGTTGGCACGGGGCTACCTACTCTGCGAGGGAATACGCGTAGCATGATTTTCTCAGTCGTGTACATCTTCCTCTGAAGCAGTCCCATGGGATCTCGCTGAGAAATTTCTAGTGGGCCGATTGTTGCTTCTCCTCGATGGAGGCTTATTAGATGGAAAGAGAGTTGCTTATTCTCCAAGGAGCCAATTTTTATTCTTGCCTTTGTTCGCCCTTCAAAAGAGTAGAGGGTACCACTCGATTTCAGAAAGATATCGATGGTTCTTGCCTCAGGGCTTCTGTTAATTATTTCTACCCTAACAGAGATCAACTCACCTTGGTGTATGGATGTATTATGGACCTCGATTTCTGCCACGATGGGTCGAAGGCTTTTCATGTTTGTTTGACTCGCTATTGCTAGGTATATCAGCCAGAAACTGGACAAAAATACAAGAAGAAGACTTCCGCTGTATGAGCCAATTACTATGAATAATACGGAAATCAAGATTGTGGTTTTTCCTGCTTCCGTAAGCCTGATGGGCTCTGCGATGTAGTCTTCTTCCATATGTATCAAGTTACGACCTCCACCGACGAAATAATGTCTTTGACTACTTGGTCTGGAGTCAATCTTTCAAGTTCAGCCTCGTGGCTGAGAATGATTCGGTGGTTGAGGACTTCAAAGGCTACATATTTTACGTCGTCTGGTTGAACATAGTCTCTTCCCGCTGCTGCTGCGTTTGCTTTGCTGAGGAGAAGCATAGCAATGCTTGCACGAGGGCTGGCTCCTAAATCAATGGATGGTGATCCCCTGGTCCTAGTAACAAGGTCCACGATGTACTCCATTATTTTGTCAGAGATATTTACTTCGAGGACTTTTTCTTGGATTTTCTGGATTTCTTTTTGGTTAGTTACCTGATTGACTTCTGCCATTAGGCTGATATTTTTTAGCCGAAGGATTTGGATTTCATCGGTTTTGGGAGGAACGGCTACTAGCAGTCTCATGATGAAGCGATCCATTTGTGCTTCGGGTAGAGGATAGGTTCCCGCTTGCTCGATAGGGTTCTGAGTTGCAATGACAAAGAATGGTTCTGGAAGGGTGTAAGATGTTCCCTCAACAGTGACTTGCTTTTCTTGCATGGCTTCAAGGAGGGCAGACTGTGTCTTGGGAGGTGCTCTGTTGATTTCGTCACAGAGAAGGAAATTTGTGAAAATAGGACCCTTCAAGAATTCAAACTCGGTTGTTTTTTGGTTAAACACGTTTACCCCTAAAATATCTGAAGGCATTAAGTCTGGGGTGAATTGAACTCGTTTGAAATCCATTCCTATGATTTCTGCGAGCGTACTAGCCATGAGTGTTTTCGAGATTCCAGGGACTCCTTCTAGAAGAACGTGGCCATTGCTATATAATGCTAGTAAGATTTTCTTCATGATATGCTTGTTACCAACGATTCTTCTTTCGGCTTCACTTAAAATTGAATCTGTGATTGCTTTTACTTCGGTATAATCCATTTTTCTCACCTATTACGTTTTTCCATTGGACTTCTTCGATTCTGAGAATGCCTCAATAGGCGTAGTGTGTATTCTGCCGTATCTGCGCAGTAACTGAGGTAGTTTCTGATTAACTAACAGGTAGAATTCTTCTATGTCCGCTGCGCTTATGTTTCTTTCTTGAGCCTTGATTTGAAATTGTGTGAACTCAAGATCCTCCCTTATTATTGATGACAATATCTTTGACATGTGCATTACTGATGTTACTAGTGTGCCGCTGGGATTGAGGCTGAAATTCACATAGTAGTCGATGAGGATCATCTCGGGCATTGATATATATCGCCTCAATTTACCTCCTTCTCCAGAAAGCGCTATTTTTGTTGAACTTTTCTTTCGACTCTTGACCGCCGTCAAGGCATAGATTACGAAAATAACGCCGATGAGTGAGATCGCGAACTGAAACACAATGTTCATTGTTGAGACGTAGAACCAAGCGCCTGTGATTGCTTGGATAAGGCCCGTAAGAGCCGTGAATTGTAGGATCGCGTGGGACTCGTCAAAAACAATGGAGTTCAGCTCGAGTAATCCCATAAGGATTTGAACCATTGAAATGGCAAAGAAAAGGTTATAGAATCCCTTGAGTTGTACGACTTCGTTCATGACAAAAGATGGCGTTCCTATTCCTGCGACTAGTCCATTACCTATCTGCCTCATCCAAGCAATTGGGATGGGCCCCGCAAAGTCAGAGGACTCGATCTTATAGTCTGTATCAACATCCAGGACTGAAAGTTCGGTGCTTGCGGCAAGCGGAACCGTTTGGTAGTCTATAAGCTGTCCGGTGAAAAGCCTTGTATCTACTAGTCCCACTGAGTTTGGGAACACTAGTGGAAAATCCTCTTCTAATGGGAAAAACTCCCCAATAATAGTATAGGATGCCGGAACGATGATGTTCTGTGGATAAAGGTATTGCATCGCTTCGCTTGTTGACACAACTTGCCCCGGTAACTGCATAATGCCGAGTTTTGCTAGAAGTTGCGCACCAGTGCCTCGGTTGTCAAAAATAAGAACTGCTCCTCCTCTGTCCACGTAATTTTTCACTGCTTCTACTTCTTGTGAGCTGAACTTTCGCTGTCCTCCCACGATTATGATCAGTTGATTGGCTGGTTCCTCATTTAATCTTATTGAAGACCATAAGCTTCGAGTAACTGGTAAGCCTAACTGTTCTCTGAGTTGCTGGGCAAATATGCTAGTACCATTCCAGTCATGATTGTTTATACTTCCCGCTGGTGAATACGGAACAGTCGCTAAGCCCGCAATCGCTATGATGAGTGCCAGTAAAGTGAATTTTGCAAAGAGTGAAAACCTGAATCTTTGCTCTTCTTGATCATCGGTGGGATCCGAGTTTCTCATGCCTCTCCCTCTGTTCACGTGATTGCAATGTCTACAATAATTAGCTGATCAAACGCTGTGAGGAGTCTTCCTACGTCTTCGAGGGTTATTGGTCTTTCACGGAAACGTGCCTCGTAAAAGAGATCCACTATGGTTAAGAGCGCATCTTCATTGACTTCTGAAGCTTGCAAGTGTTTGGTTACGTGTTCGAGTGGTGTTTCTGCTGGTGAGCGTCTTAACTGGCTGAAGTCTTGAAACGCCTCATCAAGTTCATGATAGCCTTCAATTATTGCTTCTCGATAACTACCTTGGTTTGCTTTTTCGCGAATGGTATCTGCTATGAAGCTTATGCGATCACTTAGTTGAACCAATGCTCTTAGGCGACGTCTCATTTCTTCTTTTTGCCTCACTTCCTCTGTTTCTCCATCTTCAATTACAAATAGACCCTCTCCTCTTGTATAAGCTGCTGTTGAAATGTCTCTTTCTAAGAGTCGGAAAAATCTTGATGCCATCGTGTAGAACCCCACTCCTGCAATTGAAAAGACAAGCATAATTAGTTGCCCGTATTTCACAATGACGTTTTGTATTCTCGGCATGGAGGTCTCTGGCAATAGGTCCCAATTGATTCGAGGTAATTTCAGTCCTGGAAACCATTGCGTCAGAAATTGCAAGTTAGGCTTTGGGAACGAAAAATCTGGGAAGTATCTTCCCTTGTCTTCTCTTTCAATACTGTCTAGCCCAAGAACGTCTTTGATTTTCCCCACATTAAATCCACCAAATCGATCATCACTATTGCTTCCGTTGTTTTTGTTCCCTCCTCCACCTCCGATTGGAGGAATCGTAGGCAATCCTCCGCCTCCTCCAACGCCTCCCGGCGGACTGGGATTCGGAGGGTTGGGCGGGTTAATTGGAGGAAGGCCCCCTCCTGGTATTGAAGGAAACGATGATATTGGAGGGAGGCTTACACTAGGAAATGAAATGTCTCCTCCCCCTGGTGTGAAAAGTCCAGATCCGATTTGTTGGCTGGGGTCTCCTTGGAATTCAACGCTTTCTTGAGCTTGAGGTGGAGCATCATTAACAGACTTTACAGAACTTCCAAGACTATTTGATAAGAGAAGCATGACAACGATTATCGCAATAGTCGCTCCAATACCGAGGACAGGTCGCCTTTTGCTCTTTTGTGTACTCATGCTTCTTCACCTACTGCTTGCGTTATCCACAAGCCAACTCTATATCCCATACTAGCTGGAACCAATATAAAGAGCATTACAAACAAGAAGTTCAGAACTATCCATAGGAATAGGAAAAGAACCGCTTGAAATGAGAAATAAAGGAATTGTTCAATCAAGAATTGGTTGAGACTTATTCCTGGAAAATTTTGCTGAAATGTATCAAAAAAATCGTTCTTGAACAAGAAAACAGCAACCATGATCCCGAGAGGGATCGAAATCCTTGCCCAAAGATCAATGCTGTAAGACACAAAACCAGATCCTTTTCTTTCATACCAGCTACCTAACACGATGCCCAAGATGAATGGGTATCCCATAGCCACAATCAAGAAAACAGGATTCGCAATAAGCTCCACAGTGAAGCTGAGGATCAATAATGCAAGGATGTTCATTGGCTCTTTTGAGTAAGCTAAGGGTAAACCCGTGAGCATTCCGACAAAAAGGTCTCCCGCTCCAAGGGTATTGATTCGATAGACTAATGTTGTTTCAGACCTCGTGATTTGCCCTAGGACTGTAGGAACTGAGAAAACCCAAACCATTCCAGTTATGAGGGAAAGAAGGGCTACGATCTGTCTTTGTTTGGGTTCTGCAGACGATGAAAATGTGAATAGTGGTGGGGGCTGCATAGAGGAAGGTTGGATTTCCGTTGATTCTTGACTGGTTTGTTTTGCACTCATGCTACGACCTCCGAAGCAGTTGCTGGGGATGATGAGCTTACGACTAATTCTTCAGCGTTCACAGACCTTATTTTTGGATGCAAAAACGTGAGTGTTCCCTTGTAATTATTGATAAGAGAAACAATGGTTTTCGACTTGCTGTACACGATGAATGAAATGATCCCAAGGACGACTAACATTGGAATGAGGGGTAATGAAACAATGACGATAAAGGCCCACGAAATGAACACAGAAATGATGGGTACAAATAGGGAAACGAAAAGGAAAAAACCAAAAATACTTGTCCACTCGCCTTGGTTATGCTTCCCTCTGAACAATATTATAATTGCACCAATGCTCGCCGTTAGCAACACGGCGCTAATTATTGCTGTTCTTATTAATAGAGCCAGCACATCATCGCTACTCAAGTTTTGCCTAAGTAACTCTTGATATCCGTATTCACCAACGAGTCTTTCATAGTTCAAGAAGAAGAGGATATTGAAAGGATTGAATCTAATAGTTACAAAAGAAAAGAGAACAAGAATATACGTTGGAATGAGAAACGTCAATGGTCCGACTATCATAATTAGCGTTTTACTTGCAAATGGTTTTTCTCTAGGAGAAAGGGCAATATTCGGGATGGGTGTTACGTAGCTACCGCAATGAATACATTGAGTCCAGATGGGAGAAATGACCCATTGACAAACAGAACACCGGGTTACTATTAATCCATTGCATTTCTTGCATGAACGGCTTACGGTGTCTTTTGGCTCTCCACAAATCGGGCACTTCAGTAGAGATAGTGAACTGCTGTCTATGTAGTATTGAGCGAGGCGGGTGTCTACTACGCAATACGGGCATTCTCTTTCTGTCAGTTCTAGGAACCTGCCACAGCTATGGCGACGTGGTTTCGTGTTCATCTTTTTCTTCGAGTTCACGATCAGCCCCACCATTATGGAAAAAATAAGGAATAAACCAAGGATCACAAACGCGTTTCTAATATAAAGAGCCAAGAATCCAGCAATCCCTATCATGAAAAACACGCCAAGCAGTGGAAGACCAAAGAACCCCTCGCCAGACATCAAAAGCCTTAGATTCTTTTTTTCATAAGATTCGAATTTGTAGGTCATGAGTGCCATTGTTGAGACTGCTGTTAGGAGAAGAAAAACTCCTAACCTAAAGATAGGGAATACAAACCAGTAATTACCCCCATTTAGCTGGGCCACTGCTCTTGTTGAGGGAGAAAGCTGGGATAAGATATAGTCTCTGCGATTTATTGGGATGACCCACCATGCAAACACTACTAATGAAGCTACCGATATGTAGCTGGTGATAAGTCCCTGCAGGATGATTTTGTATCCTTCAAAAGGAGAGGTGACGATGTATTCCCATTCTTTCTCGTTTTTTGACTTTGTTGCCAAGTGGAGGAGTTTTTCTGAAATGTAAAGTGATACGAGCAAATAGATTGTGCTACTTATAACTATCATAAAGCCATAGAACAGGATTGCCGTTAGACCTTTAGCACTATAGAGAACGAAGAAGATGTCGTACATGGCAGATACATTTGACTCCACTAATAGTAGCCATGAATAAAGCATTATACCAAATGCAAGGAATATCCCATGCAACTGATTTGACGAAAACTCATATCTGGACTTCTCGTTTCGTGAAGTATTTTGATTAACAATGAATAACACTACAATAAGAGCCATTGAAAGCAAGATAACATCTATGAAGAATGATAATACTTCAACCGCCAGCGCTAAAATTATTAGAATAACGAAACTAGTGACCTCCAAAGTACCATCTGGCAGTCTGAACTGAACCCCGGTGGCTTCATTCGGTGTTTTTTGTGCTGGCGATGTCTCCATCAGTTATGCAAGGCACACGGGTGTTTATGAACCTAACTAGTGCTCGTTTCTTACATGTTTGCGAGACAATTCAATCGATCAAGAAGTCGAAACGTGCAGATTCTGGGCTATTGTGTGCTTTCTTGCAACGCAGTGGTTTATCATCCTATTTGCTTAGTGATTAAGGTTTAGTCTTTTTCCATATTAGTTCTTGTTTGGAGCTTGAGCTCATTTTTTCGGCATGTTTTACGTTTACAAAACTCTTTCATGGTAAAAAAGTAACAGTGTTTATAACAACTCTCTAATTTTATCGCGTGTGATTGAAAAACTTGCCATTGCTAATCGTGGCGAAATTGCCATCCGTATCATCCGAGCAGCCCGAATTCTAGGCATTAAAACGCTTGCACTTTACTCGGAGCGAGACGCTGATTCGTTACATGTACGCTTGGCTGATGAAGCCGCAAGTCTAGGTTCGGGAGGAGTCAATGAAACCTATCTTAACATTGACAAGATAATCGAAATAATGCAAGCAATGGGAGTAGATGCTGTTCATCCTGGCTATGGTTTTCTTAGTGAAAATGCTGAATTCGCACAGAGAGTAGTTGATAACCATTTTGTGTTTATTGGGCCTTCACCCGGTGTCTTAAGGTTGCTGGGAGATAAGGTACAAGCGATTAGAATGGCCAAGGACGCGGGTCTGCCTACTGTTCCTGGTTCAGACGAATATGTTAATGACCTAGATCATGCTTTGGACTTAGCTGAAGAAATCGGTTTTCCCCTCATAATCAAGGCGGTTTATGGAGGTGGTGGAAAAGGGATGGAGTTAGTTCGTAGCATTGAAGAAATGGAAGCTTCTTTCGAGTCTTGCCAAGAGATGGCTCGTAGCTATTTCGGAAGAGGCGAGGTTTTTATCGAGAAGTTCATTGATTCTCCGAGACACATTGAGGTTCAAGTGCTCGCTGACCATCACAAGAATGTGTTACACCTTGGTGATCGGGAATGTTCTATTCAGCGTTCTCATCAGAAGCTTTTGGAAGAAGCCCCCTCCTTTCTTGATGACGAGACGCGAAACACTCTTGGGCGAAAAGTTACTTTCTTTGCTAGACAGCTATCCTATCGTAACGCAGGCACAACTGAGTTTCTCTGGAAAGACGGTGTTCTTTATTTCAATGAAGTCAATCCACGAATACAAGTTGAACATCCAGTCTCGGAAATGATTACCGGAATAGATATTGTAGTGGAACAATTAAGGATTGCAATGGGTGAAGAACTTCCTTACAGCCAAGAAGATATCCAGTTTAAAGGGCACGCAATTGAGTATCGAATTAATGCAGAGGATCCTCTTGGTGGTTTTTTTCCCCAGACAGGAAGAATTACGCGGCTACACATTCCGACTGAACCTGAGACCCGGTTTGACACTTTTCTTTACCCTGGTTATGAAATTAGAGGCGATTATGATTCGTTGATTGGTAAATTGATTGTATGGGGACGTACAAGAGAAGAGGCTATCATACGGTCGGAGACAGCTTTGAAAGAGCTACAGATTGCGGGCCTTAAAACTAATCACACACTATTTCCCCTTATCCTTAAAGACCCAGCATTTAAGAGCCGCAATCTTTCGACTTCCTTTATTGCTGAAAGAAAGATTCTCGAGAAACTTGCTGATTACGAGCGAAAAGTGGTGGCTGCGTTCTACATGGTTGCTTCGCAACAGATGGATTCATCTATGCTGGTTTCTTCGGTTCCAAGTAGTAAGTCTTCAAAGCAACTACTTATTTCTACAGACAACCAATGGAAGCAGAAAGGCAGATGGGAAATGACCCGATAAGTTGTGAAAAAAGGCAGATCTGTTCTGGTATCCTACTTATGCTTGACTAAGTTTGGCAAGGATTTGGTCTTGGCCTACGTTTTGATTCTTTTCGACAAGTATTTCTTTGACAATGCCGTCTGCAGGTGATAAGATTCTATTTCGCATTTTCATTGCTTCGAGAATAAACAGTTCTTGATTTTGGCTGATTTTATCTCCTTTTTTCACCAATACGCGTGTGATCTTACCTGGGATTGGTGCTTGGATAACTATTTCTTTTGTTCCTGCTTCTTCTCCTCCCTTTCGAGGGCGGTCAAAAAATGGCATTATTATGCCATTGATTTCCTCTCCATCGATGAGTATACCCGTCTCAGTGATTAGGACATCGAGCCAAGTGTCTTCAATGCAGATCTTGTAGTGCTTTCCTACTGCTTGTTCGATCTTTGGTTGAAATTCTTGACCGTTGACGACTAAGGTTCCGTTTTCTTTTTCCTCAAGAATGTATTCTCTTCCGAAAATAGTGATTTTTTTCTTTATCATGGATCCATCCTCCTACTTTCGGATCAAGGGTTCCGGTTGGCGCAATTTTTGTTCAAAGAAGTCTGCGAAGGCTTGTGTAACTTCTTCGAAATGTTGTTTATTCGTGAAATTATGGTTTGCGTCTTTTATTTCTTG
>JAJRWK010000155.1 GCA_024276795.1 archaeon | reverse complement strand
CAAACCCCTAATGAATTTGTCGAAAGAGAGTACGAATTGTTTGGATATATTGAGAAACCAGATAGAGCCGAGGGAATTAGTAGTCTCTTGCTTTCCAGCTTAAAGGATCTACAGGAAGAGGCAAGAGGAGGAACAGTCTATATTTACATTAACCAGCTTCGGACTCCGTCTATCGACGCGATCTTTAAACAGAAAGCGGAAAAAACCTAAATCTGAACAATTCTTTGAAAAAAGAGCCAATTCACCAAAAACATTAAGGGCTAAGTAAAGTCTTCTTTATTCTTGATGAAAAAACAATCAGCATGGATTCGTGTCTTAGGGGTAGTAGTGCTTGTCGCTCTTCTAGGACTTCAAAGCTCACAATCCCCAAGCCTTGCGGATTACACTACCCGTAATTCCATGGTTCTCACAGGGGTTTATGACCCCCTCAGCATGTTTATGGGAAAAGACAACATCACACACGCACTTGTTAGCGTTATTCCTCAATTTCAAACAACCTCTGACGCTTACGACATTTATTACGTAAACGTCTCGAGAAAGGAAGCTCGACTTATGCTTAACGACATCACTTTAACCGATGTTAGTATCGAGTTTTTCGTAAACGACAATCCAGATTACCAGCTACGAAAACCTCACATCCTAATGATGGCACCAGATGAATTATTACCCACACTACAACAAGTTTACCTTTACCGTTTGGACCCAAACGAAAATGCAAGTGAAACAATAGCTGGGAAATACCCATTCAACCCTTCTGATGGTTCAATAATTGGGCAACCAACAGATACCCGTCTTGAGACAGATGTCGCTCTTTCACCAACGGCTATTCCGCTCGATCAAAACGTAACCCTTTCGTGGGTTCGGCATGTAAATGTAATTAACAACACTGATGAGACACTGGTAACAGATCTAACTCGTGTTGAAGCTTTCGAATACGATCCAATTAACCTTGTATTTGGACCAAATGGAACAATAACAAGCCCATTGCCTCAAACACTCTTCGAAATGAGTGGCCGCAGATATGGAGCAATACAGCTAGATGACACTGGACGAACTGGTGGCAATCCTTATCTTCCTGCTTCCGCATTTGGTATCAATTCAAATCCCCTCAAAGGAAAAATCCTCGAAACAGGCATCGCTAGACTTGTATTCTTCTGGAATAACGGGACTATCAACAAGATAACTGCTTGGGATTTCAACACGACCTCCCGCCAATTTGAGCAAGCCTATGAATTAGATGTTGGTTTTACCTTTACTGAGGCGTCTTGGATTAGAGCCGACGGACAGGATTATTTCGTGTTCAGTAAGCCAAAATTCTCTTTTGAACAGACAGATTACTTCCCCACATTCGTTCTGTATCGGCGAGACTCCGTAAACAATCAGCTCATCGAATTGGCAACATTTTATAGCGTTGATGTTACAACAACCGTTTCTGAGCCCTGGCTGGAAATGAGGAATATGGAAGCCTATACGGATGGTAGATATGTGTACGTAGGCGTTTCGAACTACACGCTTGTTGCAAACGCCAAGACATATCAAGAAAGAGCAGGGTTCCTTCGTGGAAATCTAGCTTATCCAAATGAACCATGGCTCCAGATTAACGACCTAGACATGGAGACATACATAGTTTCTGAAATGCCATCCTTAGGCATGTCCCTAAATGTTATTGTCATGTATGCAGATCCAGCGCAGCAGGGAGAATTCGGGCCAGAAGGAGGAACACTCTACTGGGAAGACCTAACTCAAGCACCATGGGTCACACAACCGCTTCAAGTCATCACCAATGTAGTATCTACAGAAACAACGACTCTGGAAACCTACACTGAAACGACCACTGTTTATCAAAATGTAACTGTGAATCAAACTCAAACGGTGTACACTGCGGCTCCTGAAACAACAGCCGGTGCTAACAACAAAAATAGCCCTGTCTCCATGTGGGCAGTACTCATCGCAGTACCTGTCATTACCCTAATTGGAAGAAAGCGCTTCAGAAAATAGGATAAGCACTTCTTTCCACTACCCCATCTTCCTCTTCTCTATTTCTTGAACCACGAATGACTGTACAAACCATATTGCAGAGTGTCAGACCAACATTGACAACGACATGACATTCACATTGTTTTCCTAAGATTAATGTTGTACAAACATCAATCCCAAGATGATGGCAGAGAACTCTCTTGCCTCGAGAATTTTGTTTTTGGAAGGGGAAATAATCTGTTGGAAGAACGGATAAGCATTTTATGGTAAATGAGCAAATAGCTAGATAGATACGTATGTCCGGTGGGCGTCGAGAATTAATTCTTGTTCAGCCTCTCAAAGAGAGGGGCATGAAATATCGCGTGGTTGAAAAAGCCACGGGAAAGGAAGTCTGTGTTGCTGACATTAAGGTGGCGTCTACTAGAACAGTAATTAGAGCCTGTCGTCTAGGAGATGTTTCGTGGTTTGAGCTTCGCGAACAGAGAGGCCAACGAAGAAGTTATGTGATCCTTGACGAGAGTGCAGAACCCATCGGAAAAATCGAGTTTGTAAAAACATCTCAGTTCATGCCAGAGTTTCGACTCCAATTCGGTAGCCTAGAGTTCATTGGAAAAGGTGCGCCTCAAGCCTCATCGTTTGAAGTCTACGAAAAAGACGGGAAACTAGTAATGACTGTTGACAAGAATCTCCTCGCTTTAGATGATACGTTTAAAATAGTTGCAATAACTGACTTTGACATGCGGTTAGCTCTTGCAATTGCGCTAGCCATTGATGATACGTTCTTCAATTAACAAGTAATCGTTAGAGAGGCTGGAAAAACTTGCAACGAGCAAAGTTCAAGGCTGAAACCAATCGATTTACGGGAAGCCCTAAATTAGGCATCCTCGTGTTGCATGGTTTCACCAGCAATACAGATGAAAGTTTACCCATAGCTGAGCCCTTCATAGACAATGGTTTTTCCGTCTCGGTGCCACTGCTACCAGGACATGGAACAAATCCGCAAGATCTTGCGAGAACAACTTGGAAAGACTGGGTCTGTGCGGCTCAGGAAGAGATACAGTGGTTAAAATCGAGGGCAGACAAAGTCGTTGTCGGAGGTTCCAGCATGGGAGGAGTGATTAGCCTTTATCTGGCTGGAACCAACGAAGTAAGCGGCGTTTTTACTTTAGGAACCCCTTACAAGTTACCAAAATGGATCGAAATTGGTGCAAAGCTATATGGCATGCTCGGAAAATCAGTGCAGAAAGATGAAGAGACGCTGAGTTATTATCGTCGAGTTGGGTTGACAAGTTATGATATTTATCCCGGCCCTGCTCTGCGAGAGCTCACGAAATTATTTGTACAGATGAGAAAGGTTTTGCCAAACGTTTCTGCCCCTTACAGCGGTCACGTAGGACTTAGAGACACTCTTGTTATTAAGGGGGACGCAAACAGAATATTGACGACGATAAATTCGAAAGCAGCTACAATAACGTATTATAAGAGATCAAGCCATATTCTAATCAAGGAACCAGATTCTGAACTTGTCATCCAGAATGTAGAAAAGTTCCTTTCGTCGATTCTTGAGTAGGTTTCCATTCACATTCACCCCTCGAATAGTCCAGTAATAGGTTGACTTTCCGTAGTTTTCACAAATTCTTTGTATGGGGATCTAACAAACATCTTGCAATGTTTGAGAAGGTAAGTGAGAATACGTATGCCCATACTGAGGGAAAAACCGTTGGAAATGTTGGAGTCATTGCTTCGGAAAAAGGTAATTTCCTCATTGATACGTCCATGTTTCCCAAAATAGCAAGAATGATGAGAGCTGAGTTAGAAAAGATACGAACAGGAAAAGTCTCTGGTGCGATGTTGACTCACTATCATGCGGATCACACATGGGGGGCAATGGTTTTCAAGGATAAACCGCTTCACGCACATGAAAGGGTTCATAAAAATATGCAACGTTCTCTGGAAGAAAACTGGAGTCGTGAAGCAATTTCGAGTTATCTTGCTGCAAATCCTGACCGAAGAGAAATGATCGGGGACTTGGAAATAGTGTTGCCAAGCAATGTGTTCAGCACAAGAGAATATCGTCTCAGCGATGATGACACCATCCTAATGATTAGAGTTGGCGGTCATACCGATGGTAGCACGCTTATTCTCTACGAGGAGGAAAATGTTCTTTTTGCGGGCGATAATTTGTTTGCAGAAGTCTATCCGTGGGGGGGAGATCAGACTGCTTCACCGTATTCATGGATCAAGGCCCTTGACATTATGCTCGAACTAGAACCGAGACACATTGTTCCTGGTCATGGAGCCGTGCAGAACGACCTCAAAGAAGTTCATCACTTGAAAAATTACTTGAAAAACATTGTTCAAACAGTTGAATCCTTAGTTCTTGAAAAAACACCAAAAGATAAAGTGCTTGAAGAATTAGACAAGATCGGATTTCATTCTCCTAAGAGTGAAGATTTCAAACGAGCGACGTTACTTCATTTTTACGAAGTTATTGCCGAGAAAGTTGCCCAACAAAATCAGTGATCATTACTGTTGCCCGAAAAAGTTTTCTTCATTACTGTCTTAGATTTCAGAGAAGACATAAGGAGGTTTTCATAAATGGTAAGCATAACATGGCTAGGACACGCGAGCTTTAAGATTGAACATGACGGCTTTGTGGTTTTGGTGGATCCTTGGATGGGCAATCCCAAATATCCAGAGAACATGAAAGAATTCGAAAAAATAGATGCAATATTAGTAACACATGGTCATTTTGATCATGTAGGAGACACTGCTGAACTTGCAAAAAAATACAGAAGCAAGGTTGTGTGTATTTTCGAAATCTCGCAGTTTCTCTCGGGCAAAGGAGTGCCCGAAGGGCAACTTGTTGGGATGAACAAAGGAGGAACTGTTGAAATCGGGAACGGATTCAGCGTCACTATGGTGAATGCAATTCATAGTAGCGGTCTACCTGGAGAAAACGGTATTGTGGCAGGTGGAGAAGCAGCAGGATTCGTAATTCACACTCCAGATGGCCACCATATCTACCATGGAGGAGACACCGACGTTTTCTACGATATGAAACTGATTTCTGATCTTCACCAGCCAGACATTGCGTTGCTACCAATCGGTGGGCATTTCACCATGGATCCCAGAGAGGCAGCATACGCATTGAATAATTTGCTTCACACAGTGAAAAAAGTTATTCCCATGCACTACGGCACATTCCCCATACTTGCTGGAACTCCTGAAGAACTAAAGGCATCCTTGTCCCGAGATGTAGAAGTTGTGACAATGAGTCCGGGAGAAACGATAAACGCATAAAAGCCCAAAATATTGATTCAATCATCTTTTTTCAGAGTTCTTTTCCTCATTATTTTCTGATAGCATTTCACCCAGTTGTCCCTAGATTGTATTCCGCAGTCAGTGATTATCGTATCAATGAGGGAGAGTTCGACCGTTTCAAAAATGGGAGCAAATCGGGATAATCTAGCATCAGAAGGCCAATAGCAGGGGAAATCGCCAGAATCATAGAAAATTAACTGGTCTGAAGCAACCTTGTAGCGATCGAGATTTATTTTTTCAACAACTTTGTTGGTAGAACCCGCCACAACTACTGGAAATTGCTTGTGCTTAATGGAAAGAACCAAAGACTTAGTACCAGCTTTGTTTATGAGAAATCGATCATCCATTTGGTCGAAACCAACGAGAACAGCACCGCTAGACCACTTGATTAAATTAACCGCGGTATCAGTGATTACAGCAACTGGAAACCCGGCTATTTTCAGCTGTTTTGCCATGACAATTCCTTCGCCTCCAGGAATGCTCTCCTGCACGATGATCAAGGGCTTGGTTTTTGAAGAAAAGAATGCTTTTAACAACCCTTTGAAAATCGTTCCGCTATGAGAAATTGTAAGAAACTGCTGTTCTTCTTTTTCTGATAGAAATTTTGCTAGCAGATCGATCGTTGTGTGTTCTCGTTCTAGAAATTGATCCAGTAATTGATCTGTTTCCTTTTTTGTCAGATGAGGTGTTACTTGAGTGGCTGCCAGCATTTCAGCAACTAAGTTTTGCAGTAATAACAGATCGGGATGATATTGTTTGAGTAGGTTGAGGGTTATTTCCAACCCTTCCCTTATTTCATTCTCTGATTCCCAGTACTCGAGAAGTCTCTTCAGATCACGGGATAGTCTTTTTGCCAGATAGCTCGCTCCATGGGTTCTATCCTTCAAAACATTAGAAAGTTCTTTTTCTATGGAATCTCTTTTTTCCATACTGAATCGATCAACATTCGAGAGAAAGAATTAAAATCGTTCTCCTTGTTGGACAGTAAACTCAAAGAACATTTGAGGAAAAAACAAAGGCTGAAATCTCCATCCAGAAGGGTCTTCTGTTTGTTTCTTGCTTAGCACCACGTATCTTTTTGAAAGACCAGATTAGAGGATTGAACCACTAGAAACATTTTATGCATTCAAAGAAATTGTAAAGTGTGCAAATTGACACGTTGACTCGCAGTCTCATCCCGAAGACCAGCACTCACGTATTCATCTATCTAAGTAAGATTGAAAAACAGGGAGATTATAACCAGATAGTTCCTTTATTCGTCTATCCTTATGTTAGCGAAATGATCTTCAAGCATTTGGAGAATCAGACTCCTTGCTTTCAAGATTTTGCTCAATACAAAAACAAACCATTTGTTTTCATGAATCAAGAAATGGTCTGGCATTCGCTTCCTTTTGCATGCCCGCTGGATCACCCTTACCCAAATTGGATGATTTCGATCTTGTTCTTGCCACAATCGGAAGAAGCGGTGAAATGCTCTTATCCCGTTTCACCGTATCTTTTTGTTCTAAAAGAAATCATTCGTGAAAACATCCTGAGTGGAAAATACCCTCTTAATACTGAGGACATCGAAGAGCAATTTGAAGAACTCAAGGAATTCATTCTAGAATTCTTGAACCACGGGGAAGAACCCAGATAGTATCTCTTCTCTGGAGGGTGTAATGCCTCATCTTTCTCTTATTCTTTCTACAAAGAGTAGTGCACTTTGGGAAAGCAAAAGAATGCCAAGATCAAGGCATTCATGAGGCATGGTGGATGCTCAATGACCACAATAATTGCTGAGATTACAGAGCTCTTACTCCAAACCAGAGCATTGAAAACAGGTTCATTCAAACTCAAGGACGGTTCATTTTCCCCGTTTTACCTTGATCTGCGAGTAATTCCAAGCTATCCCTCATATTTTGAAAAAACAGTGAAGTGGCTTGCAAGCTCGCTTCAGCATCTAAACATCGATGCGGTCGCAGGAATCATGAGTGCGGGGATTCCGTTTGCCACGGGAATTTCTTTAGAATTAGGCATTCCCTTAATTCAAGTTCGAAAAACCCCAAAAGACTATGGATTATCTAAACTACTAGAAGGAGAATGGGAGCAAGGCTGGAAGGTCGCAGTAATTGATGATCTGATTACCTCTGGGCTAAGCAAAGAGGCTGCAATTGAAGCGCTTAGAGAAGCGAGACTAAATCCCATTAGCATCCAAGTTCTCATAGATAGAACAGGAAAAAAGAGCCTCCCCCTAGTTAGAGGCGTTCCGGTAAGTGCGCTTGCAAGAATCCAAGAGATCTTAGCACATGGGTTAGAACACGATCTTTTTGATGAAAAAGATAGAGAGCTATTAGAATCAGTACTCGCTAAAATGGATCCATAAATCTCTTCTAAAAAGAGAGAAAAAATTCTTTTTCAGGTTAGAGTCGGAACCCTTTTTTCTCCCTTCTTCATGAAATGAGTCAAAGGAGTAAAGGGAACCGACATGGAAGTGATTAAATCATTCGAAGGTATCAACTTCGATGAGCCAAATTGTCAAATTTCCGAGATTGCCAGATTAGAAGAACGAGTCGTGCAAGTAACGTGCATAAAACTGGATCCAAAAAAGCCTTGGGAACACTTTGCATTTCATGGATCGGTAGTGCTCGGGGTTGTGATGGGCGCTGGAGAAATTCATTCTGACGAGGGACGCTCTAAGATTGCTCCTCAATCATGGATCATTGTCAGCCAGGGAGAGCGAATATCAATAGTTCCGGAAGTGGACATGCATTTGATACGAATTGGGCCTCCAATTCATTCATTCGAAGAAAAAACTCCTTATGTTGACTTCTAAGGAAGGAAGAAAAATGTTGTCAAGGGAAGAAATCCAAGAAATCGTCAGAAAATACGATTTAGAGAAAGTCATTATAGGAACAATAGGTTCTCATTCCGCATTAGATATCTGCGACGGTGCTGTCGAAGAGGGTTTCAAGACTGTTGTTTGGGCACAGAAGGGAAGGGAAAAACCCTACGCGAGATATTTCAAGACAATTCGAGAGAACGAAACTGTCGTCAAGGGTTGTGTTGATCAGACAAGAATATTGGACAAGTTTAGAGAAATCTTATCCACTGAAGAACAGGACTGGATGCTCGAGAACAATGTTCTTTTCATCCCCAATCGATCATTTGTTTCATATTTGGGAATAGATCATGTCGAAAAGGATTTCCACATTCCAATGATTGGGTCGCGAAACTTGCTTGGAATTGAGGAAAGAGGCAAACGGGAGAAAGACTACTACTGGATCTTGGAACATCCTATCACGAACCAAGAGATTCTTCGCTCACCCTGTAGAATTCATCCCAAGGAACTAATCTCTCTTGATGAACTAGTGATTGTAAAACTCCACCACGCGAAGCATTCCTTGGAGAGAGGATTCTTCACAGCAGCCAGTTGGGAAGAATTCAGAGAAAAAGCAAGTCGGCTTCTCCAGAGAGGCATAATCGAGTCCTGTGAACATTGTAGCGGAGAAGGTTGCTCAGACTGCTATGAAACAGGAATTAATCACATCGAAAAGGCACGTATTGAGAAATATAGCCTAGGACCTGTTTTTAATTTCAACTTTTTCTATTCCCCCATTAATAAATTAGTTGGAGAAGAGCCGCTCGAACTATTAGGAATTGACGCGCGGTTCGAAAGTAATCTTGATGCAATAGCACGACTACCAGCCGACCAACAACTCAGACTCCCTGAGCACCAAAAGGATCCCACGTTTATCGTGGTTGGTCATCATTCCATATCTGTAAGAGAGTCGCTCTTGTCCCGGGTGTTCGAGATGGCGGAAGAGTTCATACGAGTCTCACGAGAGCTATTTAGCCCTGGAATGATAGGAGCGTTTTGCATACAGACAGTTATTGAGGACGATATGAAGCCCACTGTTTACGACATCGCAACGAGGATTGGTGGCGGAACAAACAGTCATGTGTGGTTAGGGGCGCCTTACGGGAATATGACATGGCGGGAACACATGAGTACAGGAAGAAGAATAGCCCTTGAAATCCGAAGAGCCAGTAGGCACGACATGCTTGAAGAGCTTGTAACATAGGCGAAGCTTATCCCCGACTGTAAGGATGAAATGGCAAAGCGTTTTAGCTCTGGAAGGCAAATAAGTTCTGATGCCAACCATAGATCGAATTCACGCAAGAGAGGTACTGGACTCTAGGGGTAACCCGACTGTGGAAGTAGAAGCAGAGTCCATGGGAAGAATTGTTTATGCGATAGTTCCTTCAGGCGCGTCAACAGGAGAGCATGAAGCCCTAGAACTCCGAGACAGAGATAATCGTTTTCATGGAAAGGGTGTTTTGAAAGCTGTGCGAAATGTAAACGAAGTAATTGCTCCAAAGCTTGTTGGAGAAGAGCTTGACTCTCAAGAACGGCTAGATAAAATCATGCTTGAACTAGACGGAACAGAACTGAAAACAAATCTTGGAGCAAACGCGATTCTTGGAGTATCGTTAGTAATTGCAAAACTACGAGCTGGAGTTCAAGGTAAATGGATCTACGAGGTCATTGGTAATGATTACACTATTCCTGTGCCCTTGCTAAACGTCATTAATGGAGGGAAACACGCGGGGGGAAAACTCGCAATCCAGGAATTCATGATTGTACCGCATGGATTTGACACATTCAGAGAGAGCTTGAGGGCAGGATCGGAGATCTATCATTCCTTGAAGTCATTATTAAAGAAAAAATATGGCGTGTCTGCAGTGAATGTTGGGGACGAAGGAGGATTTGCACCCCCTATTGATCGATCTGCAGATGCCCTTCAGATGCTTGTTTCTGCCATTGAAGACGCAGGGTATTCTCCAAAAGAGCAAGTCTCATTGGCTATTGATGCAGCTGCAAGCGAGTTTTTCCATGATGCGTACTATCACGTAGATGATCAAAAAATGACGATTGAAGATATGGTCGACCTGTATTCGCAGTTAACAGAAGAATTTCCGCTCATCTCGATCGAAGACCCGTTTGATGAAAACGACTTTGAAGCATTTGCCAAGCTGATGAGGTTGCTTGGGAATAAGATAGCCATTGTCGCTGACGACCTCACAGTAACAAATGTTAATCGAATCAAGCAAGCAATGGATACGAACGCAGCAAACTACCTACTTCTCAAGGTCAACCAAATTGGCTCCCTTACAGAAGCTCTAAACGCTTCTGACTTATGTCGACAAGGCAAATGGGGTGTCGTTGTTTCCCATCGCTCTGGAGAGACAGAGGATCCTTTCATAGCAGACTTGGCTGTAGCAATAAAAGCAGAACGAATTAAAACAGGAGCACCGGCTCGATCCGAACGAACCGCCAAGTATAATCAATTACTTAGAATAGAAGAAAAATTGGGTGACAAAGCAATATACCAAGGTACCTTAATGTAAAATGTTTATTCAAAATCTTTTCTTTTCTCTTTCTTTTTCTTACCACATTTTTAGTACAGTCCCCTAAAACCGGTTGTACAGATTTTGAATTCACGTAAGAGCTTGTAGCGAAAAAATATAATCGAGTGCAGAGAGGTATAACTAGAATAAAGAGAAACAATAGGTGACCCAATGCAAGAAGATGTTTCGTCCCTAATCGCCACCCTTAAAGACGAAGATTTCCAGAAAAGAAGAATTGCAGCGAGAGCTTTGAGAGACGCACATTCCCCTGAGGCTGCAAAGGCACTAGCAGAAGCCCTTAACGATCGCGACATTTTTGTTAGGAATTACGTTACTGACGCGCTTATGTATATCGGTGAGCCTGCCTTGGAATTCGTCAAAGAACAACTTTCTCACGAAAACGATGAGGTAAGAACAAGGGCCCTCAGGGTGTTCAAAAACATTGGGTCAGATAAGTATACAGAAAATATCGTTTCCATGCTTGAGGATCACGATCAAGAAAACCGAGTCCTAGCAAGACAAATATTGTCAAACAAAATGAATGAAGAAGCCAAGCGAGAGCTTTTCAAAGTCATGACAGATGCCAGCAAGCCCATAGATATTCGAAAAATAGCCTTGGAAATTTTACGTGTGAAACCCAGACCAGAATTGGAAGAACAAGCAGTCGAGGTGATCACAGAAAGGAAAAGCGATTCGGCAGGGATCGGATTTGCGGCAATAATTCTGATGGACGCCTTTCCTGAAGGCCATGATATCTTTGAGGACAAGTTGAACGACGACGTTCCAGAGAATAGAATGGGAGCAATTATCACTCTTGCTCAAAGAGATCGAAGAGCAGGACCAAAAATTGCAGAAAAACTGAAAGACCCCGAGAAAAGGGTGAGAGAAGTCGCGGCAATCACGCTTGGTGAGAAAGGATCGGCAATAGTCCTTCCTTATCTGGAGGAAGCGATGAAGGAATCCTCGCTCGGAATCTGGAAGGTATGCAGAGACGCCATGAAAAAGATCAAAGAGAGAAGTGAAATCCAGAGATAATAACTCTCTCCCTATTTTCATTCATTTATCCTATTTATTCCCAAGTTGCGAAATAGGCTTCAACGACTCCTGAGGGGATGCCAACTTGTTTTAGAAAATCTTTTGTTTCAGCAAGACTCTTGCCTTCCGAACTAAGTTTTTGGTGCATTTCTTTGATAAATTCAAATCTCTCCCAAGCATAGACAACCCAAGCGGTTGTTTGACGAACATAATAATCGGGCTTAATGATGGAATGAGGCTTATAGAAAATAGTTGCAGTTCTTATGTCAGCGACTCCCTTTTCTTTCGCATGCTCAATAGCGACTCGCAAGCTATGACCGGTGTCAGCGACATCATCAACGAGCAGAACTTTCTTCCCCTTAATGATAGGAGGCATCTCTTGGGTTACTCGGGGTTGTTGATCTTGGACACCAATGCTTTTGTAAAGTTCAATCTTAATATTTGCAGTGAACGAATTAGTGAAGAAATCACTGAGAAGTCGAGCTGGAATCCAACCTCCGCGAGCAATTCCAACAATAACATCAGGTTCGTAACCAGATCGTTTTACTTGTTCGAAGAGAAACATGCAAGCATCATATGCTTCTTCCCATGATTGAATTAGGAATTCGGTCTCCACAGTAAGACCAATTCAACTCCCTTATTAATAATAGTTGGTTGAAAATCACTCAATCTCGCGAGGGGAAAAAATAATTTCAGATCATGACCAGCACCGATCCAATAACGACCATGACAATCCCCAATAGCTGAAGAGGAGTTACTTTTTCATGAAGGACAGTGACGCCCAGCAGAGTTGCGATGAGAGTGTTGGTTGCAGAAAGCGGAGTCGCGATTAAAGCTCCAATCATCTGGATTGCATATATGAATGCTGCAGCACCAATAACCCAGCCTAGGATTCCCGAGAGCAAGAAGTAGATGGTCGCACTGTCTCGTTCTTGCGTTGTCTGGTTATATTCGAAATTACCGGACTTGATTCGATATTTGTGGATGCCATATCCCCAAAGAGCAATTACAAGAGTTCTCCATAGTGTAAGAGTAATACCATTTACTCCCGGGGATTGGAGAAGTATCTGCAACTGCATTATGGAAAGTCCCCAGAAGACTGCAGCTGAGAGAGCGAGAAGAATACCGGCCCAATTCCACTTTGTTCGAAAATTTGAAACATTTGCTCCTTCGTTCGAAGACTGTTGACCGATTAAACCAACACCAAGAACAATAAGAATTGTTCCCCAGATTACCAAGAAACTGTCAAGGGGTTGCAAGCCCAGAGAGAGAATGAAAATCGCTCCAAACAAGGGATAAGAAGATGCTATAGGGAGAGAAATGGTTACAGGGATTTTCTTAAGTGAAGCAATGAATGAAAAATCTCCAATGGCAACAGTCGTCGCACTACCCACCATAAGCCAGAAAACATCTTCATGAGCGATTCGGATAATAGCTTCCCAACCGTAGAAAAATAATGATAGAACAAAAAGAGCAGGAGCGGCAGAAACACTACGAAGTAATAGTGCTCTCCCGGGTTCCTCTGTAGCAGAGGCTTTTTTCATAATAATAGAATTTAGCCCCCAACTAACAGAAGCAAGAAGTGACAAAGCAATTCCCAAATAAATTCCCATTAAGCGGGTTAATCAGCTAGTCTTTTTACGAATTATTATTTCTCCCAAACACCAACGTACCCAAGTATGCGTAAAGGGGTAGTTGTTCAGTACCCCCACCATACGACCATTGTTTTTATAGACTAGAACGTTTTGCATTTAGTAGGTATGTCACTGATCGAAGATTTCCTAGCACACTTGGAATACGAAAGAGGATGTTCAATAAATACTTTGAAGGGTTATGCGCATGACTTGCGCACACTCGAAAAATTCTTGGATGAAAGAAGTGTTCCTCGGACAGAAAGAGGCGAAATTGATTGGAGAAAAGTGGAGCTCTCAGACCTCAGAGCCTTCCTTCGATGGTTGGGGACTAAGAAAGGAAACAAGATCAGTAGCATTCATCGAAGAGTCTGCAGTGTCAAAGCATTTTTTAGATTTCTAAAAGCAGAGAGAGTCATCCCGGATGACCCTGCCTCTGAATTAAAATATCCCAAGCGGCCAAATTCATTGCCAAAATTCCTAACTGTCGATGAAGTAAAACTTCTATTGGATACCCAGAAAAAGAATCCTACGCACCAAGTTATCTTAGAAGTGCTGTATTCAACGGGATGTAGAGTTAGTGAACTGTGCGGCATGAATATGAATGATGTTGATCTTGAAAACAGACAGATAATCATTCGAAGTGGGAAAGGAGGAAAAGACCGAATAGTCCTTTTATCTGAAAGAGCCGCTAACGCCCTGAGAGAATACATAGAAGGATATCGAGCTAGAATTCTCGAGAATAAAAAAGGTAAAATCGATTCTGATGCACAAAGAGCAGTGTTTCTGAGTAATAGGGGCAAACGAATTTCTAAAAGAACTGTTCAACATATCGTAGCAAAACTTTCTGACGAATTGGGAGTCAGACACACAACGCCCCACATGCTACGGCACAGCATGGCAAGCCATCTCACTATGAAACATCTTAACCTTAGGGTCTTACAGCAACTATTGGGGCATGCCTCTCTGGACACGACTCAAATCTACGCCAATGTTACAGCAGAGCACGTAAGGGACGAATTCAAAGACAAGTTACCTATTTCCTAGTCATGTGGCAGAACTTACTAAAGTAAGTCATTGCTGTGGCGCATGGTAGGTGTCCAGCCATTCCTTGATTTTCCTCCAGTATTCTTCAGGATTCTCAAGCATGGGAAAATGCCCATAATTATCAAATTCCATCAAGTGACCATCTGATAAAGCGTTTAATATGAGTAGGCCGTTCTCCTTGGGAATAATATCTTTTTCACCCACAACAACGAGGCATGTCTTCTTTACAACTAATAGTTTGTCTCGCATGTCAAAATGAGGGATAATCCTGTGACCAATGATGGTGTACGCTTCTGTCCCAATGGATTGGGCTGCATCCATGATTTGTTTTGCTCTTTCATGATCAACTTCGGGGAAATACGCTGCTAATCCTAGGGTAAATCGTGCACGTAGCGACTTATCGTCTAGTTTTCCTCGGTACTGATCCATCACGCTACGTAACGTTGTTGGCATTTTGTCACGTATTCGCCATGCCATTTGTTTTCGGTATCGAGCGTCAGCCGCGGTATTGGCGAAGATCCCTCCTTGGCAATGGTTATCTGTTGCAACAAGACATTGAGCGATCATGCCCCCAAAGCCATGACCATAAACCACGTATTCGTTTAGCCGTTGAGTTTCTACAGTCGCTTTGATTGCGTCACAGATCGTCATTAAATTTGCATTCTTGGGAAGAGGAGGAGATTTTCCATGGCCGGGAAGATCTATAAACCACAAATCTCGACGCCAAGTGAGATTCGCACTCAAAATAGATTGATAAAGATAAATGTGATCGAGCGGAGTTGTGTGAATGAAGAGCAAGGGCAGGCCCTTTGGTGGAGAATCGGATTCAATCTTTACTAAGTTCAAAAGAGATGTGATAAATGCGGATTCGTTATTGTGGCTCTTCTGTTCTTGTTGTGGGTGAGGTCGCAAAAATTTAATCATTGTAAGTCCTCCAAGAATTATTGTATTATTCCTATGTCCAATAGAATGAATTACGTGATAACGGATAATCTTTTCTTTTACCAAAGTTTTCTTACTCTTGGTAGGAATGGCATGGATAGTAGACATCGACAAAGCTACGCTTTACTCACAGCCTCATTATCGCTCCATCACGGTGGGATTCGTTTCCAAGCAAGGATCTTGGAGTGATAAAAAGCGGGGGTCATCATTGTTCTTAGCAAACCTCATGAGCCGTGCGGCCAAAAAGTTTGATGAGGAAGCAGTTGCAGAAGCAATAAACGGTAACGGGGCATCATTAGTCTACCGAGTTGCTAGAGACCAGATTTTCTTGGGAGTACGAATGCCTATTGGAAAGGTAGAAAAGATCTTGCCGGTGCTAGCGAATCTTGTAAAGCAACCCTCTTTTAGGAAAAGAATTGTCCGTTCGGAACAGCAACTCCTAATTGAGGATGCCAAGAGAAGAGATTCACAGCCCTCATCCAGACATCGATATGATCTTGTGAATAACGCCTTTAGGCACACCGCATTATCTAATGCTGTCTTGGGAGAAGTCAGTGAAGTTCGATCGATAATCACTAAAGACTTGGAACAAAGACAGAGAGAACTGTTTAAAGAACAAGTTTGGCTACCCATTGTAGTTGGCCCTGAAGAGATTATAAACCAAGACAGGATCAAGCAATGGTTTGAAGAATTGATGCACCTACAGTTTGACACCCTATCCAAACAAGATCCTCTGCCCTCTCAGTCTCCCCGTCCATTGCCTTTCAACCTCATTCCGAATAAACTAGCCAAACAAGGATATTATTCAATTGCCATTTTAGGCCCTAGTGAACAAGATCTTCCTACTCTGACTAATTTCCTGATAGCAGGAACAATTCTTGGGGGAGACACTGATTCACCGCTTTATCGTTTGCTTAGAGAGGAGAAGGGGCTCTGTTACTATGCTGGTGCTAACATTCAAAGCTTTGCACCTTATTCCCTCCTGACTCTAGATGCGGTTTCTTCTCCCAAGAACGGTAACATTCTTGTAGAAGAAATGTTCAAAATCCTCATTGGATTCGTGGATAGCTCCGTTGAAATCGGAGACTTTGAAGCCCACAAATCGATGCTCATCACAAAGCTCCACTCAGCATCTGAGACAACAAGAGGAATGGCTCAATTCATTGCAGCGAGAATAAGGAAATCAGGAGAACAAAGGATCCCGCAAGATATCATAGAAAAAACAGAAAAGACTACTCTCGAAGAAGTTAGAAAGACAATGAAAGCGTTTCTAACTCGACAACGAGTTTCAATGACCGTAACTCTCCAAAACGCAAAACAGAAGGATGAGCTTCAAACAGCAACACTAATGGCTCTGAGCACAATGAGGTAGAGAAAATGGTATTCACATCAAAAACCTTAGACAATTCACGTATGTTTATTCTAGACATTGAAAGAACCATGACACTGAGCTATTTGGGTGTGGGATTCGCTGCGGGTTCGAGATTTGATCCTCCAGGATTAGAAGGAGCAAGTCACCTACTAGAGCACCTCCTATTTAAAGGGACCAGAACCAAAACTGCCGAAGAAATCAATAGAGAGTTCTCGCGACTCGGAGCAGACAGCAATGCATTCACGTCTTGGAATACAGTTTTTTACTACTCGAAAGTCCCGACGAAGAATCTCCAAAAGACAGCAGATTTATGGCAAGAATTGTTAGAAGAACTCATAATTACTGACAAGGATTTTGAACATGAGCGACAAGTGGTGCTAGAAGAGCTTAGACTAACAGCAGATTCTCCCGTCAAGTATCTTTCAATCAGAGCCTTGCAGAATTTGCTACCTAACCACTCTTTTGGCAAGCCCATTGGTGGAAACGAAAAAAGCGTAAACAAAATCACAAAAGAACAGCTTGAAGAATTCATGAGGGAATATTACACTCCCGAGGGATCCTTACTTTTGCTCGTTGGAGGAATTCCAGAGGAAAACATTTCAACACGAATAGAGACCATTTTTTCTAGCCAATCCGAAAAAACAAGATCCGCCCCATTAAACGTTGAGGAGGATTATCCTAAGGCTATGAAAGATGTCCATTACATAGATCGCAAGGGTAACACTGTCTACGGGGAAATAATTACCACAGGACCGAGAGGAGATAGTGTTTTTGGAAAAATCATGCATTTATTCACGTATTTTCTCGGTTCAAGCAAGCGATCCCCACTATACAAGACTTTGATAAGAAGAGGTCTTGCAAGTGATATTGAGCCACTGTATTATGTTCAACCGGATGTCACGGTTTGGGGAGTCGGTTTTTCAGCATCCATTACCAAAGTCCAAAGAGTGCTTGAATCATTACTCCATGTCTTAGAAGAAGTTCTTTCCATGAAGTGGGACAAGGAAATCCTCGATTCATGGACGGATGAATTTGTCAGTACTATGAGCCTAAACGGAGAATCCGTTTCTTATCGAGCGTTTAACATAATAGAGGAGTACTTCGACCATAGATCCGTCTCTAACCTTGACTCCGTTTTAGATCTTATGAGAAAGACTAGCGTTGATGACATGAATGCTCTTGTAGAAGAGCTCAGACGACAAACCCCCTTTTCTGTTTCGATTTTGGGACCCAGAAAAGCAGTTTCGCTGCCAGAGAGCGAATTCTTGCCTTAGGATGAGATTCGAAGAGAGATTATGCAACCGCGGATCTGTTTCTTAACTTTTGACGTACTGAGCTTTCTTTCTACGACATTTCTTAGAAGTTCAGGCCCAAGATTAGGCTAGTAAAGAGGGCACGGATCAATCTGATAATGTGGATGAGAGGAAGTTCGAAACCTAGATTGCTTCGTGTTCACCGATTAGTTTGCTCTTCCATTCACTGATTGCTAGTTTCACGTCTTCTTTAGTCCCAGAACCCCTTCGCAGAGAATCGATCGTTTGCCTTATACTGAAGAAGACTGTGCTTGCTGAGACTTCTTTTTGCATTAGCACATCTCTGAATTCTTCCAAAGCGCTAATGATGCTTTCTTCGTCTGAGACTTCCACATACCTATTGAGGTTTTCAAAGAGATCTTCAATGGAGAGTGATTCCCAGCGCGATACCTGTACAACTTCTTCCTCCATTTCTCCTTGAACTAATTTGTATCGACCTGTTGAGGTTTCTCGTATGATTTTGAGATCTTCTAAGATTTGTAATTTTGACTCTAAATCACTCTCACCAGTGATTCTGGCGATATCGTCAAAAGTAAATACTCGATTTGGTTCAGCAAGAAAGAGAGATAAAATTCGCAACTCTGGGATTTGGGTCTGTTCAAACGCCAGACGAAGTTTTTCTTTGTAATCTCGGGCGATGGGCGCATCAGGGATGAATTCAGAAACAATGGCTCCTGAAAGTGCGGAGAGGAGAATAGGTTCAAGGGAAGTTTTTCCAGACCGCATACTGGTCTCCATAGGTGCTAATGACCGACTACCCGTAGTGGCAGACACTTTTTGAGAGTCTAGCTGCCTTTCTTTTCTAGCGAGTTCTTTTTCTAACTCTTGAATACGGCTACGCAAGGAGTTGGATTCTTCCCTCTCCCTCTCCATAGCTTCTCGAAATGCCATGAGCTCCTTACGGTATTTTTCTAATTCTTGTTGGAGTTCCTTAATTTGTTCTTCCCGATTCCCAAGTTCTTGAAGCAATTCTCTGATTCTGTCTTGTAACGCTCGATTATGTTGCTCAGTTTGAGCAAGTTTTTCTCTCAAGATTCTTGGGTCGTCAGACGTGTTAGCATGAAATACCATGGTGCTCGAATTCAATAAGTTTAATCAGCAATTAAAGGCTTTCTCCAAAAGTGTCAAAAACTAATGAAAAACAAAGAAACAGCTGATAATAGGATGAGAAATAAGGAATTCGGTAGCATAGAGAAGAACGTTAGGATCGTATCGTTGCTATTTTTCTTCCCAATATTTGGAAAATAGTCGTTTCTTAACATATGCAGTATGAAACATACCGTAAGTATAGTAAAAGACAACATACCAGAAGAAGAATTTAGGGAAAAACCAGAACCAGGGCTCAGGTATAAGGACGTATCCCGCCAACCCAATGCTTCCAATCAGAAATGCTACCTCTTCTACTGGATCCCGAGGGCCCTTCAGCGATGGGAAAGGAAGCCGTGAAATCATTAAGATTGCCGAAACAAAAGCTAGTGTTGTCATGATCCATCCAGTGGGCCAAGCCATCGCATAAGCGCTAATAATCAAGACCGTAGGAAGAGGAGTCGGAGCACCGTGGAAATAGCTCTTAGTAGGAGAGATGGTGAATCGAATTAGCCTATAAAACGCACAGAAGAGAAAGAAACTCACGACTGGGTAGGCAATGTAAGCAGGAACGTTTGACATTAGACTATAAGCGGCCAAAAAAGGTACCACTCCAAACGTAATTCCATCAGCAATAGAGTCTAAGATGTTGCCGAAAGGATTTTTTTCTGTGCTCATTCTGGAAAAGCGACCATCTAAGGCGTCAAAGATTCCGGCCAAGATCACAACTTTGGCAACAAGAACGCGATGTTCCCCAGGATGTGTGACTAAAAAATAAATGGCCAGCAGTCCCAGTGCACTATTTGCGATGCTGAGAACATTGGCAATGTGTTTGAAAAGCTTGTTTTTCCTCACTTTTATTGGGCCAATGATCTTATAGTATTCTTCCGACAACTGTTATACCCGCCTTAACCTTGTCTCCAACTTGTATTGTTGGTTCAATGCTTACTTTATTAGTTTTCACCCAAAGATCAGTCTCTGATCCAAATCGGATGATTCCGATCTTTTCTCCTTGTTTGACAAAGTCGCCTTGATTCACCCAGACCTCAATTCTGCGTGCAAACATTCCTGTGAT
>JAJRWK010000154.1 GCA_024276795.1 archaeon | reverse complement strand
CATGAGAGAAAGTTCAATGTTAGCAACTGGAGTTAAGCTACTAAGGTGATCACCCTTAGATGGGATTCTTTGCGCCATCAATTAAAGATCTGTTTTTCATTCTTAAGAAGAGACAGAGACCGAGAGTTAGGCGAAAAGTAAAAAGTGAAGTCCTAGGCACTAACCATGAAAAGGACATAAACCATGTAGCTTTTGATTTCTGGTCATTCTGATGCCTTTTGAACTATAGTTAAGTGGCGGTCATGGTCAGGAGCGAGGAATTGAATTCTTCCCCCAACGATTGTGGCCACTACTTTCACATTTTTTATTTCATCAGGCTCCAAAAACGTCAAGTCTCGATCCAGGATGACAACATCAGCATAATACCCCTCCTTGATTATCCCTAACTTTCCGCCTAGGTGGCCAGCAATGGCTCCATTAATAGTAAAAAGCCGAATTGCCTCATCTATGGAAAGCTTTTGTTTAGGCAACCATCCGCTCTCAGGAGAACCTTCAATACTTTTCCTCGAACAAGCAGCATAAATTCCAAGCAACGGATTCACAGGTTCAATTGGTGCATCCGATCCTCCAGCGCAAAAAACGCCTTTTTCAATCATGGATTTCCAAGCATAGCTGTGTTGTAATCGGTTGGAACCTAGCCGTTCTTATGCCCATTTCATGTCAGTATTGATAAATATCGGTTGTATGTTTGCTACAACCCCGGATTTCGCCATTTTTTCGATCAAGTCTGGCGGGGTAATTTGACAGTGAGTAATTAAATAGCGAAAAGACGGTCCATGATTTTCACGTTTTGCTTTCAGGATTGCTTCGAGAGCAACATCTGCAGCTCGATCTCCAATAGCATGGATTTCAACTTCCCAGCCGTCATGAATGGCATTCTTGACTTCTCGCTCAAGGATTTCTTCTGATTGGATCAGAATACCACTGTGTTGTTTTCCTTGATACGGATCCCTTAGTGCTGCGGTTTCTCCTCCGAGAGAACCATCTGCGAAGAATTTCACACGACCAATTCGAAAAAAATCATCGCCTTTTCCCGTTATGTATCCTTTGTTTTGAGCATCGTGTCGTTCTTCTGAGGGCAAAGTCAACAGAACCCTCACGGGAAGCTTGTTTTCTTGCTTCAGTGATTCATAGGCTTCGATCGCATCAGCATCATTGGTATGAACGTAGCAGAGTCCTTTGGAAACAGCATGTGAAAGACCTAGTGATATCCATCTTTTTTTGTCTTCCAGAGATGGTAACGGCAACTTTGGGTGAACAAGAACATTGTAAGCTTTCTCCCTCAAAATCCCAGTAGGATTCCCCTCATGATCACAATCAATTATTCCCCCGGGCGGGTCGGGGGTGTCTTTTGTTATTCCGCAGATTTCAAGAGCTTTTGAATTCAGCAGGTAAATGTGATGGCAAGCTCGATAGAGAATAACGGGGTTGTTAGGAGAAACAGAATCAATGTCGTATCGTGTTGGGTACCGTTTCTCCGTGAAGCGTTCCTGATCCCAACCTCTTCCATAAACCCATTCACCAGGCGATATTTGCTCGACTTTTTCTTTTACTGCCAAAGCCAGTTCCTTGATTGAAGAAACTCCTCGTAAATCAATGCTGTCGAGAAATTTTCCAAGAGATGCAATGTGCAAATGACTATCAACAAAGGCTGGATAAGCATGACCGTCTCGAATAATTATGTGGACTCCATTCTCTTCTTTTCCGTTATTTTCCCTAAGAGAGAGTATTTTTTCATGTTCAATTCGAAGAAAATGTGCGCGAGGATTATTAGGATCAAGAGTGATGATGTTACCTGTTATTTTACTCACTTGCATATTCTCTATCGCATAGTTCTTTAGGTAATTATTGTTTGTTATGACTGTTGTAGATTCTTTTGTCAGAACTAGAATCCAACACGGAAGAAAAATGCTCAGCAACCATTATAGCAACAATCAATTGTACAAATGAAGCTTTGCGAAATGTTAATACTATTTTGGGCAAAATTCACTCAATGGCACAAAATGTTGCTGGAGAAAAGAAAAGTGAAAAATCTGCCCTAAGTGAATCACCAGATAAGATCAAAAAATGGAGACACCTCATAAAAACATGCAATCTGCCTGAAGGAGCAGAAATAGATCTGATTTCTCGTTTCTTGTTGATGATTAGGCCCTGCGTTTTATCATTAACTTCCTATGCAGCTATTATCGGAGCCTTGTTCGCTGTCGAGAAACACGGCTACCGGGATGTAAACTGGTTTTTCTTCCTAATAGCTTGGATTGGTGTGCTTATAGCTCACGCAACCAATAATATGCTAAACGACCTTTTCGATGTTCTGCAAGGGATAGATACTGTTGATTATGTTCGTGCTCAGTATGCTCCACACCCCCTGCTTCAAGGATTTGTTTCTAAAAGGGCTCAAGTAACCACGATTTTTGTTTTCTTAACAATAAATGCTACAATTGCCTTGTTCTTCACATGGGCTGTTCACTGGTATGTTTGGATTTTTGCCCTTTCAGGCTTGTTCTTTAGTATAGGCTATGTTGCGCCTCCCCTGAAATTCAAGCACAGAGGGTTAGGAGAATTATCAAACACAATTGTGTGGGGTCCCTTGATGATTGGAGGGGTATATTATGTGATGACAGGTGATTATTCTTGGGATGTGTTCTTAGCGAGTTGGCCGTATGGAATGTTAGTCGGAATGATGCTCGTGGCAAAGCATCTTGATAAATATCCAGAAGATAAAGAAAAAGGAATAAACACCTTACCGGTCATTATCGGCGACCGTGCCAGTAGAATTCTCTTGAAAATAATGGTTGTGCTGGTTCCCGTTTATATTATTGGTTTAGCTATTCTTGGTGTGCTTGGTTGGTGGGTAGTGCTGGTAGTGTTGAGCGCTAAAAGACTGATTTTTGTTTTCAAACAGTTTTCTCTTCCGCGACCTTCAGAGCCCCCAGAAGACTTCCCGGTTTGGCCCTTGTGGTACATTGCATTTGGTTTTCATTACACAAGACTCGTCGCTCCTCTGTTCTTTTTGGGGTTAATACTGAACGTTCTCATCCCAATTCCAGAAGTTCTCAACCTTATCGGATTCTGAGAACAAGCCCTCACAAATTGTGCTAGAGTCTTTCTTTATCTGCAATTCCTAATCCCACGACGAACTCAAGTGCCTCGTCACATTGAGTAACATTGAAATGGTGTTTTGTTTCATCGCACATGATGTCATCAGTTAGATTAGCTGCAAGCGCACAACCGATCTGGAATCACCCCCGAACAATTACTGTCATTGTGCTACAGCTTCTTTACGGATTCCTAGCCCAGATTCCAATGATTTACTATATCCGAGAATTCCACGATTTAACCTCGAAAGAAGCGGGGTATTTCTTGGTTGGATATTCTCTTTCAACAGCAGTGATGCTCCTCCTGGCTCAAGTACTGTTTTTCGAGTATTTCTGGATGAAGGAGCGAATAAGAAAGCATCGGGACCCAGTCCTATTAGGCGCAAAAGCCAGTTTATTCGTGATTATCGCGTACTATTTTCTTCTCTATTTCTTGGGATTATTCCTCATTCCCAAAATAAGCCTATACGAAGAAAGAAGACTCCAAGTAATCAATGAAGTAATTCTCATGACCATTCTTTCACTTGTTGCAATTTACTTCATAGCATTTGGACTACTCGAACACAGAAAAGGCATCATGCAAAGAGTACTTGGTGATCGTCTTTCCCGTTGGAAAAGAAGATAACTTGTTCTTTTCCCAAGAATGGCTTTCCGTTTTTTTCTAGGATCACTTCTCGTAAGCAAAAACGAGTAAAGTATTTGTTAGCTCCAGCAAAATTTACTAGATGGAGAACGGGTGATCAATAGAAACTGGTGGCTAGAGGACTAATAAACAGGTTGATATCCACCTAGAATTCCGTTCTTGCTTAGAACAAATTGCCACAACTGTATGGATCTTGCTCTGAACGCACCCGCACACGATAGCAAGTAGTATTTCCACATTCGGTAAAATCTTTCATCGTAGCGTTCACTGAGCGTGTGCCAAGAATCGTTGAAGTTCTCATACCAACTCATCAACGTCTTGTCGTAGTCTGCTCCAAAGTTGTGCAGATCCTCGACAACGAATAGGTGTTCAAACGATTCCGTGAGTTGCTTCAAGGAGGGAAGCATCCCGTTCGGAAATATGTACTTGTTGATCCAGGGGTCATAGCTGGTGTCAGAAGTATTACGACCGATCGCGTGAAGAAGAAACAACCCATCATCCTTCAAACACTTGTTAGCAACTTTCATGTAGGTTCGGTAATTCTTGTATCCAACGTGCTCAATCATCCCGACAGAAACGATTCTATCGAATTTTTCATCCAATTCGCGGTAATCCTGCAATCTTACTTCAATGTCTAGATCCTTGGTATAAGTCTTGGAATAAGCAACTTGCTCTTTTGAAACTGTTATTCCCACGCAGGAAGCTCCGTAGTTCTCTGCCGCATATCGGATAAAACTCCCCCACCCGCAACCAATATCCAGAACACGCATGCCTGGTTCGAGTTTAATTTTTTCACAGATCAGTCGAAGTTTTGCTTCCTGAGCCTCGTCCAAAGTCCGGGCGTTTTTCCAATAACCACAGCTGTAGGTCATTCGCTTATCCAACATGCTTTGAAACAGCTCGTTTCCCAAATCATAGTGTCGTTCACCGATTTGAAAGGCCCTTCTCTTAGACTGTGGATTGATAAGTTTGGCCCAAATCACCCCTAGGACAATCTTCCAATTAACCTTGATTCTCTTATCTATCTTGGCTCGGACTACTCTAAAGATAAATTCGTCAAGTTTTTCACAATCCCACCACCCATCCATGTACGATTCACCGAGACCCAAAGATCCTTCTTTGAAGACACGCCGAAAAACTCTAGAGTCGTGTACTTGAATATCCCAAGGATTCGGGCCATTGATTGAAATATGGGCTTCATTCAGAATTTGCTCTGCTATTTTATAGTATTTATCTTTCTTTTGTTCGTCGTGGACTGAGTGATCGATTGGTCTTGTTTTTTCTGATAGCTTCGCCTTTTTCATATTCATGTACAGATTCAACAAGCGGTTAATTAATATTGTAGTTCATGATATAACACATCCCGATATGTTTTCTTGCATTAAAACCAGAAAGACAACACCCTCGGGATCTCTGAAAACCAAGGATCCCCCGATATAGCAAGTAGTAGTATGACTATGTCTTAGCGCCAAAATAGGCAGGATAGACGGATAACAAAAACGCAACTAAGCAAAGAAAAACGGTAATAGTGGTGCGGGGGATGGGATTCGAACCCATGAACTCCTATGAGAGCGGATTTCTCATCCTACTCTTGGCGCGATATGGGTGAATAAACACCCATAGATCTTGAGTCCGCCGCCGTTGGCCACTTGGCTACCCCCGCGGCTTAACTTCCATTTGGCATTGTTGCTTACTTCTTTTTCTTTTTTTCTATCCGAACGTGCAGTTTCTTTAATCTGTCGTGTGTATTTAGAGAATTTCAGTGTAAGTAAATGGTTTGCAAGAATTGTTTGCATGTTTCCAATAGCTAATAACAAGAGTTTGCTTATTGTTTTTGAGAAGCATGTCGCGAGATGTAACGGAAGCCTTTCAAGCAGCGGGACCCATGATGATGGGTATTCTGATCATCGGCCTTGCTTTGGCTGGATATTTTATTTCTTCTTATTTTGCCTTGAGCGGTGTATGGACTTTTGCGCTTGTTCTGGGCGGTGCTATTCTTGGGTTTGCCCTTGGATTGTATGATATTATCGTTACTCAAAAGATCAGAGAGCGAAGAAAAATCGCATATATCAAGTATGGCAATCCTGAAGCCTTGAAAAAGCTGCTTGCAGAGGCTGACCAAGACTCAGGCTTTGAAAGGGATCACGAGAAGTAAGACGAAACTGGTCATTAGAAGAGGAGTGCGACGATGACGAGTATGTATTTTAAAGAAGGTGACCCCGTTCTCTTAGTTTACAAAGGGAGAAAGGAATGGCTGAGTCGTGTTGGGAAAACTCTTCATACTCATATTGGGATTTTTGACTTGAATGAATTGGAAGGCAAACCGGCTGGAACAATTATAAAGTCTGGGACTGGCAAGAAAGTGATTGCTTATCGACCCAGACTTCGAGAGTGGGTGATGAAGTTTAAGCACGAATCCCAAATCATTTATCCCAAAGATGCAGGGATCATCATTACCTACAGTGATATCAAACCTGGAGACATTGTTGTTGAGGCTGGAACCGGAAGCGGATCATTGACTGCTTATCTTGCTCGTGCGGTTGGGGAAAGCGGAGAAGTCCATACTTTCGAAGTCAGGGAGCATGCCTTCAATGCTGCTAGGCGAAATCATGAAATGCTTGGCATAACAAACATTAAGCATTACTTGCATGATATTTTGGATGAGGCTGTTCCTCTGCCAGAGTCTTCTGTTGACGCTGTT
>JAJRWK010000153.1 GCA_024276795.1 archaeon | reverse complement strand
TATTTGCAACTCTTTTTGTTCTGGTGTCTCCAATTAACCAGCCCCTCTATCGCGATGTTTCCTGGGCTATTAATCCCATGAAATCTGGTGAAAAGTACCATTTCTTAGCCTATTCCGATTCGCATCTAATGAAAGAACAGAACCCGGAAAATATGCTAAACGAGGGCAACATAGTTAAGATCCTCATTGATGAGAGTAGATGTACTGGGGAATCCTCCTCTTCGATGGTTAGGAAAATTAGCGAAGCTCTTAAGACAGGCTCAATAGAGGAAATCTCGGGAATTTTGAAAACAACATTTGCAAAAGCCAGAGAAGCAAAATCTTTTGAAAATCTTCAAGCATTTAATGAAAAGAGTGGTATGAATGCCGAGGATGCTATGTTCCTTTGGGATCTTGCAACCCGCGTATTGTAGAAAACATCCACTCAATTACTAATGCGTGTTTGCTGTCCGCTTTATTGTTTTACTGAGGGTTTTCTTTTCTCCTTTTGATTATCGCAACGATGGCAAGAAATCCAATTGGAACATAATAGATTTCAAGCACAAGGAACCCTCCTTTTTGCTTGCTTGGCTCCGGCTGTGAAAGCGTGGCATTTTGATCAATCATCAAGATCATGCCCTTAACGCCATCTAGGTCTAATTGAAGAGTCTTATTAGTAGACACCGTAAAACTTTGCTCCGGATTAAGCATATTTATCAAGACTGTGCCTGATTCAACGCTTCTTAGAGAAGAAACATCGATTGTTGTTCGGATCGTTTCGTTTCGTTTGCTGACTATCGTTATTGCAACCGGATCTTTTTCGTTAACAGATTCTCTAGCAAAAGATAGTACTCCATCCATGTCGTTGGGGAGTAATTCGAATCCACCAGAGATAAGAACCGGATAGGATTTTCTCAAATTAATCAACTTATAGTAGTGCGCTTGAATGTCTGTGTTCTCACCTCCCCAGGGGAATGTTCCCCGATTTTGTGGATCGGCTCCACCAGTCATTCCTACTTCATCACCGTAATAAATCATGGGAACACCCGGGAATGTAAACTGGAGCACAGTTGCGAGTTTCAGAAAATCAACATTCTCTTTCAGCTCGGTCAGTATTCTAGCCGTGTCATGATTTCCCAATATGTTCCACAAACTGTAGAACGCTTGGGGTGGGTAATTTTCTTGTAATGAGAGCAGAAAATTCTCATAGTCCTCATCCGGATCGTAGTAATTCCGGACCCAGTCAATTGTTTTTTCGCGGAAAAGCATGTTTTGGACACCGTCATTCATTGTGCCTGTCAGCCAAGTGTTTGCTCGGCCCCAGATCTCTCCCATGATAACGGCTTCCGGATCTATTGATTTCACTGCTTCTCTAATCAACTGATTAACAAGTCTTGAACCATACCCGTCATCATAGTCGTTGTTCACATCAAGTCTGAAACCCTTCACCCCTTGTTCTAGCCAGAACTTGAAGATTGAATTTGGCCCTGTAACGAGTTCCTCAGCAATGCTGGGTGTCTGTTCATATTTTAGAGTTGGAATATTCTTGAATCCCCACCACGCATCATAATCGTGGTTGTACTCATAAAACTTAAACCAATCATAGTAGTCTGTGGCAAAAGTCCTTTCATAAGCACCCCAAATATCCGGATACGGATCAGGAACATTAAATCCTTCTGCCGGGTTCACCATCGTCTGACTCTCGAACCTTTGGAAATAGATGCTCTGGGCAGAAACATGGTTGATAACAGCGTCGTAAAATACATTTATTCCTGCCTTTCCAAGAGCCGTAACCATTTCTCTGAAAATCTCTAAACTTTTGTTGTAATCATTGACTACGCTTCCATTTATCCTTTCTTTAATTGCTCCGTAGTAGGGATCTACTGATCGATAATTGTCGACAGAATAACCGTGATTATCTGGGCTTTCGCTAAATGGATTAAACCAGATTTCCCCAATTCCTAGCTGTTTCAAATAATCAAGTTTAGCCATGACCCCTGCAAAGTCTCCCCCGAAGTAGTCAGAACCTCCTCCCGGTTCCTCTCCCCAGTTCTTTTTCTCAGCATAGACGCGCTGGGCGTCATTACTGGTGAATCGCCCGTCACCATCTGAGTCCCATTCCCACCAGAGAATATCCCCACTCGACCCATCTCCAACAGCATCATTTTCGGGATCGCCGTTGAAGAATCTATCTAGGAAAATCTGATAACCTATGGTCTGTCGATGCCAAGCTGGGGTAGAGAACGCAGGATCGTAAAAGACAATGCCCCAGCTATTCAAGTTGAGGGAGTCAGCCATTACGCCAGTTCCACCATCTTGATTATTGTCGTCGTTGTAATAGTCAGTGTCTGAACCGTCTGTTAAGGCAAAATTGTAATAGTAATCGTTTGGCTCTTCTGGAGAGGGAACTGTTCCTTCCCAAAAATCATACTCACTTGTTGATTCTATGACTTCCATTGGGATAAAAAATTCTCGACCGTTTACACCATCCCAAATGCGAATGGAAACAGAAGTTAAATCGTTTCTTGCGGTTCTTATTCTTAAAACGACGTCCGTGCCTACGGGAACGGCTCCTGTTCTTTGATTTCCTTCAGTGGTTCCCCATCCCGGATTTCGATAGTAACCGTCTCTAGAATCGTGTAACACTGCATCCCAGTACACGTCGTTGTCTTGGCTTTGAAGAGGCATACGCTTGGATTCCACGCTCACTCCAAAATTTGCTTGAGTAGCAAAAACACTAGATCCTAATAACAAAGCAAGAACAATCCACCGGAATGACTTACTTATCCTAATTGGAGAAAAACCCGACTTTACCATTGATTATTCTCAATATTATGTGTTTAAAATGGTTGTTCTAACCGATGAATGCTTTTCTTCAAATCAATGGAGGAAAATAGATTAATTCCCAGAAAAACCTATGGGAGGGGAGAGAGAAACCTCTCGTCAGCAGGGTTGGGGGTAGAACCCATCCTATTCGAGCTTGTTCTATTTAGAACCATAAATACAGTTGGGTTTCTCCTTTACAGTTTTGAGAACGATATGAGTCAATGTGTTTCCCACACCGTTTATTTCTTTAAGGTCTCTCACCACGAGATC